>CAZVPV010000006.1:0-54162 GCA_964629195.1 uncultured Candidatus Saccharibacteria bacterium | reverse complement strand
CTATATATCTAACTCGTGGCGGGAATATAAACGAAGAATATGGGGCTTTGAGGGGTATAGGCTATGCGGGTAATCACTGGGCGATCACGGCTTATGCGTCTGAACGCTACGCAAATATGCTCTATATTGGCAATACCACGATTGGTCCGACAAACATTAGCTATCGTTATAATGGCTTGACGGTCCGAAAAACGACAATTTGTAGGTTTTTCTAGCGCCAGAGTAAACTTCTCTAGCCCTGAAGTAAACTTTTGAAAGTTAGTTGCTCGTTTGTTGGAGGTTGGAGTAAGATTTTTTATAGGCGAAAAATCAGCTAAATAACAGGGGGTAAGAATTCGAAAATAAAAAACGTAAGTTTTTCTAGCTTCGACGTAAGTTGTGGCAAAGTTGAGACAAGATATTTTTGGTTCGAGGTGAGTTCTCGGACTTGTCAGGTTGGACCGTAAAGCCATTCCAACGATGATTATCGCTGGACGGATAAGCAACAGTATTATCAGAATTGAAACTATACGTGTAACGTTCAGGTAAACCAGCCGTAAGCGACCAATGAGAACTACCGCCACCTGTATTTCTTAAAGAGCCAGTGAACACCGCGACATTCCCGCCACGAGTTAGATATATAGGAGAATATGGAGAGATTTTATGAAGGGCTTGTAAAAGATGTCGGCGTGTGATTAAAATTAATTATGGCGACACCGTATGATAGTATTCCGCAGCTTGGAGCCGTGAACCATGAACTAAGATCCTATGTGGAACAGGAGATTTTTCCGCGCTATGCAAAATTCTTCTCGCACGGCATCAATCACATTTATAATGTAATTGCTAATGCCTTGATGTTAGCAGAATATTACTATAAAGATTTCGATATAGTTTATACCGCTGCATCCTGTCATGATTTGGGGTTGAAGCAAAACCGCGAGCATCATGAATTGGCGTCAGGCGAAATTATTGCACAGGAGAAGGGCCTGCGAAAGTTTTTCGCTGAGGTCGAGATTCAATTGATTCGCGAAGCGGCCGAAGATCATCGTGGCTCACGCAAAACTCCGCCGCGGAGCTTCTATGGCCGGATCGTGTCGGACGCAGACCGTGATTTTGAACTTGAAACACTAGCCTGGCGGACTCTAGCGACCAGCTTTAAGAATTATACTCATTTGAAAACCTTTGATGAGCATTTTGAGCGATGCTACGCTTATATTTCACAACGTATCACAGGCGACGGACATTTTAATCTTTGGACCAAGAACCCAATTTTAGCCAAACGCCGAGAAGGATTCGAGAGAGAATTCTTAGATCGCGAGTATAGCAGACAGGTGTATCGTGAGGCTTATGAGCGATTGAAGGAGGGCGGCGAGCTGGAGAAGATTCAAACCTACTACGAGGATTTTTGAATAAAGATTTGTGGGCGACTGCAGGGCGGAGATTTCGAGGCGGAAGTTTTGAAGCGGGAACTTTGAGGGTCTCGCTTTGGGCGAGGTCAGATTTCGATGCTTTCGCCCGGTTTGAGATCGAGCCATTTGGTGCCGATTTTCTCACAGGTTGCTTGGATGCCACCGCCGAAAACTTGTTTGCCGAAGCCTGAGAGCAAAGCGTCGTGGGTAGGGATGGCGATTTTGGGCTGCAGTTCTGTGATGAACTGCACACATTGGTCTACATGCCACCATGGCGCGGCTTCCGGCACTAGCAGCAGATCGACCGCGCGCTCGAGTTTTGGTTGGTCAAACGAGTCGCCCGCGTTGACAATGCGTTCATCAACGATGACGCCCAGATTTTCGCAGGGCATGACACCGCCAAATACGAGACCATGGTCATGGCCAAAGAATTTCAGCTTAAAACCGCTAAGCTCGTGTTCATCGCCAGCTTGGGCGATGAGAAGTTCGGGAACTTCGGCGGCAAGATCGCTCGGACCAATCATCTTCGCGTCAGGATTTTCAGCTAAAATTTTGGCAAGTTGACCTTTCTGAAAATGATCAAAGTGTTTATGCGTCAAGATAATGGCGACCACATTCGACATGACTGGAAGCCTAGTAGTGAATTCTACCGGGTCGAAGACGAGCTGCTTGCCGTCCTTTTCCAAAATTAGACCGGAATGTTCGAGTTTGGTGACTTTCATGGATTCTCCTCCTTTGGCTCTATTATAGTATGTTGGTCATTTTTGTGGTAGATTGATAACGTTGCAGCGGCATAAGTGCGAGTTTTCTGCAACTCTAAGTCGTTGATAGTGAGAGGATCGATAGTTTTAGGATGAGAAAGTGCTAAAATTCCCTCGTCGGCTAATAATTCGGCTAATAATTCAATGGCGCTGGCTGAGAAATTGTTGTATGGTGGGTCGGCGATAATAATATCAAATCGTTCGTTCGACAATTCGTTGACAGCTTTTTCGACCGCCATTGTCAAGATTTTGAAACTTGACGACAAGAGACGAAGCTTTTCTGAATTTTGAGCAATGATTTTTGCGATTTTAGGATTTTGTTCAACGAAGACAACTTCCGCTGCGCCACGACTCAGTGCCTCAAAACCTAGTGCGCCGCTGCCAGCATAAGCGTCGAGCATGCGCGAAGTGGTAGTTAGATATGGCTGCAATAGGTTAAAGAGGGCAAGTTTCTCGCGTGAGCCCATCGGATGAACGGTTCGATCGTGTGGCGACGAGAAAGCTTGACCACGGAAAGTGCCAGAAGTGATGCGGAGCTCAGACATTTTGTTTAACCTTTTTGCCAGCATTGGGATTGTCAGGATTATCAGGATTATCGACATGATGACTAGCGTGGCTAGCTTTTTGAGGACGCGATAAATAGTAGGCTTCTTCGACGGTAGAATACCACATCAGAGCGATAGCACGCACAACTTCAGGCAATAAAACATTCTTTGTTTCAAGGGCGAGTTTTGTGGTCCAACCTTCAAGGCGAAAAACATCATACATTTTAAGTTGATCGATTTTTTGCAAAGCAGATAAGAATACCTGCAAGGCGTCTACTTGACGAAAATCAGCTTTGGGGATTTTGGGTGTGAGGGCGCGGCGTGGCAAAGCGGCAGCGATGATAGCAACGCCATATTCGAAAGCGACGTGTTTCGTCATATAGCCGCCAGCCCCCCAATAGAGCCAGTTGTTGCGAGCAGTCTCAAGGCCGCTGCGGCCATGGATAATACCCTTGATTGGCTCGCCGAAAATCTTGACAAATTCTTTGTTTGTCATCAATTCTTCTTTTGCGTCAGAGAGCGGAAAGTGGTGTGCTGGTGTCAGGCCATCAGCAATATAATGCGCCATCCAAGCCGCTTCGAAAGCAGCGCGCAGGTCATTGTGCTTTCTCAAGGCCTGGACAAGATTCCAGCGATGATCCATGATGAGTTGGATGAGGGGCGGAAAGTCGATAAGTGGAGCAGAATTATCGGCTAATTTGATCAGATTTGCAACTGTAAGATCATCAGATAGTACCATCATGTGCGAAGGTTCGTCAATCCCGGGGCTTTTACGTTTTAGACCATCTGGGCCGCGCGAGCCCTCAAAATGAATAAGCTCTTTTTGACTAGGAAAATAGCGCCCACGCGGCAACTGACGCGCTAAAATCTGGCGCGCAGCCTGGTCGAGTTGCTGATGCGTGCCAATGAGTTTGCCGGAAAGCTTGGAATTTTTCACCAAGGCCGTAGTCGAGTACATAGTTCTATTTTTATTATAACATGAATTGCGAGTCTTCGGTCTGAATATGGCAATTTTGGAACTTTAATCAAAACATCTCCGAATCTCCTATATATCTAACTCGTGGCGGATTTATCGATGGAACGGCAGGCTCTCTGCGGGAAGCTGCTTATGGTGCTAGCTACTGGTCGCGCTCTGCGAATGACCTTCCGCTCTATAGTTATTATCTCGGTTTTTATTCATCTGCTGTTTTTATATCAACTAATTACCATCGCTGGACTGGCTTTGCGGTCCGAACTAAATTCTGTATAAACGTTTCTAACTAAGGGATGTAACACCCGCAAGACATTGTGGGCTACAAGCATTACCGCTAACCCAAACCGTAAAGCCATACCAGCGGACATCGCTATGTGCCGACCAGACTACACTAGCATTTAGCTCAAGATATGCTGCTTGAAGCCAAGAACTTTGGGCTGTGCTTGACCAAAACGTCCCAACTAGTGTTGCCGCTCGCAAGGAGCCAACGTCAATCTTGATACTCCCGCCACGAGTTAGATATATAGGAGAAACGGAGATATATTATATGTAATATTAGTTCAGAGTGGTGAGTTGTTGGTATTTCTTAATGCGCGAGGCGAGCTCAGGATAATTTTGAAGATTCTCGGGGTTATGAGCAAACTCGCTGGCGTGATGGCTGGCGGCGGCAATAAGCTCAGTGTCAGAGAGGTTAGCAACTTGAAGATCAAGCTCGCCATGCTGCATAGCGCCATAAATCTCACCTGGACCGCGAATCTTGAGGTCAACTTCGGCAAGGTGGAACCCATCGGTCGATTTTTCCATCTCCTTGAGGCGACGCGAGGGCTTCCCTTCGCCAGTAGTGAGGAGAAAGCAGCTGGCCGGCTGATCGCCGCGCCCAACGCGCCCGCGCAGCTGGTGCAGCTGAGCCAAACCATAGCCTTCAGCATCTTGAATGACAATCATGTTGGCGTTCGGCACGTTGACGCCAACCTCAACCACAGTAGTTGAGACTAAGATTTGGATCTTGTTCTTGGCAAAATCGTCCATAATCTGGTCTTTTTCGTCGGCCTTCATCTTGCCGTGCAGCATACCGACCTTGATTTCGGGGAAAAGCTTTTTGAGTTTTTCGGCCTGCTTCTTCACCGGCGTAGCAGTGTTGGTGTTTTTCTCCTCGATGATTTGGCATATCCAGTAAATTTGCTGGCCTTTGGCTAGTAATTCGCGCATTTTAGGATATAGCTCTTCACTTTGCTGGACTTCTGGCAAGATTTTGGTGGTAATCGGCTGGCGACCGGGCGGAAGTTCATTAACAATCGAGACATCGAGATCGCCAAAAATGGTCAGTTGAAGCGAACGCGGAATCGGCGTGGCGGTCATCGACAAGAGGTGCGGCGCGGTGTCAGCGGGAGATTTGAGCAGGAGTTTTTGGCGCTGGCCAACACCAAAACGGTGCTGCTCGTCGATAATACAAAAAGCTAGCGCATGGAATTCGGTATCATCGGTGAGCAAAGCGTGCGTACCGATCACGAGGTCAATCTCGCCGGCCTTGATGAGATTTTTGAGCATTTTTTTGTGCGGCGTAGCACCGGTCAAGAGGGCGATACGCGGAACCCGCAAGTGCTTGAATTTGTGCGATAAACTATCGAAGAGAATTTGTAGACTTTCAAAATGTTGGGTGGCGAGGATGGCGGTGGGCGCGAGCAAGGCGGTTTGATAATCATTTTGCGTAGCTTCGGCCGCCGCGAGCGCCGCCACGATCGTTTTGCCCGAGCCAACATCTCCCTGGAGGAGGCGGTTCATCGGCACGCCGCGCTCCATGTCTTGGAGGATTTCCCAAGCCGCCCGGCGCTGCGCATTAGTAAGCTGAAAAGGTAAGCTTTTGACGAGTTTTTGAATAAAATCTTGCTGAAAGGTCAAGGGAATAGATTTCAAGCGTAAGTTTTCTTGTTGATTAAGCTTGGCCGCTAGAATTAGCTCGAAAAGTTCCTCATAAGCGAGATATTTGCGGCCTTTTTCGGCTTCTTCGGGCGTTTCGGGAAAATGTGAAAGGTAGAGCGCTTCCGCACGAGCGCCTGGCTTGATAAAATCAGGCTTTCCTTCTGTAAAAGGTAATAAATCAGGAATTTTGGCGAAATCGGGGCGTAAATTGTCAAGTAGTTTGCGAAAAGTTTGCGGCTTGAGCGAACTTTTGGCAGAATAAATCGGCTGAAAGCCAGCCACGTCGTCCGTTTCGACATCCTGCGCAAGCGTAGCGGAAGGCGAGGTAAGCTGATAGCGGCCGTTTTTGAACTCGTAGCGGCCGGTAAAATAATATTCACGTTTTTCGTCAAATTGCTTCGCGCGATAAGGCTGGTTGAACCAGACCGTGCGGATAGCGCCGGTCTTGTCGCGAATCACGCCTTGGGTAATTGTGAGACGCTTGCGGCTAGTACGGATGACGTGTAGATCACTAATCTTACCTTTGATAATCACCTTGCCGGGGCGCAAATTAACAATATCGACCGCAGCTTGATAATTTTCGTAAATGCGTGGCAAGAGGTAGATCAGATCGCCAACAGTTTTCAAGTTGACGCGCTCGAGCGCCTCAGCCGTCTTCGGCCCAACGCCCTTCACCTCCTTGACCGACGCAAGCATGTTCATGGAACCATTATAACACTAAGCCGTCGGGGACTTGTCAATATTTTACTTGACTTTTTGAGAGAAGTGTGATACAATTGAGGTAAGGGGCTTATTTTGTTGTGAAAAACAAAAGCACATTTACAAGGAGGGATAAACCATGGAAGACAATATGGCATTTTTTTACAGGTTAAAAGGTCTCGATTTAACATTTGAGGAAAGGATTTATGCGATCGTCTTCAACCTGGCGGATGACATTTCACGACTAGGCAAAGAGGCGATTTTTGCTGAGTTAGCATGCCGAGATCGGATGTCCGAGTATATCCAAAATCTCTTGATCGAGGCTGAACGTGCAAGTTTTTGCGCCAAGATCTTGGAAGAAGCCTTTAATTATGAGACTATCGAGGAAGCACAATCACGTGAAGGCGAAATCAAGTGGGCTATGGAATATTTTCGCAAGGGTTACGATATACAAAGTGACATTCCCTTCTGGCGATATTTATTAGGCAGAGTTCGTCCTTGGCAAGTTCAAGAAAGCAGTGCAGACCTTAGCGCCCAGCGCGACAAAAGCGGCGCCATCTTAGCGCAAGAGTTTAAGACAGATGTGGACGTTTTATTTGAACAAATCCAAAAGTTGGCAGCTGAAGTGCGGTATCATGATCAGCAACGAGACCGAGCATTTGAAGAAATCAGAGCATTGTTTGACGAAATCAAGGCGCTCGACAATTGCCCGAAAGAAGCGAAGAATGAATCAACCTTAAATATATTGCAAGGCGGAGAAATCGACTTGCAGGGGTCGATTGCACAAATTCATTGGCCCTATCGGAGCTGGCGGGTTTTGCAGAAGCTAAAGATTGAAACCGTCAAACAAGCCGTTGGCTACTTTGCTGCCTTTACCAGCCTGGCCGAAAGCGACGAGATGACGCTCTGGGAATGGGCGGTAATCACGGCGACACTGCGGAGAGAAAAATTACTATCTAACGAAGATAAGACTCCGGTCCAGCCGAGTAACAAACTTGCCGATGTATTTGGTCTTAACGATGACGGCAGGGGAAGAATGCACATCAAGGTATTTAATGCCCTACTCCGGGCAGATATTATTACAATCAGAGATTTGCTATGTTATTTTGCGAACGGGATGAAAAGCGGATGGCGAAACTTATCTCAAGTACGCGGTTTTGGCGAAGCTAGTCAAAAGTTTTTAATTCAATTGATCAGCGATTGGGAAATTGTCATTCCGCCAGAATATTGCGAGCCAACCAGGCGAACGATAGTGGAGGCGTTAGATTTTAGTCAGCAGGATTTGAAAGGCTTCAAGGAATACCAGGTCGTAACGATCGACGAACTGTTGGAAGCTTGCCGGGATACAAATCGATTCTCTGGAATGTGTCATAATAACCCCGAGTTGTATAAAACGGCAGCGCATCGTTTGACAGACTATGGGTTCTTAACGTAAAGTTAAATTTTTAATACGGGTTATTAGTATATTGACATGGATATTTAGCCCCTTGGCGAAGAGGTCGAATTATTCGGCCTCTTTTTGATGCTCGGCTCGCCATTTGGCGATGGCGGCGTGGTTGCCAGAGAGCAGAATTTCTGGCACCTTCATGCCGCGAAAGTCAAAGGGCTTCGTATATTGCGGATATTCCAGATTATTGCCCGCCGAAAAGCTCTCCGTATCAGCCGAATGCTCGCCGCCTAGCACACCAGGCAATAAACGTGTCACTGAGTCAATAATAATCAGCGCAGCTAATTCCCCACCGGTCAAAACGTAATGCCCGAGGGAGATTTTATGATCAACGATGCTGAGAATTCGCTCATCATAGCCCTCGTAGTGTGGGCAGAGGATAATAAAATGGCGTTCTGGAGCGCTAATTGACGTCTCGGCGTCTTTATTTTGCTGTTTGAGGCTATTTCCAGGCGTTTTGAGGGCAGTTTTGTCAATGACCTTGGTGTTTATGCTTTCTTGACTTTCGACGCGTTCTGGGGACTTTGAGATGTCTTCGGCGCGATTTCTGGCCTGACCGGCGCTGACACTGAGTTTTGCCACGTCCAGAGCGCTCTCCGCAGGGGTTTCGATGCCAGCAAATTGGCGAGCGAGTGATTGATTCCAGGTCAAGCCAATAGGGGTGGGCAGGATCACTTCGGCATCAGGACTGACGGCTTTTACGCTCTCGATCGCGGCAAAGACCGGCTCGCAGCGCAGCAACATGCCATCACCGCCCCCGTAGGGCCTATCGTCAACAGATCTATGAGGCCCGAGGCCAAAATCGCGCAAATTAAGGTAATCCATAGCAATCACTCCCCGATTTTGCGCCTTATAGAGCATGGATGAATCCAGATATGGTTGCAAGGCCTCGGGGAAAAGTGTGATGATAGTGAACTTAATTTTGGCCATAATTGTGGTCTATTATAACATAAGATCGCGGTTTTGGTGGTTTGAGGGGCAAAAATGAGCCCCGAAGGGCTCAAATTTCGTAAAGAGCAGAGGTTGAGCTGTCAGACCGTCAGAGAATAATCTGCTAGAGATTGGGCCGCCGAAATCTAGGTTAAATAGGGTAGGTTTTCGATTAGGCCCTTGGATTTCAGAACGGCCTTCGGCACGCCGAGATTTTCCAGATGCTTGACCCGTTCGGTGTCTGGGCCATCGCATAAATCTTCGCCGAAAACAATCGAAATACCAGCATTTTCATCTCCGTCAAGGACGTTGGCGCGGAAAAGCACCCCGACTCGATGCGTCAAATCATAAGCGATACTGACGTAGGTCGGATAGTCCTCGAAATCCTGAAAACCGTCGTCGTCCAGGCGCAGGGCCTCGACATCCGTAAACGGACATATGCGTTCTAACTCCCCAGAAAGCACCACGACACGATTATCCTGATGCGGCAAATCCGCCCGATCGACCTCTGTAATGTGCAACTTCAGACAACGAGTAGCAATCGTCGTCCGTACAAAAGCCTTATTTTCAGCGTCGCGCGCAAACTTGACGGCCGAAAATTCGGTTTCGTCAGGAAAATATTCCTTGAGATTCTTGCGCAGCGCCTTGAGCGACTGCGGACAAAAGCCAAAATCTTGCTTACCCTTGACTTCAATTAAATTATATGCGTATTTCATATACGCACCCCCTTTGATATAGTCAGTCTTGATGGACTGCTGAGGTTATTTTATCATAGGTAGTTCTTAAAGTCAAGGCTGAGAGGCTCGTCGAGACGAGTTTGGTTGACTTGGCCAGAAAGAGATGTTTTGACATTTGTGGGGCAGGTTTTGGTGTCCAAAAAATGGTCGAGACGATGAAAAACGGCCCCTTTGAGACCGTTTTTCCGCTGATCCGCGCCCACCCAGTGGGGCACATTGGTTTGTTTTAATCCGCTGTTTTTGTTTTTGTTAAAGTCTCCACACTCCACTAAACATGCAGTGGAACCCCTGTGAAGCGTACCAGCTTATGTTTATAATAAGCCATAAACGTCAAGAATGCAAGAGTTTTTGCGGATTTTGTTGTAGAAATTACAATATAAACAATTCCGAATCTCCTATATATCTAACTCGTGGCGGGATGTTAAATATGCCTACGGGTTCACTGCGGTATGCGAGTGATTATAGCGTCAATTGGGCAGCAACTGCTCATGCGCCGTCGGTTTTGCATGCATTCAATCTTTATTTTAGTGATCCTAATGTTTATCCATCAGACAGTAGCCAACGTTGGGATGGCTTTACGGGGCGGGTTTACAATCCAACTTGTTCCGGTTGAACATATTCAAGCTAGTTCTATGTCTGTAAAATCGTTAAAATATGGCTTGATAACTACAAAATATCGAGAACTAGCCCGGACCGTAAAGCCGAGCCAGCGATAGTCGCTGCTCGACGGGAGGACGTTAGTACTATTGAAACCGAGGTCGTACGCATAGAGCTCAGACGGATAGGCAGTAGTAGCCCAGTAGAGGCCATAGTAATCCGCAAACCTCAAAGAGCCAAATAGCTCGTCAATATACCCGCCACGAGTTAGATATATAGGAGAAACGGTAGATGTTTTATCTAATAATCTTCGACCAAAGGAAATTCTTTGCCAGCGATTGAGATAATTGACTCGGGCGTGGCACCTTGATTGGTGAGCTCGGCGCGGATGCCGAGCTTTTTCAAGATGTCGCGCAAGCGGTTGACCGAAGCGTAATTATTGAGATCAGTACGGCGAGCAAATTTTTCAATTTTGGGACCGGTGACGATGAATTTGTCGTCGGTTTTCTCAACTCTCCAGGCTTTCGAGAGGTGCTCGGGGCCTAGGGTGATGACTGGAATGGAGTCGCGGCTGCTAGTACTGCTGTTTATCAGAGTAGGTGAGTCTCTCAAAATCGAATCCCTCATGGTATTCGGGCCGTGATTTTGACCCGACTCAGCCTTGATATACTCTGATAAATCAGTAGCACTAGCAGCCGCAGCGTCATCCCTAGGCAGCACTTGCTCTAGAGCTGCCGTACTCTCAGACACCACTTGCCCGGTAGCCGTAGCGCTCGCTTCATCAATATTGCTCGTCTGAGATTTGCGTTTTACGAGTGCACGCAACAGTTCTTTGACTCCCTGGCCGCTGGCGGAGCTGATAGCAAAAATCTGAGCGTTCGGGTTTACTTGCAAGATGGCATCCTTTTGCATGGCGATAATTTCGTCGTCGACACCTTCGCATTTGGTCAGGGCGACAATCTCGGGGCGCCGGCCAAGCGCGCCATATTGCTCAAGCTCGCGGCGAATCGTCGCATAAGCCGCACCAGCGTCATCATTATAAACATCGACCAGGTGGAGCAAAACCGCCGTGCGGTCGACGTGACGCAGAAAATCGTGCCCGAGACCTTTGCCGTCGGCTGCCCCCTCAATCAGGCCAGGGATATCCGCAATCAAGAGATCTTGACCGTCAATCGTAGCAACGCCGAGCTGCGGGGTCAGAGTAGTGAAAGGATAGTCGGCGATTTCGGGGCGCGCGTTACTGACGCGAGAGAGAAAAGTCGATTTGCCAGCGTTCGGCAGACCGACTAGGCCAATATCCGCCATCAATTTGAGTTCCAAAGCCACTTCGAAGGCTTCGCCCGGCTCGCCCACTTCGGCGACTACTGGGGTCTGGCGGACCGAGGATTTGAAATGAGCGTTGCCGAAGCCACCGTCGCCACCCCGGGCGATGACCGCTTCCTCGCCATCGTGCGTGAGGTCCGCCAGCACTGCACCGTCGTCGGCGCGCATGACTACGGTGCCGATCGGCACTTCGATGATGCGATCTTTGCCACTGCGGCCAGCGGCACGCTGGCCCGCACCGTTTTTACCATTTTCGGCTTTAATCTCTGGATTAAAGCGAAAATCGAGTAGTGTATTCGTGTCCTTGTCGGCCCGGAAAATGATTGAACCGCCCTTTCCGCCGTCGCCGCCGTCCGGACCACCTTTCGGAATGTAGATCTCATGGCGAAAAGAGACCGCACCGTCGCCGCCTTTGCCTGCCTGAAGTCTCACTTTCGCCGTATCTACAAACATAGCATAATTATAACATACTTCTTCAATAGTTTCGAGCTGAATCAACTCCGAGTATCGTATATTGCGAGCTAAAAACGGCTACCTAAGGAATTTATAAGGATTGTTCGCACAAAAAATATCCCCTAGATCTGCTCTAAGGGATATTCAAGGTGCAACCTCACTTTTTTGGCGGCAGCGCGACTGGGACTTCGCAGTTTGCGAAATAGGCTGCCAGAAAGGCAGCTTCATCTGGGTCCTCAACCCGCCGTGTGTTCGGGTAGAAGCAGCGCTCGCTCGGATTTCGGCTATAAAGCCGCTGATAATGGTCGATGTGAAGATCTTCCAGCGGTTTTAACGCATGACTCGCATTGCCATCCAAGTCGACTATCCGGATTTCTCCGCCCGCCGTTTCGGCGTCTGAGTTGCGACGTCGAGAATTCGAGCGGCGCTTGCTGGGTTTTTCTGGTTTCTGCCACCAGTTCTTCAGGCAGCGCCAAAACGTTTCGAACGGCTCATCGTTATAGCAAAGCCCAATCGCGCAAACTAGCGCGAAAAGCTCAAGCCCAAGCGAAAGCACATCCGCCATCAATACTCCGCCGGTCAGGATGACCTGATGATGGCAGAGCACCCAGCTCACGCCGAAACACAGCGCCAAAACGACAAGCTGCTTGCTTACCCAAAATATAATCTTTTTAATTCTCTTTTCCATATCATTCCCTCCTTTTGGTTGGAAAATGAGATTCTTATTACAGGGAGTGAAATTTTAATCAAAAGTGGCCAAAATTACCTATTTTTGCCAACTAGGCGATCTGCTCACCTCTGATCATTTTCGCGCTTTTCACGACCCTCTACTTCCATTGTATCACACTTTGCCAAAAAAGTCAATAGAAAAACTCAGTTTTGACCGTTTTGCTTTAGTGGATATAGTTGAAATTGCCGGCGATGTTAGCAGGAATGGTAGACTCGGTAATGACATAGGCGCGGAAGCCGTAGTTCATCTCGCGCACAAGGAGTGAGCCGTCGCCGTTGATGGCGAGGACGACACCGACGTGGCCATAATAGCTGCCGTTCGGGGTCTGGAAGACAGCACCAACCTCTGGATGGCGGTCAACTCTGAGGCCGAGCGCACGAGCATTGGCAGCCCAAACGTTCGCATTACCACGCAAGCTATCAGGCAGTTTCCCTTGTGAGCGCGGATTGGTGGCGCGCCACCAATAAGCGTACCAGGTACATTGACCGCGGGCAAACTTGTTGCCATAGTTGCTGTTGACCGGTTCTGAGATCACACGCACGTTTTGGCGATCGGCGGTTGAACCATAGTAGCTATAAGTATAGTTGCTACCGCTGCTGGCGATGGCACTGCCGCCACGGCGCGGCGGGACATACTCTGGGCGCTCAGTCTCGGGCGGAGTACCGCCTGGCAAGACGATTTGCATACCCTCGGAAATGCTGGCAGTCTCGAGGTCGTTGCGCGCCACGATACGGTCGTAGGATGAACCGTAGCGCTCGGCAATATTCTCGAGAGTTTCGTTGGCCTTCACGGTATAGACGACCCCTGGGACACTCGGGATGGCCAGATTTTGACCAGCGCTGACTTCGGCGGTCTTCAAGCCGTTTGACCAACGAATCTGGTCGACCGTCACACCGTGGCGACGAGCGATCGACTCGATCGTATCACCTTCCTTCACGGTATAAGAAATCACACCAGTTGATTCACTAGTTAGTGTCAATGTCTTGTCAAGGCGGTCGGAATTAGCCTGGCCAATTTCCTTCATCACGGAGACCGTGACATAGTTGCTAGACACCGTGTCGACGCTAGCGAGGTCAAAACTACTCGACAGGCTGGCCACCACATAAAGCTCGGAGAGCTGGTCGGCCGAGACGCTATAATTATTGTCCTTGATAGTATTCATATTGAGCGAAGTGTCGCTGGCAGCGGCTTTTTGCTCGGTACCGAGCTTGGCAATGCCAAAAATCATCAAAAATACCATCAGATAAGGCGCGAAATGCCCCACTGATTGCCAGAAACTACGCTTTTTTTGTACTTTTCTACTCATAATTTACTTCGCGCGGCCCGCTAGACCCCTCCTATAAGGCCACACTACAGAGGTTTTGGCAATGATCGGTAATATTCTGACGATGCTCTTCCTCCGTACTGCTATAGTACATCAAACCATCGTCTCCTGTCAAGAAGAATAAATATCCGCCAGCAGCTTCACTATCGGGATTAGCTGCGCCAATCAAGGCTTCGACCCCTGGATTAGAGATGGGTCCATAGGGGAGACCAGGGTATTTGCGCGTGTTATAAGGCGAGTCGACGTCGAGCGCCGAAGCATTGTCAGTATAAGTCTCACGATTGGGGTCGACCAGATTGAGGGCGTATTGGGTAGTGACATCGCTGCCAAGGGTCATATCAGCGGCGAGACGGTTATAGAAGACTTGGGCGACACGAGCGTAATCAGTGGCGTTGTTGGCCTCTTTCTGGACAATTGAGGCGAGGGTGATGCCCTGATAGAGATTGAGACCGTGCTCGGCAAACTTGTCTTTCAAGCCATTTTCCTCGACTGCATCGGCCATTTCTGAAAGCATACGCTTCACCACGGTCTCAGCGCTATCGTCGCGGTAAAATTCATAGGTTTCGCCGAATAGATAACCTTCGAGGCTCGACTCGGCCGGCTTGCCCTCGAACAGCCAAGCGAAACTCTGATCAGAATAATCCTGATCCAGCGCTACCATGACTTCATCTTCGGTATAGCCAACTTTCAACATGGCGGCTTTCACATCAGCTTCAGTCGAGCCGGGGAGGACGGTGAGGCTAAAAACGTTGGTGTCGATGGTGCCACCAACTAAGATACGAGCGATTTCTTCGGTCGACATGGCGCGATTGAGCTGATATTCGCCGGCCTTGATGGTGCCGCCGTTAGAATAATTCAGGCGAAAATAGAGCTGGAAGATCACGGAGTTGCGAATCAAACCAGCTTCTTTGAGATTCATGGCAATATCGCTGACACCTTCGCCATCGGTGACCGTGAAGGTGACGAACTTACAGGGCTCGGTCTCAGTATCTTCGGGCGAGCAGTCAACATCAGTGAAAACCGGTTGCAAGCTGTAAGCAAAGAAAGCATAACCCGCACCGCAACCTAGCGCGAGGGTGAGCAAAATTACAATCAAAGCCGTGGCGAGGTGATGCGTACGAGGTTGTTTGGCACCCTTGACTGAATGGCGCTTAGCCGCAGCCGCCTTCGAGATCGATTTAGAACTGCCGTGTTCTTCGAGAAAATCTTGAAGAATAATGGTAGCGGCTTCAGAGTCAATATCGCCTTTTTTGTAGGACTTTTTGCGCTTTTTGAGGCGTTTCTCAGCTTCGACGGAAGTCAAGGACTCATCTTGAAAACAGATTTTGGCGCCAGGGATTGCTTCCTTAAGATCGGCAGCGAATTGGCGGACAAACTGGCTTTGCTTAGTTTCTTCACCGCTGTTGTTGCGGGGCAGACCAAGCACAAAGCAATTGATGTCCCACGCGCGCGCGAGCGAGGCAATCTTGTCGAATTCAGTACCGTCAACTTCGACGGCGGAATACGGGACTGCCACCCGGACGTTTGAGTCTGCTTTGGCCACACCAATGCGTTTGGTGCCAACATCGAGGCCGATTAATTTCATGTTAGTTTTCCTCCACCGTTAACTCTACCTTAACTTTGTTCGCATCATTCGGTACTGAGGTAACCCAGAAGAATGATGGGCGAATATCGACTGAGCTGACGCCGGTAATATCTCGCAGTTCGGCAGCCACTTCGCCAGTCTTTTTACCTTTCGCACGATTCAAAATTTCCTCTTCGTTGACCGTCGGGCCAGTCTCGGTTGTAGCCTTGAGACGGGCAGATTCGTCAATGTTTGTGAAGCGTTCAAAATACGGCTCACCGAAAGAGTAGATGCGCTGATCGTCGGCGAGATTGGATTTTTTGGTGATGAATTCTTCAACTTTGGCCTTGTCGATGACATAGATGCTGTAAACCGTGGTAGCGCTCACGTTTGGCGTGACGCCGCTGCCCACTTCTTGGCCCACGGCGGGGTTTGAGACCGCGTCGCTGGTGTCAGCTTGGTAGCTAGCTTCGATGGCCAACATGGTGTCGTCGATTTGTTTGTAGAGCGAGGTTTTAGCGGCTTCGAGGTCGCGCTGGGCGATTTCTTCCTTAGCTTTGTTGACGTCGGACTGAGCAACCACGGTCACCATGCGGGTCGAACCGCCGGAAATAGCCGAGCCGTTGCTGACCGAAGCGCCTTCGTAGGCACCCCAACTACTATCGGCACTGATGTTGAACTCTTCGCCCGGGTTCAACGCTTCGACGGGGACCGTGACCGAGATTTGACAGTTGCTAGTGAGCGCCTTGATTTGAGCATTATTATTATAGGTTTTGCCATTACAAACCAATGGGGTCTCCCCGTTCCAGCCGTCGGCTGAACCACCGGAGGTCGCGACGTAGGTTTTGCCGCCGCTAGTGAAGCGAGCACCGTTCGGCACGCTAATGCCCGAGACGGACGAGCCAAGATTATCATAAGCATTGAAACTTTTGCTCACCGTGACCTGGCCGCGGGCCTTTTCCCCCTTATCTTCTTGGCCGGTAGCTTCGAAATTAGCCTCTTGTTTTTGTTCAAAAGTGAGCTTGGTGGCATAAAATTTGCCTTCTTCGAGGTTTTCGTCGTCGGGATTAGTAGTAAAGGAAGTATTTTCGACGAAATTGCTAGGAGTGGTGCTGATAGCGACGATAATATCGACCGCAGGAGCGAAAACTAGCGCCCAAACCAGCAAAACAATCAATAATACCCCACTGACAGCCCCAATAATGATTTTCTTGCGTTGTTTGTTAAAATTCGGCACTTTTTTCTTGGGGTCGCCTTTTTGGCCCTTTCCAGCGCCCTTTTTGGCGTTTTTGCCGTTCGTATTGCCATTTTCCAGCGATTCTTCGGTCAACTCGAGTGGTTCGGCGCTTTTGTCCTTCGGCCCCTTAGAAGAGCTCTCAGAGGCCTTAGACGCGGTTTTGGCGTCAGATTGAGAGGATTTTGTGCCATTTTGGGCGGAGTTTGGCCCCTTATCATTTCCGGTCAGATCGGTCGCTTCATCGATGATCTGTTCATTATCGCTGGAAGCCTTGAGGTCTTCCTCGGTCGGCACCACGGGGCGCGACTGTAGGGTCTTAGCCACGGGAATTTTGGCTGCCATAGCCAGCTTCAAAATCGCCGGATCAGTCGTGACCACCACGGCCACCTTTTCACCTTCCTTCGCCGCTTTGGCCACCAGCTTCATATTGACGGCGCTGCGGAGAATAGTCGCCTTCTTCGGGGGCACGAGGGCGACGACTTTTTCTTTAGCCCGCTGGAGCTTAGTGAGGATGTCAGTAATATCGTCCTCTGGCTCCAGATAAATAACTTCCTTATTCATATACAACAAATATATCACACAATTTATGCTTGTGCTAATTATTTTGTTTTGAAAATTCTTATGTTAAAATATATGGTAATGAGTTTATTTAATTTAAAGAAGAACCGCGCGGCGACAGCTGCGACGCGGGGTGGGCAGAATAATACAGCTGAGCTGGCGGAGCTGGCGCTGAATAATATTGCGGATGGCGTGGTGATCGTCGACCAACGCGGCGTGATTCAGTTCGCGAACCCGGCGGCGGCAGAGATGACGGGCTACGACAGTCCGGCGAGCATCGTGGGACTGGATTATCAGCTAGTAATCAAGCTCGAGAATACCGAAGGTGCGCCGATTGCCAATGATGAAAACAAATTGGCGCAGGCCTTGGCAGCGAATCAGGCGATGACGACGCGCGATTATCTCTTGGTGGCAGCGCAGAGTGGGCGCAAAATCGCCGTGGCGCTGACCTGTGTGCCGGCGAGTGGGCTGCACGCGGATCGAATTATTACTTTTCGGGACATTACGAAAGAGCTGGAGGAGGCCGGGGCGCAGACGGAATTTATTTCGACTGCCAGCCATGAAATGCGCACACCGGTAGCCTCGATTGAAGGTTATCTGGGCCTGGCGCTTAATCCGCAGACGGCCACGATTGATGCACGAGCGCGACAATATCTCGAGGCGGCGCACGCTTCGAGCCAGCATTTGGGGCACTTGTTTAAGGATTTGCTCGATGTGACGAAGTTGGACGATGGGCGGCTGCGCGTACACCTTGTGCCAGTGGAGATTGTGTCAGTAGTACGCGAGATGGCGAACGCGCGCGAAAAAGACATGCTGCCGAAACATTTGAAATATAGTTTTGGGACGACCGGCGCGGTGAACAATGGTACGCAACTTGAGCCGCTGGTTTATGCGGCGGTGGATCTGGATTTTCTGCGCGAAATTTTGGACAATTTGATTGAAAATGCGATCAAATACACACCGGAGGGCGGCGAAATTTGGGTGAATGCGCGCGGCGATGGCGACAAAGTTTTGATCAACGTGACGGATACCGGGATCGGGGTGGCGGCAGACGATTTGGCTCACATTTTCCAGAAATTCTATCGCGTGGACAATTCACAGACACGACAGATTGGCGGCACGGGCCTGGGGCTGTATCTAGTGAAACAACGCGTGGAAGCGCTGAACGGACGGGTCTGGTGCGAAAGTTCGTTTGGCGACGGATCGACGTTTTTCGTCAGCCTGCCGCGTTTGACTGATCAAGAATACGAAAAAATGCGCCTAGCCTACGAAAACGAACAAGCGGTGAAGGCCTTCCAGAGCGGCGGCGCGCCGATGAGTCAGTCAGGTTTGCAGGCTTCAGGGATGATTAGCTCGGCGGCGGTGTCTGCACCAGTACAGACGCCAGCGGCTGGAATGCAGATGGCGAATACTCCGGTAACAAACGCTCAACCGGCGGTGACGACGCCAGCGTCTGTTGTAGCGGAGCCTGTGCCTGCTACGGCGGAGTCAGCTCTTGCACCTTTGGCGGCGCCAGCGACGACTGCTCAAACGGCGACAATGACGGCGCCTGAGCCGACTGTAAAACCGGAAGCGATAACAACGCCAGAAGTGGCTGTGCAGCCTGAGCCAGTTGCAAAGCCAGAGCCAGTGGCAGCGCCAACACAGCCGATTTTGCCACCACCGCCTGCGCCACCGATCTCTGAGACGCCACAACCTTTGCCACCAACGCAAGTACCGGCCGCAGCGCCGGCACAGAATATGGTCTCGACGAGCAATGCTGCGATGCCGACGACGGCACCTGGTGGGGCTGCGCCAGCCGCAAATCCGAGTCCAAACCCGCCGATTGTTTCGTCTGCACAAGTTTCTAATGGTATAATTGAATCAAAGTAAGGAGTTCCTATGACCAAAATAATGCTCGTTGAAGATGACAACAGTTTGCGCGAAATCTATAGCATCCGCTTGACCGCTGAGGGTTATACCATCGTGTCGGCGGGGGACGGCGAGGAGGCGTTGGCAATGGCGGTGCGCGAACGGCCGGATTTGATTATTTCGGACGTGATGATGCCGAAAATTTCGGGGTTTGATATGCTGGATATTCTGCGGTCGACGCCAGAGACCAAGGATATCAAAGTGATCATGATGACGGCGCTCTCGTCGGAAGATCAGCGTAGCCGGGGAGAGAATCTCGGCGCAGATCGCTATTTGGTGAAGTCACAAGTTGGGATTGAAGATGTGGTGAACACAGTGCATGACGTATTGGGTGACCGCAATGCGGACGGAACGATTGACCCGACGACCGAAAACTCTACCGATGGAGCGAATGTTGGCAGCACGATAGCTCCAGCTGCCGAGGAGATTGCATCCGTGGAAGTCGCCGAGCCGGCGATGGAGGAGGCGGCGAATATCGCAGCTTCAGCGGCGGCAAATGTAGCAATGAGCCCGGCCGAAGGTGAACTACCAGTGATGTCGACGGCGCCGGTGCAGGCCGAAGCGGCGGAACAAGTCGCAATACCGCCAGTAATGACATCAGAAGCGCCAGCTATGCCGGACGTGATTGATAATCCGGCTGACCTTGGCGTAGTGGATGGAAACACGCAAGAAGTAAACGTACAGATTCCGCAGGATGGAGCGAGTGAGGCTCAATAAGTTTCTGGCAGAGAAGTTGGGAATTTCGCGGCGACAGGCGGATGATTTGATCGCGGCGGGCGTGATTTCAGTGAACGAAAAAGTGGCAAATTTGGGCGAAAAGCTTGACTTTTCTGACAAGGTGTGCTATAATGGAAAGATGGGGGCTGTTTCTGAGCTCAAGAGACAGCTGCTGCTTGAGGGGATTCGTCTGCCGGATGAAGTTTTCGCTAAGTTGGGCACACTAAAAGATGGCGTAGCAGTGGACGAAGTGGAATATGTGTATCTTGGCATGAATAAGCCAGTCGGTTATGTTTGTTCGAAACGCCGGCAGGGCGAGGCGCCGACGATTTTTGAGCTCTTGCCACCAGAGTATCGCGACCTGAAAACCGTGGGGCGGCTGGACAAGGACTCTTCGGGAATGATTCTGTTGACCAATGATGGGGATTTCGCCTTTCAAATGACTCATCCGAAATTTGCCAAGACGAAAATTTATGAAGTAGAACTCGACAAAAGGCTTGAAGCCTTACATCAACAAGAAATTGCAGACTTTGGTATCGAGATTGGTGATGGCGTGTCGAGGTTGGGACTTGAGGAAATGGATGTTGACAGTGATAATGGCGGAGACAAAGAAGATCATGCTAGCCATGAAAATGACCGGCGACACTGGCGGGTGACGATGCACGAGGGGCGCAACCGGCAGATTCGGCGGACTTTCGGGGCGTTGGGCTATCAGGTGATAAAATTACACCGAACTAAGTTCGGGCCGTATCGACTGAATGGGTTGAAATCGGGGGAGTTTGAGGTGGTGCCAAAGGTTTAGGTTGGGTTTCTTGATTCACATTTTGTGCTGAAGAGTAATAATATAATACAGCTTATACCGTAGTTTTGATTGTCTTATCTGTTTAGTTTTTCTAGTTCGTCTTCTGTGCTAGACCCGGCGTTCTCGACACCTGTCGTCACAGGGTCGAGCCGCCTTTTCCTCGCTCGTGGCGCTGCGGATGGTCTAGCATCAGAAGCGAATCTAGAAAAACTAAGTAAAAACATCAAGTAAGACTAGGTATGGTTCTGTATTACAATAATTCCATCAGTACTAAAACGTGAACCTAGAAAAACCAAAGTCATTTCTCTTTCTTTTCTTGGCTTTGTATCAATAAATTTGGTTTGAGCTTATTTCAGGAGTAGGTTGGACCGTAAAGCCAAAAATCCGATAGTCTCTTGCGGTTACGTAAATCTGGCTTTGAGAAAAGCTTAGGTTGCTCGTGAGCGTTACGGAACTAGTTGCCGTCGCTGACCATAATAGGCCCAAGTTCCCAGCATATCGCAAAGCGCCATCCCAAATAACCATCATCCCGCCACGAGTTAGATATATAGGAGATTCGGAGGATGGTTTGATGTGGCTTAGTAGGCTTATTTAGCTACTTTCGGTTCAGGGCTAAGGATTGGCGCACTAACTTTGGGGAGTTTTCCACAGAAACAGAGACCCGCAACGATTATAGCTGGCCTATTATTACGTATCGAAAGCAGTTATGATATTATAGAGTTAATAGATAAGTTAGAAAAGAAAAGTTCTTTACAAAAAACATAAAAGATGATAGAATAGGAGTGGTTATGAGTAAGGGTATAAATGAGTCCAAGTACCGAAATGCTATTCTGTATATTTGCCAGAGATTAGGTGGTCAAGTTTTCGGCAAGAAGAAGCTATATAAGCTTTTGTACTACGTTGATTTTGATCACTTCGAGTATCAGGAATCTATGAGTCCTATTACAGGCGAAGAATATAAAGCTTGGCCTATGGGTCCAGTGCCACAGAACTTTCCGGAAGTTATGGCGAAAATGGTAGAAGACGGACAGATTGAGCGTACTTCAGTAGACTCTGGATGGGGGAATCCGACGGAGGTTTTTACTGCGACAGAAGCCCCTGATTGCTCCGTATTCTCCGAGGACGAAAAATTTATCCTGAACCGTGTAATTGAGAAATATGGCAACCTCAATGGCAAACAACTTGAGATTCTGACGCATGCTGAGGCTCCTTATATTGCCACTGAGCCTAATGATAAGATAGAATATGAATTGGCCTTCTACAGAGGAACTGATTTCCATGATGCAGTGGCAGCAACACGATAGCTTCACAAATGAGTACAAGAAGATATGCAAGAAACAACGAGGTTTTGCGGATGGCTTCGAAAGGGTCAAAAGACTACTTGGGGTCTATTTTGATCCAATTTGCCCAAATACCACCGTTATAGCACCTGGAAAAATACATAGACTTCGAGACTATACTGATTGGGAATTGTGGAAGGTAGAAGTTATGATCGTTGGCCTTAAACCTAATTTATGGCCACGCGTTTGGTTTGCTGTGTGTGGCGAGAATATAACGTTTTTGGCAGTTGATATGCATAATACTAATTACGATGATAATGCTTTAGAAAAAATAGCGCTCGATAGATACGATTATTGACTTTTCTCGTGATGTGTGCTATAATGGAATTATGGCCTGATTTTGATGGGCTAAATTTTGTATGAAGGGGTGAGATCTTTGAAAGTTTCACTAACAGTGGCTAACTTTTTCGCCAGATATTCGGTGAAAAAGTATAACCCGTGTCGGCCGGTACGGGTGGTTTGCCGCAAGGGCTATCAAGCAATGGCGAGCCTTAGCGCGGCTTTCGCGACACCAGTGGGGCTAAACGCGGCTTATCCTTGGCCGTATTCGGACCCGAATTTTCCGGGCTTTCCGGAGGACGAGGATGCTTTGGTGACGGACCCGGCAGGCTTCGTGATTAAGCGAAGCACAAGCTATGCAGCTTGGCGCATTAAATGCCTGACTGGTTCGTGGCCGTTAAAACGAGCATACAAGGGTAAACGTTATGACGCGAAGGACTGGGGCGAGTTTCTCGAGCTGAATGGCTTTCGGGCACTAAATGGTGAGCGGCCGTGGGTTGTCGAAATGACATCGCTCAATGGCCTTTATGCTTATGTCGGGATAGACGCAAAGGCAGGAGAGTTTGGGCAGCTCTATTGGATGCTAAGCATGAACCGAGCGGGAGGTTACGTCTGCGCGAGCAAAGGCAAACATGCACCGGACGAAATTGGTTATGTTTGCACAACCTACCAAGATTTTAAGCCCTTGACCTGTTGGATTGCACAGAATGATCCGAATGTCGCGTGGTACGAATATGCTTGGGACCACTTTTAGTAAGTAGCTTCAGGAGGCTTAGGTGTCTAGTCTTAGATACTCAGTTCGGAAGCTAGTATTTTATGGCTACCAGTTCCCTACTGGTAGCCAATTTTTAGTTTTGGAGTAGCTTGGCGAGTTTGGCGCGGAGACCGGTTTCTTCGGGGGCGCCGGCGAGAGTATCCATGGCGACGCGCAGCAGGCCGAGGGCGGTGACATAGGAATGGTCGATGCGGGTTTTGGTGAGGTTGGTAATGCCGGGGATGTCGGCCGCTTCGACGAGGTGGACGGTGGGGCGGCGCGAGAATGGCAGCTCCTTGAACCAGTCTGTGGTGGCGAGAACTTCTTGGAGCTCATTTAGACCCGCGCCGCCCCCACACAGCAGGATGCGGCTCGGCAGCATATCGGAGAGGTTGAATTCTTCCAGAGTAATGCCAACGCCGGAGAGCCAGACCGCGAGATTACGCTCGACCGCGAGGTCGATTTTCTCGCGCATTTCGTGTGGTACTTTGGCAGGATTACTAAGATTAATCTTGTAACGCTCGGCCGTCTCGAAGTCCACACCGAGAATTTCGGCGATTTGGTGCGTGAAACTGCGACCGCCAATGCTAAACATTTTCGTGCCTTCAACCCCACCATCATCCACCACGGCGATGTCGGTCGTGCCGCCACCAATATCCATGACGATGCCCGAGAAACCACTGTCAAGATTGTCACCTAGACAAGCCCGGCAGACAGCAAAGGGTTCAACCGCCACCGCAAGCAGATCAAGGCTGAGCTCGGCGCAAACTTTCTCGATGGCGGAAATATGGACCAGTGGGGCGAAAGCAGTGTAGAATTGAATCACAATATCCGTGCCTTTGAAACCGATAGGGTTGGAAATCTTGTAGCCGTCAATACTAATACTAACAATAGCAGAGTTAATCAAGCGCACTTCAACGTTGGGGTTGTTGGTTTCGTCGGCGATTTCCTTGCGGGCTAGCTCCCCGGCGCGCTCTTGGACGCGCTGAATGATGAGCGACATTTCCTGCTCGGTGAGAGGCTTGTTGCCGCTCTTGCGACGATAGCGGATCGTGGTGGTGTTGCCCTTCACTAGTTCACCAGCGATACCAACGACGGTAAGCTTGCTGGTGACGCCGGCGATTTTTTCGGCAGCGCTGAGGGCTTTTTCGCAAACCCGCACCACACTCGGAATATCAGCAATGGCGCCAGCATACATATTGCTTGGGTCCTGATGGGCGCGGCCAATGCCTACGATTTCTAGATCTTCACCTTCACCACGACGAGCAATCACGGCTTTGACGTTTTCGGTACCAATGTCGAGCGCTAGGAAAGTATCTTCGCCAGCTTCGACTAACGGAGTATGGTATTTTTCCTCCGCAAAATCATCCGTTTGCCGGGCTTGGTCTACACTGGCGCGCCGATCTATGCTGTCGTTTTGCTGGCTCTCGCGAGATGCACGAGCCGGGCTATCTTGGTCGAGCAGCAGCGGGTTCTGATCGGGCGTGGATTCGAGAAATTTGTCGTCGTTTTTGCGACTTCTGGCCGCGGCGAGCGCGCTGTTTGCTTTGGCAAGACCGTTATCTTTAATATTTTTGAAAAAGCTCATGGAGATTTTTGTTTCCTGTTTATAATGTGAAATTTCTTAAACCATTATTATAGAATGAAGAACTACTAGATGAATATGGCGTAGTATAAAGTTCGTAGAAAGCATCTTCGATGCGGTCGTCGTCAATCAGGTCAGTGAGCGGCTTATAGCTAGTAGGCGCAGAAACTACCACCTTACGATAATCAAAGGCGAGGTTAGCAGAGAAGCGACCGGCAGAATATTCCTCGTCGGAAGAGTATTCCGTCAAGAAACGGTTCAGACGATGGCCAAAGTCAGAGATTTCAAAGTAGAAATGCATATCGTCGGGCAGGTCAATGTCATAAGCCGACAGTTCGTCAATGTCGTCGGTATCAATCAGGTAGCTACTGCGATAGCGCGAGGTGTAGCCTTGGCTCTTCATGTAGGTTTTCATGGCTTCGTTGTAGCAGTCAACGTAATTATTGGTCGTCTGCCCTTCTGGCAGTTCATTCAAGAAGCTAGCTAGTTCACGCTTGTTGAGACTGATTTGGTAAAGTGAATTACCAAAGCTAGGCTGATAAGTGAACCAGTGGCCATCGGTGTCGACCCCAGAGACTTTTTCAACTGTGATAAAACGGTGTTTCTGATAGCTGGCAGCTAGTTCACCAGGCCAATCTGACTTCACTGCATCGATGACGCAAGTGTGGAGCTCGTCGACAAGTTTGGCTGAGTCGCGATCAGCATCGAGCGATTTGGCGACATCGGCGACAGCAATTTCCCACCATTCGCCGTCAATTTCTTCAGCCAGATCGAGGGCAGTGGAGATTTCCTTCTTCAGATTACTATCGAGTTCGGCGGCATCAACCGCGTCCATAATGCCCTCTACGCGCAGGTAAATCAAGCCGTCTTCCATTTGCACTAGACCGAGCGAAAAAGTGAGATCCGGATCGTCGCGTCGGTGAACCTGGAGGGTGGCATCGATACTGTTTGGAATCTTATTGGACACGGTAGTAAAGTCAAGCGTGAAGCCCTTGATGTCGGCCGCCGATTCGCTATCAATCTCGTAGAAAATCTGGCCATTCACACCGACATTTTCGGCCGAGAGTGCATGATTGACGGCGTCGAAGGCGACAACTTCAGGGTTATTATAATAAACAAAATACCAGATCACGATGCCAGCGATACTAAGAAGCATAATGACAATGAGGACGATTGCGACGATCAGCCCAACTTTAGACTTCTTTTTGGCTGGGGCTGAGGTTTTCTCACCAGTTTTGGCGGTTTTGGTGATTTTGGTGGCTTCAGCAATCTTGGCAGGTTGGGGCTGCTCGGCGGTCAGAGGGTTCATCTTGGCGCCAGTATCAGTTTTTTTGCGTGCAAGACGAGTTTTTTTCGGCTTGGCGTTACTCATCAACGGCTGCACAGGTGCTGGGGCGGCCGGTTCGTTCAGCGCAGCAGCCAACATTGCCTCGTTATCTGGATTCGTGGTTGACGTCATGCTCGCAGCCTCAGCGACTGGTTCCTGAGCCGTGTCCGTGTTATTCGCTTCTGTAGGTTTTTGGTCCGTGGTGTTGGTGTTTGCGATAGTCGTGTTGTTCTGATCAGCTTGAGCGTTCTGATCGTTCTGGCCGTTTTGATCGGTAGGATCTTGGTCCATGCGCGCCCTCCTTAATTTTCTTGGCTTATGCTTTACATTAATTATAACATGCTCTCGCCAAAAAGGCAGGCTTATTTTTTGGACAAATTATAGTATACTATAGTCATGGATAAATTTACAATCAAAAACATCAAAGCACGACAGGTTCTCGATAGTCGTGGCAATCCAACGGTCGAGGCTGACGTTTTCTTGTCATCTGGACACGCGGGGCGGGCAATTGTGCCTTCTGGAGCATCAACTGGTAGCGGTGAAGCATTGGAGCTGCGCGACGGTGACAAAACCCACTACGGTGGTAAGGGCGTTTCAAAAGCAGTTTGGCACGTCAACCATGAAATCAATGACCTCTTGGTGGGAAATTCGACTAACCAGGCACAGGTTGACCGTTTAATGCTCGATCTTGACGGAACGGACAATAAATCCAAACTCGGCGCGAACGCGATGCTGGCAGTTTCTCTAGCTGTGGCGAAGGCAGCGGCTAAGGCGCAGAACCTGCCGTTTTATCAGTATGTAGCGGCGATTGCGGGGACGACGCGTGAAATGTGCTTGCCGATGCCGATGATGAACGTGATGAACGGTGGCGCGCACGCGGATTGGTGTACGGATTTTCAGGAATATATGATCATTCCGGTTGGCGCGGGCACGATGGCTGAGGCAGTGCGGATGGGCGCAGAAGTGTTTCATACTCTGAAACAGGTGCTGAAAAAGCGTGATTATCCGGTGACGGTAGGCGACGAAGGCGGTTATGGTCCAAAAGTGCGCGAAGGCAATAACGAGCCGCTCGACTGTATCATGGAAGCGATCAAGGCAGCTGGTTATCGACCAGGTCAAGACGTAGCGATCGGTATGGACGTGGCAGCGTCGGAGTTTTGGAATAATGATCATTATGAGCTGAAGACGGATGGCTCGTGGAAAACTTCGGGCGATATGATCGATTGGTACGAATGGGTAATCGACAATTATCCGGTAGTCTCGATCGAGGATGGCTTGAACGAGAATGACTGGGAAGGCTGGAAGATGTTGACCGAACGGCTGGGCGGTAAAGTACAGTTGGTAGGCGACGACCTCTTTGTGACTAATGTGAAACTACTGGAGCGCGGGATTAAGGAGAAGGCTGGCAATGCGATTTTGATTAAACCGAACCAAATTGGCACCTTGACCGAAACGATCGACGCGGTCTTGATGGCAAAGCAAGCCGGATTCAATACCGTGATGTCGCACCGTTCGGGCGAAACTGAGGATACTAGCATCGCCCATCTCGCAGTCGGGCTGGGCACTGGCCAGATTAAGACTGGCTCGCTCTCGCGTTCAGAGCGCATCGCGAAATATAATGAACTGATGCGGATTGCGGAAGATCGGCCGGATTTGAAACTGGAACATCCGTTCGGAGGATAGGCTGGAGCTGGCGAAGGTTGGACAGATTCTGGCAAAAAAATGGTCTCTACGAGTGTAGAGACCATTTTAAGGTGCGAGCTAGAACTTTGGATGGCAGTGTTTGCCATCAGCTTGGCGATTTCGACAGGCTTGGCGTTGGCGACGTTCCTGACGGCTTCGGTTCTCTTGGTGCGGCCTGGTCTTCGTCGGCTATTCGATAAAACCCAGCCGTCATATCAAAAATGCCAACGTTAGTTCTGTCGATAGCTTCCGACACCGGATAACGGAGTTTGATCTCCATCAGGCAGTGCCGGTCGATGTCGAAGCGCGTCGAGGCAAGCGCCGTGTTGATCGGTGACGATGGCTGCATTTTGTCGATTTTGAATGGACAAAAGACGTCAGCTTGACCTTTGCCAAGATAAAACTTCACTTCGACGTCGTCCGATGAACCGTTCCAGATGCGCTGTTCCACTTCGCCAAGTAGCAGCTCTTTCACCTCACCGCTGTTTTCGCAACAAGTGATGGCTTCGTAGAGCTCGTCTGGGTCGAGCTCGTCTTCCTGGCTATTCTCAGTCATGATACCGTCCTGCCAAACGAAATGCGGGAAGGCTGACATGACGAGCGCCAGAGTAGTATCACTGGCCGAACAAGCATGGTAAAGCGCCGCTAATGCGGCATCGCGCTTATCGTATTGCTCAGCATAGCTCTGTGGCGATTTCTCGCGCACCGCGGTGCGCACGTCCAAGGTCGGACGGTCGATTGTTACGGCGCCCTGAAGAGCGTCGGCACGCGGATCGCCGAAAAATGAGCTACCTTGCGCTGGACTGACGTCGGTTTGAGCACCGTCGATACCATCCGTGCTATCTGGGCCAGGCAAGTTGTTATCCGAAGCGTCGGTCTCGGAAGGATTGCGATTCGCATCTTCTTGGACCACCTGATTTTTCTCGGCTGCGTCATCTTTTGAATTTGCCTGGCTACAGCCTGACAGGGCCAGCGCTACGCAGACAAAAATAATTGCTAGTTTCTTCTCCATTTTTACACCCCTTTCTTTTTTTCGGAGAATTGTCTATTCATAATACCCTGCGAGACGCACAGAATATACAATATTACGTCGCAGAATACTATGAAAGCTGAAGCCTAAGCCGAATTTTCGCTAATTTTAAAGAGCCTTACTCCTTAAGCCTGGAATTAGGCTCTCAAAATCAGCCCTAATTCGCTTAGGATACCTCTATTGTAGCACACTTTTGCGAAAAAAGCAAGACCTTTTTGGGATTTTGGGCAATTTCGGATTATTTTAGTCGTACAGGTCAATCAGGTCGAGTGGGGCGGTGAGTCCAGAGCGAGCATGTTCGAGGGCGCCCAAAATCAGGGTTTGATTGCGAAGTTGTTCGCGCATGGCCACAATTTCGTCATACGAAAACCACTTGACGTCTAAGATTTCACCCCCCCCCCGATCGAACTTGGGCTCACCGCCGAGAATGTTGGTGGTGAAAATGACGCTGACAAAAACATCATCATTCATGACACGGTTGCCGATTTGGCAAATCGCTTTTGGCTCGACGAGCATGCCGCTTTCTTCGGCAACCTCGCGCTGCATCCCTTCTGTCAAGGTTTCGCCGGGGTCAAGGCAGCCAGCGGGAAAGTTCCACTTGCCTCGACACGAAGCTTTCGCTTCTTGAATAAGCAGGTATTTTCCCGCGCGCTCGATGACACCACCGACGATAACTGGCATTTTTTCTCCTTATTTCGCGTTACGCTTCTCGATAACTTCTTGGGCAACGTTGGGCGGGACTTCCTCGTAGCCAAAGAGCTCCATGGTGCTGGCAGCACGGCCTTGCGACATACTGCGCAGATCAGAAGTGTAGCCGAAGAGGTTGGCGAGTGGGACGAAAGCTTTGATCAGCTTCGCACCACCGTTCAGATCTTCCATCGAGTCGATACGACCACGGCGAGCGTTGACATCGCCAATCACGTCACCCATGAACTCTTCTGGGGTGGTGATCTCCATTTTCATAATCGGCTCAAGCAGGACTGGGTTGGCTTTCTGGATACCGGCCTTAGTTGCGAGCGAACCAGCAATCTTGAAGGCAAGTTCGTTAGAGTCAACATCGTGGTAGCTACCATCGTAGAGCGTAGCCTTGACGTCGACTACCGGATAACCGGCGATCACACCGCCGTTCAGGGTTTCTTCAATACCCTTCTGGACTGGCTTACGGAATTCCTGTGGGACCACGCCGCCCTTGATTTGGTCGATAAATTCAAAGCCCTTACCCGGTTCGTTCGGCTCAAACTTGACCCAAACATCACCATATTGACCGCTACCACCGGATTGTTTAACGTGTTTACCCTGAGCTTCAGCAGTGCCACGAATAGTTTCACGGTAAGCGACTTGCGGGGCGCCAGTGTTAGCTTCGACGCCGTGCTCCTTCTGGAGACGATCAATAGCAATTTCGAGGTGAAGCTCACCCATGCCGGAGATGATAGTCTGGCCGGTTTCTTCGTCGGTATGGACGCGCAGAGTCGGGTCTTCCTCGACCAGTTTCGCGAGGCCGAGACCCATCTTTTCCTGGTCGGATTTGGTCTTAGGCTCGACGGCAATCGAAACAGGTGGATCTGGGAAGGTGATATCTTCGAGGTGGATGGGGTGGGCTGGGTCGCAAATCGTAGTGCCGGTCGTGACATCTTTCATGCCAACTACGGCTGCGATGTCACCGGCGGTGATTTCGGAAATTTCCTCGCGCTTGTCAGCAAACATCCGGACGATACGACCGATGCGCTCCTTGTTGCCGGAAGTAGCGTTGAGTACGGTGCTACCAGAGGTCATTTTGCCAGCGTAGACGCGGATGAAGATCAGCTTACCAACAAATGGGTCAGTAGCAATCTTGAAAGCGAGGGCGGTCAGTGGTTCGCTGTCGCTGGCCTTGCGCACAACTTCATTGCCAGTCTTCGGGTCGACACCGACGGTCTGACCTTGATCACGGTCAAGTGGGCTAGGCAGATAATCAGCCACGAGGTCGAGCACTTTCTCGACAATCACACCGCGGCCATCACCACCGGTAACTAGGAAGAAATCACCGTCCAGTACACGCTTGCGCAGAGCAGCTTTGAGCTCGATCTCAGTGATCGCTTCTTCACCTTGGTTGAAGAACTTTTCCATTAGCTCTTCATCAGCCTGAACAGCTTCCTCAACGAGCAGTGAGCGGGCGTTCTTGGCTTTTTCAACCATATCGGCCGGAATTTCACCAACGGTCAGCTCATGGTCGGCGTAATCTTTGTAAGTATAGGCCTTCATGTCGATCAAGTCGACGACACCGCAAATATCTTTCTCGAAACCGATGGGTAAATGAATTGCCACGGCGTTCTTCGAGAGACGCTTATGAATGCTATCGAGTGACTTATAGAAGTCGCCACCAATCTGGTTGATTTTATTGACAAAACAGATGCGCGGCACGCCATATTTGGTCGCTTGGCGCCAGACAGTTTCGGACTGCGCTTCGACGCCCATCTTACCGTCAAAGACCACCACAGCGCCGTCGAGCACACGGAGCGAGCGTTCAACCTCGGCGGTAAAGTCGATGTGACCTGGGGTATCGATGATGTTAATCTTGTGGCCCTTCCAGTGCGCGGTGACGGCCGCAGAAGTGATTGTGATGCCACGGTCTTTTTCCTGTTCCATCCAGTCAGTGGTTGCGCCGCCAGTGCCGCCTTTGACTAGGTCGATTTTGTGTTTCAAACCGGTGCGATAAAGGATCGCTTCGGTCGTGGTGGTTTTGCCCGCGTCGATATGAGCAATGATGCCGATATTGCGGAGTTTTGCTAGATCTTTGACTTCGTTTGCCATGACTGGTCTGTACTTCCCTTTATAATTATTTTGAATTATCTTATCTAGAAATGCGCGGTTATCTAATCTCGCTTGCTCGTTTTGTTGATCTATTCAACTTGCTTGGCTTGCTTGATAAAAATAGCGCATTAAAAATAGACTTTGTTTTATTCTAGCACAGAAATGGCGGTTTTGGTAGGGGGAAAACTGGTAGTATAACGAGTTTACATTTTTCAGATTAGGGGATTTTTGTCGCTACTGAGAATATAGAGTTGCTCTTTGGCGCGGGTCATGGCGACGTAGAGCAGGCGCTGCTGGTCGGCAATCTCGGCGGTGCGGGTATCGCCAAAAATCTCGAAAATCGTAGCATGAGGATGAGCGGAGGCGATAATCTCGGCGTCGGCTTCAAGGATAATTACCACCTCAGATTCCAAGCCTTTCGAACGATGCATGGTGAGAAAGCGGACTTGGCGCGCGAAATCAGCTTCGGGCATGATGGCCTGGCGGTCAAGCGCGAGTCGCAAAGCGGTGGCGAGCGTATCAAGCGTAAGGCCGTTGATGCTGGTAAAATTGTGGCGATGGAGTAGCATGATACTTTGATGACGATGTTTTTGGCAAATTTTAGTCAAGCATTTGAGCATCTTAGCTGCGGCAAGTGGGACCTTGCTAGTGTCCGTTAGCTGCATGACTTCAGCTAGCACGCCCTGATAGAAACCGTCGCCTAGACTATCTTCCAGCCGGTCGCGTGGGTCAAAACGAGTTCTCTCCGGGTTGGAATGATAAATTTTACCGGGTTTACGGTTATGCGCGACAGCTGGCAAAGCGTTGGGGTCGTAATGGGTCAGCATATAACGGTTAGCGTTTTCGACGATGCGGCGACAACTGCGATAGTTGGTAGCAAGCGGAATATTAGCGGTATCATCTGGAAAGTAAGTGGCAAAATCGAGAAAATAATTCACATCAGAACCAGCGAAACGGTTGATTGCTTGCCAGTCATCACCCACGGCGAAGAGGCGAGCGGCGGGACAATGTACACGAATTGCCTGAATGAGATTATAGAAAAGGTCAGAAAAATCCTGGTATTCGTCCACCATGAGGTATTTGAGACGGCCAAGACGAGGAATAGATTTATCAGAACTTAGCAAGTCGGCCGCATTAGACATAAGAAGATTAAAATCCGTGCGCGGAGGCTGGAGATTCTGAAGGTAGCGCGTATAGACTTCGAGCGCAATGCGGTGAACTTGATAGAAGAAGTGTTTGTCGGGAAGATGCTGGTTAGCCTGAAGATAGGTATAAGTAGCGGTGGTCAAGGGCGCTAGGCCAGTGCGACCGGGGAATTTTTGCCCAGCACGAGTGATGAAGTTGCTGGTAAGTTTCGCAAGATCTTGGTAGGTGCGCGGAGAAAAATGATACTTCCCTATTGTCGCTTCGCGTAGATACTGAGAAATCAAGGCATTCTGCTCGAATTCAGAAATGAGTTCAGAGTGAGTGCTGTTTTCTTTCATGAGATCAAGCGCGAATTTGTGAAAAGTTGAGGCGAGTTGGCAGGTTTCACCGGCAGGAAAGAGCGGCTGACCATCAATTTCGACCGCTGCGATGCGCTCGTTGACCTCGGCGGCCGCGGTACGGTTGAACATAAAAACCGCAATCTCGCGCGGATCATAGCGAAGGCGACTGAGCAGATAGGCGACTTTGGCGACGATGACGCGGGTTTTGCCGGAGCCGGCCCGAGCCGTCACGAGTGTGTTTTGATGTAAATCTGTGACGGCTCGGGCCTGGTCTTGATCTAAGAAATAAGGTTCGCCGCTCAACTTAACATGGTGGCGAAACCAGTCTTGCACTTCTGCAATGTACGTTTCAGAAGCATAAGCTTTTTCGGAGGCGGAAGTATTGCGGCTCCCGCCGGTTGCCATTAAGACAGCTTCTTTCGCAGGATTTCCTGCGCGACGCCAGGATTAGCCTTACCTTTGGATTCTTTCATTACCTGGCCAACCAGGAAGCCGAGGACCTTTTCTTGGCCGTTCTTGAAGTCGCTCTGCGCCTGCTGAGTTTCGGACTTCGCTAGTACGGCGTCGACAATGGCTTCGAGCGCGCCGAGGTCATTTTCTTGCAGAACTCCGAGTTCCTTTGCAATAGTCATAGTGTCCTTAAAATGCATTTCCGGGTCGAAAAACTTCAGGAAAACTTCCTTGGTTGCGGTGCTAGAAAGTTCTTTTTGGTCGTTCATTTTGACAAGATCGAGCAGCTGTGCCTTGCTCGGCAACTCATCATTTAGTAAACTGGTGTTTTCCTCTGCGAGTAATACTGACGAGAAAAGATTAGCGATTTTCTTCACAGCTTTTTCGTCTCCGAGCTCGTCGAGCTTTTGCATGAGCGGCTGATAGTCGAGCAATACTTCAACCTGCTCAGCGCCAATCACATCTTTCATATCTTTGCGATAGACATCAGGCATTTTGGGCAGGGTTTTTCGTAGTTCTACAACTTTATCAACTGGCAGGCAAATCGGTGGGATGTCCGGCTCGGGCATGTAGCGATAATCAGCAGCGCCTTCCTTCGTGCGCTGGCCGGTTGTTTCGCCCTTGGCATCATTCCAGCCGCGAGTTTCTTGCACGACTTTTTCACCTTTTTCGAGTAATTTGGTTTGACGCTTGATTTCATATTCGACTACGCGTTCAACGTTGCGGAAAGAATTGAGGTTTTTCACTTCAGTGCGCGTGCCAAGCTGCTCGCTACCAGCTTCCGCGACACTAATATTGACGTCGAAACGCATGTTGCCATTATATAAATCGCCGAAAGTAACGCCAGCGTAAGTCATCAAGCGCCAAAGTTCCTTCGTATAATCACGCGCATGGGCAGCGGAATGAATGTCCGGCATAGAAACAATTTCCACCAAAGGCGTGCCGGCACGGTTAAGGTCGACGAGGCTATAACTGACTTCGTGACTAAGTTTACCAGCATCTTCTTCGAGGTGAGCGTGCTCAATCCGAATCCGCGTGCCGTCAGGCAGCTCGACATAACCAGCGCCGATGATGGGATGATACATCTGGGTAATTTGATAGCCCTTCGGCAAGTCAGGGTAGAAATAATGTTTGCGATCGAAACGGCTTTCGAGGTTAATCTCGGCATTTAGGGCAAGCCCCGCACGCACGGCGAGTTCAACGGCGGCTTCGTTCAGACGTGGCAACATACCAGGCAGCGCGTAGTCAACCGGCGATACGCAAGTGTTCGGTTCCTTTAGGCGAGCATCGTTGTCAACTTCGGAGAACAACTTAGTTTTGGTACAAAGTTGAACGTGGCATTCAATACCGATGGTAGGAAGATATTCTTTGGTCATTTAGATTGCTCCTAGATCTTTCAAGGCTTGTTTGAAGGCGGCAAGGGCGCGGCTGGCCTGGGCATAATCGACATCAAAACCGTGTTCATGGGCGATTTGGTTGCGGAGTTTGTGCGCCGACCAGACAGCGTTAGGCTTCTCGAACTTATCGGTCACGCGCTTTAAGCGCTCACCCATGGTTTTGCCCGGCAGACCCATTTCATTTAGGGCCTTATCGAGCAGTTTGTCGGCTTCAATCACCGAGAGACTGTAGCTACGCGGATCGCCGCGCACTAGACCGTTTTCGACCTTCAACCAGCGAGTTTGGTATTCTTCAACGTCAAAAGTGTGGCTACGTTTGCCGGTGAGAGCAATTGCCACCAACATTAGTAAACCGACTGCAATAATGGCAATAACTAAAAAGATTAATGATGGCAACATGTTTATTTCTCCTCCATTTCTTTGGCAAAGTTAATCAAAGTTTTATCACTGCGACGTGGCCCGATAATCTGTAGCCCAAGATCAAGGTCATTATCAGTCCGACCAACTGGGATAGACAGCCCGGGCAGACCAGCCAGGTTGAGCGGTACGCTAAGAACGTCTTCGAGATACATAGCGACCGGGTCGTTGACTTTGCTGCCAAGTTTGAAGGCGGGACTGGGGCTAACTGGCGTCAAAAGCACATCGCACTGTTCAAAAGCCTTAGCATATTCATTGATAATAATGGTGCGGGCTTTGGCAGCTTTGAGATAGTAAGCATCGAAAAAACCGGAAGACAAGACGAAGTTGCCAATCATAATGCGACGTTTATTTTCGGGCATAAAGCCTTCACCACGCGTATTTTCGTACAAATTTTGGAGATTATCGCTTTTTGCACTCCGAAAACCGTAGCGAATGCCATCATGACGCGACAAATTACTAGCGATTTCGGCTGGAACGATGATATAATATGCGGCTAGGGCGTATTTCAGGGCAGGCATTTCCAGCTCAACGATTTCGATGCCAGACTTCTCTAGTTCGGCGACTTTATTGTGAAACGCAGAACGGATGGCGGGATCGAGCGAATCATTGTCGAAATCCTTCACGACGCCAACCCTTTTGACTGGGCGAGCCTCACTTTGCTGATAAAAATCTGGCAGCGTCGTTAGATCTTTTACGTCTTGGCCAGCGGCAATTTCCATCAGCAGATCCATGTCTGCCGCACGCTGCGTAAAGAAGCCGATACAGTCAGTACTCGAAGCCATCGCGACGACGCCGTAGCGGCTAATCGTGCCGTAGGTCGGTTTCAAACCATAAACACCGTTGAAGCTGGCTGGTTGACGGATCGAACCACCAGTGTCGGTGCCCGTGGCGAATTGCACAATGTCAAGCGCCACGGCGACTGCTGAACCACCACTGGAACCGCCAGCCACCCTCTCAAGGTCTTTGGAGTTCTTGGTGGGGCCGAAGTAAGAGTTTTCGGTTGAACTACCGTGCGCAAAAGCGTCGAGATTAGTGCGACCGATCAAGACCGCGCCCTCGGCTTCAAGTTTCGCCACGGCCGTAGCGGTGACTGGGCTCGTGAAACCTTCCAGGATATGAGCTGAAGCAGTAGTCTCACCAGTAGGCGCAAGAAAATTATCTTTGATTGCATACGGTACGCCAGCGAGGCGACCGACTTGCTCGCCTTTCTGGATTCTTGCGTCGATTTCAGCGGCTTGGTCTAACGCAGCATCGTTAATCCAGTTAAAAATATAGTATTCGGTTTGATATTGGTGTGCGCGCTCAAGCGCAGTTTTGACCATTTCGACGGCACTATGTTCTGGGCTGGCAATTTTCATAACTTTTTGGCTCCTACAACACTTTTGGTACTTTGATTTGGCGATGTTCGACATCTTTAGTTAGCGCAAGTAACTCGTCACAACTAGCATCTTGTGCCGTAATTTCATCCGGGCGCCAAATGTTTTCCATTTCGAAGACTTGATAAGTCGGCGCGACACCTTCTGTGTCAAGTTCGTCGAGCTGAGAAATATAAGTAAGGATGTTCTGAATGTCCGCTTGGAGATTAGTATTTTCTTGGTCGGACAGCGCAAAATTAGAAAGCTCCGCCAAATGTTTAATCGTTTCCTGATTAACTTCCATATCTATTATTATACTACAAAATGTCCGACGGCAGAAAACTTCTTAATATATATATATATATATATTAGAGACTTATAGCTTTAGGCATCGTGCAATACTCCACTCTAGCAGATCACTGCACCTTGACGCAGTTCTCACCCAGCAGTTTGATCAGCGGGCGAGTCAGATCGTCAACCTCGACTTTGAAAGGCAGCTTAATCGGTCGCTTACCACCTTGGTCTTTGAGCACCAGAATAATTTCTTGGACGCCAGGGTTAAGCTCGCAGAGGTGACGAATCTCGTTCAGCATGGCAGTGTCGGCTGGGTTCTCCACCAAGATGAAGAGTTTTTCTCGACGCGGATCTTTGGGGGGAGTGATGATGCGCCGCGGCCCTTCTTCGGCAGGAGTCGCGCCAGAATCATGGCTGCTGCGCGCATAGCTGCCTCCACCGCCACGCATACCGCCAGCGCTGACGCTTGAGGCGCGACTCCGCCGCATGGGCCGCGGCGCATCAGCCTTTGGCAAAGGCAATTTAGTACCAGTAGGCTGATAATTATCCAGTACTTCATCTGGAATAACTTCAACTTTGTCGGCGATAATTTTTACTTCAGAACTAATATTACCATCTTTATCTTTAGCATTGACACGACCAGTAATCTTCACGACCGCATCTTGTTCCAGCTTGGCACCAACTTCTTCGTACAAATTTGGAAAGACAATAATTTCCTGCTCGGCAACTTTGTTTTCTACTTTGACGAAAGCCATACGGGTATTTTTCTTGGTGATGATCGTACGTACGGCGCTAATGATACCACCAATAATCAATAGCTTACCATCATTCTCGGCTGTGACGAGATCATAATCGTGAGTCTGCTCAGCAAAATAAGTTTCATAGCGGTCAAGTGGGTGACTGGAAATATAAAGCCCCATGAGGTCGCGTTCCCAGAGCAGTTGTTCTTTCTCGGAAACTTTCACCGGTGCCGGCTTGATTTCGGGCTCAGGTACTGCCCCAGCGTCGCCCAGTGCGCCGAAGAGATCAGTTTGGCCGCTCGCAGCGTCTTTTTGACGTTTGGCGCCATAAGCCTGAATGCTTTCGAGATTGAAGAGCAAGTCGCTCCGATCACCAAAACGGTCGAAACTACCAGTTTTAATCGCGGCTTCCCAAGACTTTTTGTTGAATTTGCTAGCATTAACGCGCGAGGCAAAGTCGCAAACTGACTTGAACGGACCGTTCTTGTCGCGCTCGGGAATCACAAACTCTTCGACCAAAGCCTTGCCCATACTCTTAATGCCAGAAAGCCCAAAACGAATCTTCCCTTCTGTGCCGACGATACCGAAGTCACCATAGGATTCGTTAATATCTGGGCCAAGCACTGGAATCCCCATGCGTTTGCATTCGGTAATCTCAATGGCTAAGCGATCAGTCCAGCGCATGTCGGCCGTCATCAACGCCGCCATGAACGCATCAGGGTAATGTGCTTTAAGATAAGCTGTCCAATATGCGACGAGACCATAACACGCAGCGTGAGACTTGTTGAAACAATAGTTCGCGAAGTCGAGCAGTTCGACCCAGAATTGTTCGGCGATTTCCTTGGTCGCGCCGCCGACTTTGATGGCGCCTTCGATAAACTGCGGTTTAACTTTGTTCATGAGGTCGACCTTTTTCTTACCCACGGCCTTGCGCAAAGTATCAGCCTGACCGCCGGTAAAGCCGCACCACTCGCGCGAAATCTGCATGAATTGCTCCTGATAAATCATAATGCCATAAGTATCTTTGAGCGAGTTCTCGAGGCCAGGATGGAGGTAGGTGATCGGCTCTTCACCGTGCTTGCGCCGAATGAACTGGTCGATAAATTGCATTGGGCCCGGGCGGTAGAGGGCCACCATAGCGATGATATCCTCAAAACGGTTGGCCTGCAAATCTTTCAAATAGCGTTTCATGCCGGCAGATTCCAGCTGGAAGACACCGGTGGTCTCGGCACGCTGAAGTAGCTCATAAGTCTTCGGATCGTCGAGTGGCAAATGTACGAGGTCGACATCATCTTTGTAAACTTTGCGGATCATACGCAGCGCATTGTTAATCACGGAAAGGTTAGAAAGGCCAAGGAAGTCCATTTTAAGCAAGCCCATTTCCTCGACTTGGCCCATGGGGAACTGCGCAGCGATCGGCCCCTTGGCCGAAACTTCTAGCGGGAGAAATTTCTCCAGGTCATCGGGCGCAATAATCACACCACAAGCATGCACGCCGTGGTTGCGAATGGTACCTTCGAGTTGGCTGGCAAAGTCGAGCACTTCCTTCGAGATTGGGTTAGTTTCGTATTCATGTTTCAGGTCTGGTACGTCTTTGATCGCGTCCTCGAGGTGGACGTGGTGGCCTTGCACGGGGTCAGGTACTAATTTTGCTAAACGATCAGCATCAGCATATGGTACCTCCAACACACGTGCCACATCACGCACGGCGTTCTTGGCCATCATTTTACCAAACGTCGCAATGTTGGAAACACGCGCTTCGCCATATTTTTCGGTACAATATTGAATCACTTCGTCCCGCCGGGTATCCTGGATGTCGGTGTCGATATCAGGCATGGAAATACGGTCGGGGTTCAAGAAACGCTCGAAAAGTAGGTCGTATTTCAGCGGATCAAGCTCAGTAATCCGGAGGGCAAAAGCGAGAATACTACCAGCCGCCGAACCACGCCCCGGGCCAAAAACGATCCGTTGGCTTTTGCCCCAGTTAATAAAATCCTGCACGATCAAGAAATAACCATTGTAGCCCATTTTGTCCACTACGCCGAGCTCATAATCAATGCGCGGAAGAATCTTTTTTGACTCGTCTTGGCGTTCTTCGGCCTTATCTGCTTCCTCGAGGAGCTTGCGACACTTCTCAACGGTAAGGCTCTCGGTGTCTTCCAATTTGTAGCCGCAGTAGCGATAGACTAAGCCGCGAAAAACTAGTTTGTCAAGATAGGACTTTTCGTCTTCGCCTTCCGGCACGGGAAATTTCGGAATCAAGATTCGGCCAAGCTGGAGGTCGACGTTGCAACGGTCAGCAATGCGACGCGAGTTGCGCACGGCTTCGGGGCAGACTTTTTCCCAGCGACTGATAATTTCCTGAGGCGGTATGACGTGCAACTCAAAATCTTTCAAGGACATACGATTAGGGTTCGAGAGATTGGAAGCAGTACCAACGCAGAGCAGAACTTCATGCGTATCTTGCTGCTCGTGACGCAAATAGTGCGCATCACAAGTGACCACCAGCGGAATGCCGGTTTCTTCCGAAAACTTCATTAGCTGCTGGTTAATTTGATTTTGTACGTCCCAGTGAGTCGGCGAATCTGGATGGCCGTGGTCTTGCATTTCAAGGTAGAAACGGTCGCCATACAGGTCATGATACCAATCAATCAGCTCACGCGCACGCTTCAGATCATTAGCGCGAATTGCTTCAGAGATCTCCGAACCAGCACAGCCACTCAAGCAAATAATCCCCTCGCTCGCTTCTTCCATCAGCGCATGGTCGATGCGAGGTTTATAGTAGCGGCCGTGAATTTCAGCTTCAGACATCATATGGCAGAGATTCTGGAAACCTTGGTTATTCATGGCGAGCAGAGTGATATGAAAGCGTTGCTTGTCGTGCGCGGGGTCATGGTCTTCCTTGCGGCGAGCAGCCACATAGGCTTCGAGGCCGAGGATTGGCTTAATGCCGGCGTCGTTGCAAGTTTTATAAAGCTCCACCAAGCCGCTCATAGTGCCATGGTCGGTGACAGCAACGGCTTCCATGCCCTGTTCCTTGACAAAATCGACTAGTTCAGGGATTTTGGTTAAGCCGTCAAGCAGAGAATAGTGCGTATGGTTATGAAGGTGCACAAAGTCGCTCACCTTCAGCGGTTCTGATCCTTGGGTTACCTCCGTCATGGTATTATTATAGCACGAAAACCAAACATAAACATCTAAGAATCTCCTATATATCTAACTCGTGGCGGGTATCTTAGTATCGACTATGGTGCTTTGCGGTACGCAGATGGAGATAGCTACGTTTGGTCGTCGACTAGTAGCGAACCGTCGTTTTATGCATACGCGCCACATTTTAACAACCTCAATGCGATTCCGTCGACTTACTACTTCCGCTGGGTGGGCTTTACGGGACGAGTCCAGGAGTGCAAGCCGGTTCGACTGGACCGTAAAGCCAACTAGCCGCGTATTTGCGCCGGATAGATACAAAATCTCTCGGTTGAATTCGAGAAGATAGGTATACCGAGAAACGTGGTAAGCAGCACGAACTGTATACACACCCATATTGCCAGCAAAAATCAAAGCGCCTGTTTCTTGAAACATATACCCGCCACGAGTTAGATATATAGGAGATTCGGAGGATGGTTTTGAATTAGAGCTGTGGCAACTTGGAGGTGGGCAAATGACAAAAACTTTGACAAAATATTGTTAAAATACTGGTGTTTTTGTTCAAAAAGCGTAAAAACTATTGACTTTTTTAACCATGTGTGCTATAATGAGGTTATGAGGTTAGTTTTCTAGATTAACCAATCGTTTTGGTGGTCTAGGGGCGAACCTTAGATCATTAAAACTTGCGGAAAATATCTCATCTGGGGCAAATGGCCCAAAAATTGAAAGGGGGAAGAAAAATGAGATATATGATTAGGCTAAGTATCCTTTGTATCAGAGACTTTGCTGGTTGCGAGCAGGCACCAAGATTGAGGAGAAAAGTATTGCTGATAACTGGAGAGTTCATACTAGCGACCTGCCTGAATATCGTTTGCCTAGTGTGCGGCGAAAAGTGTTTTCTAGAAGCTTTTATGACGCTTTGCTCGCCAAGTATTAGCTGGTCTAGCCAGGCAGGCTACGCTAAGGTTTTTGCTTTTACGGTTTTGGTGGGCGGACTTGTCAATTTTGCCCTCCCATATTCATATCTTAAACTTAAGCAAGCCGATATGAGAGCATGTGAGCAAGCAGTACAAGCGTTCTTCGAGACAAACGGCGGAAACAATGCGCGCGTTCAGCACGGCGAGACGCTTTATACCGTGATGAATAAACTGCGACGAGAGCCTTTTGAGTGTGCAGTAGCGTTCGACGACGAGCTAGACAAGGTTTTTGATGTGACTTTATTAAGCCCATGGCATGTTGTACATCCAGGAGTTGAGGGGTTTAGCTGGGTCGTACACCTGCACAATCATCCTGGTAGATTAGTGACGGGCTATTTCTCCAAAGAGGATTTCGCGATGTTCCTACGTCAACCATACCAGATGATCATAGTGCTAGGCCGTACTCTCGCATATTCGCTCGAGCGGACGGGCGATACGGTCTATTCCGAGGAGGAGGCGGAGGAGATTGCCGGCGAATATGAGAACCTATCTTTGGAATTTAGAACACATTTGCCAGGCTTCTACAATCATTGTATCGCACCGTGCAGAGCCATGCGGATAATTAGCGAGAAATACGGCATTCGTTGTCGAGCATACTGGAGTTGGATACAGGCTGGAGATGCGATTTTAGCATCAAGAAAGTCCTTCCTGGCATCCACCCAGGAGCACGAACCGACAGTCATAGGTGAAGCTTGTCAAGTAGCCGCAAGCCACAAAATCCGCCCTTAGTATAGGGCGGATTTTTCATGATTTAGAGTAAATTTTTGTGTGATTCACCTTAAGGCTCGAGAGTTCTATAGCTGCAGAAGGTCTGCCAGCCTATTTCGAGCTGGATTTTTTCTTCTTGAGGCGCGAGGTAAGGCTAGGTTTCTTTGCCTTGGCAGTGGATTTAGCGCTAGCTTTTGTAGTCCCAGCAGCGGTAGTTTTCGTGGCGCTCGTGGCACGGCTACCCGCACCAGCGGCTGTACTCCCAGCAGCGTTCATTCCGGCAGCGCCAGCGGCGGCTGCGGCTTGTTCGGCAGCGGCCCGGCGAATGGCGGCACGCACGGCGGCTTCTTCAGCTTTTTTAGCTGCGGCTTCCTCTTCGGCTTGTCGGGCAGCGGCGGCGGCCGCCTCGGCTTCGGCGCGTTCGCGCGCGGCGTCCTCGGCAGCATAGCGACGTTCTTGATTCTCCATCACGCGGCCGGCAAAGGTCTTGACGATCCCGCCAACTGATGTCATACCTTTAACATTATCGACAATATCGTCAGCTTTAGCAGCGATTCCCTGCCCCGTGGCGACAATTTTGCTGACCTCGTCGGCCAGCATAACAAGCTTAATCGCGAGTACGATGGCAACAACCAAGAAGATGAACAGAGTGACCGCTAGAATGACGACTAGGATCCATTCGGCAATATTCATTATTTCTACCTCCTATGAATATTCTAAAAATGTTAATTTATTATTATTATTTAGCTAGTTTCGCTTTTTGTTTCGACTTTTATTCTGCTATATGAGTCATTTCCGAGCTAGTGCCATCTGGCTATTTCTGATTTTTCTGGAAGAACTCGATAGCATCTTCGGCATATTTTTCGTGATCGAGCACGTACTTCAGGTGAGCAAGGAAATAATTCTTCGGATCGCCGGTGGTCATCCATTCGCCAGAGGTGGTCTCGACGTAAACATTACCATGTTCAGCCATCTTAGTGATAGCGTCAACCGTCCAAAGCTCGCCGTCGAGCCCAGTGTTGCTGGGGTTTAAGTATTCAAAAACTTCAGGAGTCAAAAGATAGCGACCGTAACTAGTAAGGTTTGAGGGAGCATCCTCAATGGCCGGTTTCTCGACGATGTTGTCAAGGGTGCGTTTCGCTTCGTCTTTGATCTTGATAATACCGTATTTATCGAGCACTTCACGCGGCATCTCTTGAGCAATGATGATCGCACGAGCGTCAGGATGTTTCTCATAACTTTCGATCAAAGTCTTAACATCAGAACCGCCGAAGACAACGTCGTCGGAATAAACCACAACGAAGGCTTCGTCGTCGCGAATGAAACGCTGCGCGGAAGCGATCGGCGAACCGTTACCGTAAGGATAGGACGGATCCTGTTCGATGACGGTGATTTTGGGAAAATCTAGTACCTTTTGGACTGGTTCGTAGCGGTCTTCCTTGCCCTGCGAAGCAAGCTGCTTACGGATACGGTTGACAGAATTATTGAAATAATCTTCGTAGATCGGCTTGCCTTCGGCCGTGGCGACGATGATGATTTCCTTGATGCCAGCCTCGACGCATTCTTCGACGATAAACTGCATAATTGGGCGGTTGCCGAGCGGCAGCATGGCTTTCGGAATGGTTTTGGTGATGGGCAGGTAGCGGCTCGCAAAACCAGCGTCGGTGATAATAGCTTTAGTCGGGGTACGATATTTCATAGATTTATAGAGTCTCCTTTGAAACCTTATTATAGCATGTTTTTAGGAAAATAAACTATTCTGCCTCAATAAGGTCACTTTCTTCCTTGTCAAAGGCGGTTTTGGAGGACTTTTTGGCACCAGAAACGGCTTTTTGCGTTTTAGAGCTCTTTACAGGCGATTTGGCGGCTTTTGTAGTCTTAGAGCCACTGGACACGGCTTTTTGCTTAGCTTGGCTCTTAGCTACCTCAGAACGCGCCTCATGGTCTTCACGCTCTTGAGAGTGGTTGTGAACACCATAAACTAGGCTCAAAATGCCCAGAATGATCATATAAGCCCCAAAGAAGCGCACAAAGTCTAGATTGCCTAGGTGGCCCGAGTTCAAAATTGCCGCGCTGAAAACGACGCCACAAACGCCGCAGAGCACCCAAATAAAGCGGTCTGTGGGGTCAACTGTGGTACGAAAACCGATAAAAATCTCGAAAATGCCGCGTAGCAGGGTATAGGCTGAAAGCATAATGATATGGCAAAGCGAGTCTTCGTTGCCCAGAATCAGCAGAGCAATACCAAAAGCTAGGTCGAACAGCGAGACTAGAATCGAAACTAGCCAACCCTGGCGTTTGTAACTGCGGTAGATTACGTTGGCAAACTCAACCACGGCAAGTGCCAGAATCGACATGCCAATCACGGGCATGAGCGAACTCGACTTTTGCCAGGCGGTGAATAGGGCGACGCTACCGAATAAGACGGCGATCGCTCCCTGAAAGATGAACATCAGCCAATGGCTGTCAATATATTTACGCTTGATATGCGCCATAAAATCCTCCTAAACTTTGGTTTTAATTATAACATTACTGAATCGATTTTTGAAGAACGAGTTTTGTATAAAGTTTATGCCTTTCTCAATTTCTAGAGTCGCCTTTAGAGTTCGGCATTTTACGGCTAGAACCTCGGCTCGGTCTAGACGTGGCGAACTTTTTTGCGTACAGTTTCGACTGTCCAGTCGAGCAGGTATTTGGCAGGATTGATAACAATGTCATGCGCTGGAGTATAGTGCAACTCTTCTACCCCAAAACCACGTTTGAAGCAAGAAACACCATAGAAGCGATGTTTTTTGTCGTCCTCGTCGACAATGCCCCAGAAATTGTAGCGTTTGATTCCCCGTTCACGGGCGTCGCGCATCGCTTCGACGTGGAGCAGGGGCGCACCGGACATTTTGGTGCCAAGTTCGGAGCTGACGCCGTAGTGATAGGAAGCCTCGTTGCCGTAAAAAATCATGAAATTTTGAGCAAGAATTTCGCCGTTATATTTCGCTGTATAGAGTACGGCTTCGTCGTTTTTAGCAAAAGCGGCAAATTGTTTAGTGAGAAAATCTTCGGAGAAGGCAAAGAAGTGATGTCGACCGGCAGTTTGGAGCTCGATTTGGTAAAATTCCTTGATGTCGTCAGGATTGGTGCTTTTTTCAATCATGATACCATTTTTGGCACCTTTACGCAGGGCGCGACGGAGACGTTGGCGCATACCTTTCATAATTTCATCTTCATCTTTCTCGAGGTTTAAAATACCGGCGAACTCGACCGAAAGATACATCGGCGCACGACGCAGTGGGAGGCCCTGCTCATATTTCAACCAGCGCAGGCGTTTCAAACCCTGTGCTTGCTCGAGTTGTGGGCGAACCCGCACGAAGACGCAATGATGTTTCTTGCCTTCAGCTGCCATATCGCGAAAAACTGCCGTGATTAAATCATCGTCGCTCCAGTCAAGAATCGGGCCGCCGGCGATCGCGAGATAACGACCACGCTTGGCGTTTTCGACCACACCAGCGTAAGCGCCAATGATTTTGTCCTCGTCATCCAAGACAATGCGGCGCACAACTTGGTTACCGCGACTGAGATAGAACTCGTAAAAATCCCAAGATTGCAAGAAGTTTGCTTCAGGGTGAGCAGTGACAAATTTGTCCCAGGTTTCGCGGTCAGTAGCATCAGTAATCTTCATTTTTCTCCTTTCGTGGTCGTTTTATAGTCATTATATGGTCAACGTACGGCTGTTCCTATGGTCATTTTTGAGCTACCTCACAACTTGCGTACTTTGCGACGGACGCTCTCGATGAGCCAGTCTTTGGTATAACCAATTTTACTAATAATAATATCCTGCGCAGGGACAAATTCGACTATTTCGCCGCCAAAACCGGTCTTAAAAGTGGTGACGCCGGAATAGCGGTGATTTTTGGCGCCCTTGGGAGCGATGCCCCAAAGATTATAACGCTCAAGTCCCAGCTCTTTCAAGTCACGCATGACGCGCCACTGTAAGGCATAGGCGCCTGGCATTTTGCGATTCAAATCGGTCGAAGCGGCCTCAAAATATTCCGCTTCACGACCCGACCAAAGCACTAAGCCATAAGCAATTGGCTGGCGCTCGTGAGTTTGGGCGACGTAGATGTGCGCTTGGTCGCCAAAGGCCGCACGTTCGGCGAGTAAAGTTTTCAGGTCGGGTGGCACAAAACCTTGACGCGCAGCAGTTTCGGCTTGAATTTGGTGAAATTCGCGATAAAGTTTTTCGGTGCTGCCATACCAAACTTCGATACCAAGCTTCTCGCTGCGGCGTACTTCGTAACGGGTTTGACGCCGCATATTGGCTAGCAGATCCGCCTCGCTTTTGGTCAGGTCAATCATCACGGTATGCTCAGCGTGCAGGTGCATGGGGGCTCTTTGGCAGCCGAGCTCAGTAAGTAGCTGCAGATGTTCAGCGCTTGCTCGCAGCTGGGGGCGCAGGCGGACAAAAGCGCAGCATTCCCGCTCAGCGGCTTGACGGATTTGAGCGAAAGTTTTCTGCACCAACTCGGTATTTTGCCAATCAATCAACGGCCCACCACCAATTTCGAGGTAGCGACCGCGCTTGGCATTCTTAACAATGCCCAGACACCAACCATGCTCGATGGCTAGAAAAATAGTTTTATGGCCAATTAACTCATTCATCTCCGCCCAAGCCGGCGACTGGAGGAAGTTAGCCTCGGGGAATTGCTGTTCGATCTGCTGCCACCGCTTGACAATGTCCTCATTAGTAGCATCTTGGCTGTTCGCGCTATTTGTCATGTTTAGCCTCATACCACGCCAAAATCTCGCGCGCCCGTTCCAGTTTTTCGGCATCATACCAAGTTGGCAGATTAATCATCATCTTGGCAATTTTTACGGTGTTCGGGCACTCTTTGCTGGGGAAATTGGCTTCTTTTTTGTAACGTTCGGGCGAGACTGGCGTATCATACCAGATTTCGTCGAGTTTGTAGCCCGCTTGGTAGAGTTCTTCCAGAGCTTTTTCGCGTTGGCGGACCAGTACTGGCTCACGGAGCGAGCCTTTTTCCAATTTATCGAGCTGTTTCAGGGCGGATTTAGCCTGCCAATTCAACAACTTAGAGTCGAGGTTAAGTTCAGCGTCAGCAGAAGGCTGAATCCAGCGGAACCAGCGGAAAGCACCAGTGACAAACTTGCCAATGCACATGCGATAGCCCTGGCGCATCATGGCACCAAGCATGGGGTACCAACGGTCGCGGCGACGGTCGCCCTTGCTGGGCATTTGTAAAGGTTGATTGACCATGGGGAATTTTGCGCTGCGTAGCACTAGCGCACCGCCAGAAATCGTGTCGATAGCTTTGCCTTTGCCGAAGGAAAGCGCTGTGGCGACGCCAACCGTGCCGACCTCGCGACCATCCGGATAAAAGCGCCCCGCCGAATGAGCCAAATCTTCGACAATATTGACCTTATATTTTTTGGCCAACTTCTCTACAGCCACCATGTCTAGTGTAATGCCGAGCGTATTTTGGACGATAACCGTACTAATTTCTGGGGTGTTTTCAAGTTTTTGAGCGAGCGCATCAAGGTCGTATTGAAAAGTGGTTTGGTCAATATCGACAAAAACCGGCTCGCAGCCCGCGGCCCGCACAGCACGTACTACGGCGATGCAAGTGAGACCGGGTATAATCACCTTGCTACCTTTCGGAGCGGTAGCTACCAGAGCAGCGGCGAGAGCTGAGCGACCAGTATGATAAAGTGCCACGCGGTCGACTTTTTCGCCAGTTTTCGGCGCTTCAACTTGGTATCTTTTCGCCAGGGCTGCCTTGAGATTGGCGGCGTCTTTGGCGCGACCATGAGTAAAAAGTTGCCCGAGAGCACGACCAAAACTGTAATTTGACGCTTGTCCTAGAAAAACCACTATTTCTTCCCCTTTACTTTACGTTTAACCTGTTCGATTTTGCCCACTTTGGGCACCTCGGCAGAAGTAATCATGAATTCAACGGGTTTTTTGAGTTCTTCCGACAGCTCTTCGAGGATGCCAGTGCCGTTTTCCTTCACGTCGCGCACATCACGCACTGCCTGAGCTAATTTCGAGGGCTCCTTCTCGGCATGATTCTTTTTCAGAACTTGCGAAGCTGACCGCGCTTGGACATTAGTGACAGTTTGAGGTTTCTTTGCCAAATTTTTACCATAACGTACCGCTGCACCTTCGGCATCGGTCGCCATCATGCCTTCGGTGATTTTTTCACCTTTTTTCAGCACCAATTTAGTCGGTACATCAGCCACCACGGCACTACCAGAACCTTTCGCCTTCAAAACTGGCTCGGGAGCTTTTTTCAGAGCGAGAGCAGCAGAATTTTTCTTCGTGTCGTTGACAAGGTTTTTAACCTCGGGCGGATGTTTGATAGCTTGTAGGATTGCCGTGGCGAGTTCTTGGGGATGGGAGAGGTAGGGAGCGTGGGTCCAATCCTGGTGAATCGTGAGATTGCTATACGGGATTTGTTCATGCATAATTTCGGCCTGGTGTGGTGGAGTGACCGCGTCGGCGGAGCCCCAAAGAATTGAAGTCGGCACAACTACTTTAGTCAAGTCGAGCTTTTTGTCCGAATCAAGCATATTTGAGAGAGTCTTTTTCATATTTTCAGGTGCCCGAGCATAATCACTGGCCCCGGTTAACTTATGCCAAACTTTCGCTGCGCCGGGGATTTTCTTCAAAAAGCCAAGTTTTTTCGACATAGTGCGAGCAACGTCGCGCTTAGTGTCGCTTTCATAAACTCCAGCACTGTCGAGTAGAATTAAATGTGAGAGTTTGTCAGGCTTCTCACTCAACAAGTTCAGGAGAATTCGGCCGCCGTTGCTATGGCCGAGTGCAATGGCGCCTTTGGGTAGTTTGCGATCAGCGAAACGTACGTAATCTTCGATGGTCCAAACTTTTTTCGACGGCGACGTCAAGCCTGGTACGTTGATCATCTCAACTTCGAGGCCTTGCTTCTCGAGTTCAGCAATGGTCTGAGTCCACGGTGCGGTAGTATAGGTCCAGCCGTGGATAATATAGAGCTTCTGCTTCTCTGCGGCGGCCATTAGTTTAACCCCCACTTCTCACGGCGTTTCACGGCGGCTTTCTCGCGACGCGGCAGTTTCGCGGCATCCTCAGGATTTTCAAGTAGCTGTTCGATAATCCACTCGAGATATTGACTACCCTTGAAAATGATGGTTTCATCGCCAGTGGTGTTTTCTTCGATGAATTTCAGGGCTTTGTGCGGGTCAAGCGTAGTGCGAACAGTGACGCCGAGCTCTTTGAGCTTGGGTGCCGTATATTGTTTCGTGCGACGACCGACCAGGATAACCATTTCGGGATGCGCTGCGGCAATCATTGCGGCCAGTTTTTCGTGTTCTTCGCCTTCGAGCGACCCCTGGTCAACAATATCGCCAATCACCAACCATTTGTGGCCGGCGTGGAGATTTTGGACCATTTCGAGAATGCTCGCGACGCTAATCAAGTGGGCATTATAACTGCTATCGATCAATTTCAAACCATTTTTGCCCAGGAAATATGAACTGCGTCCCGGCGGAACGGGCATATTCGAGAGGTCAGTCTTGAGTGGCAAGCCGAGATATTTCACTAAATGTTCCAGCATAAGCAGCTGGATGGCAAGATCTTTCGGCTGAGGTTGAGCGAAATGGAAAGAGGCAGAGCTGAAGATAAAATCAGTGCGCGTGGGATAGACGTTATAGCGCTCAAGGGAGTTTTTATGAAACTCAACTACTTCGGCCGATATGTCAGCGGTCGCATCCTTCATGAGTTGGTTGTCGCCATCGATATAGACATATTTTTCGGTATATTTCGGCAAAGTTGAAAACTCGTGAGCAATCGCCCTGTCGATGTTGTCAAACTTACCATCGGCGACCTCGCGCTCGAACTGCACGGCATGCGAACGGCCGAGTGACACCCAGAGTGTGAGCTCTGGCCGCAACCATTTGGCCAGGAATTCCGTCTCGTGCGGACGTTCCCCGTCAATCTCAACCACATAAAATTCACCTTGGCGCCGATAGTAGAGAGCGCGGAAAGGAGCCTCGAAAATTAGCCGCAGCCAGCGCAACTTCGAGCCACGAATACCCTGCATACCGAGAAGGTCGAAGGCGACGCCGAAAGCTGAGTTCGCATCGTGAGAATAATGCGCACGCTCGCCCAGCTCAAACTCAACGAGATGAAGCATTGTGGTCTTGCCAGCGGAACCAGTGATCGCGATGATGCGCGGGTGCCAGCGCCGAAGAGCAAAGTTCGCAAAAAAACGGAAATATCCCGCTGCCACGAAATAAAAACGCTTTTTGAACCGCATTGCTAGAGTCATGCCTTTATTATAGCACATTATTTTGCGGCGAACGAAGTACGGACTGATAGAGGAAATAATGGGCAAAAATGGCGCAAAAAAGTAGCAGCCGCGCAAGCACAACTGCTACTTTCCCTTACATCTTGATAGCTCTTTCAAAGAAATCGGCGATGCTCGTCAAATAACCACCAAAGCGAGCTCTGGTGGTTATTCTCCTTACATCTTGATTTCAGCATCGACGCCGGCTGGGAGGGCGAGATTCTGAAGCGAATCAATTGTCTTCGGGGTGGCGTTGGAGATGTCGATCAAACGCTTGTGGACCTTCATTTCGAACGCTTCGCCGCCGGTCTTATAGACGTGTGGCGACTTCACGACGGTGAAAGTACTGCGCTTAGTCGGCAGAGGCACAGGGCCGGAAACTGTGGCGCCGGTGCGAATCGCAGTGTCGACGATTTGCTTCGCGCTTTGGTCAATAATGCGGTGATCGTAGGCCTTGAGACGGATACGAATCTTTAAGCCTTCGTTTTTCTTGGCTTCAGTCATGGAATCCTTTCTTGCCTTATAACCTCAGATGGCCTCTAGACGGGCCGTCCATGAGTTTTTAAGGCGATTTTTATCGCTAATAACCCCGATTTTAGCACTCTTGGTCGAGAATGTCAACAAAAAGTCTTGACAAAATGGTTATGGTGTGATACAATGGTAGGATAGGCACGTTATGCCTATGAAAGGGGGTAGGTCGCATATGAACACTGTAAGCGACGCAGAAGGAGCCAAAGGAGTCAAAGGCTTGCTGATGAGCGTAGTCCCAGCTGAGTCGACGACCAACACTGGCGCCCTGAAGCACATGTCAGCGTGCGATTGGGTACATGCTCACCACCAGAAACCCAGCGGGGAGCTACTGGGACTGGTTGGGCGAGGCCTAGACACGATGGGCTTCTTCTAGTTCCTTAATCCGGCCTCGATTTTGGGGCCGGATAATTCTTTGTGTATTTGATTGTGTATTTGATTGTGTATTTGACAATATATTTGACTTTTTTGATTATGTATGCTATAATGGAAAGATAAGGCGGTCTTGTCTTAGCTCTTTTTGGTTTTGGTGACAGAAAGTGTACAATATCCTACCATTATTGGCTTCTAAGGATTTAGACCTCTTAGAAATTGCTGATTTTTAGGAACTCTGCTTTTTTGGATAGAAATAAGATCGGCTCGAAGGAGACGGTTTTAAACTATTCAAAAAAGGAGGAGAATATATGTCTGGGCTTATTAAGTTAGAAGTTGAGAATGATGTCCAAACGTTAGTAGCGATGAGCGCGGAGTGGAAGGAGGATGATCCGCGAATCGTGGCAGCCACTGCGCTGATGTACGCAGCGGAGCGGGCTGGAATGAGTTTGTTTTATAACTTAGGCCGCGAAGAGCTGCTTTTGCAGGCGGGCGAGCACACTACGAACCTGTCCGCGGAGTCTATGAATGCGATTCTCAATGCAGCGCTAGCCATCGAGTTGGTTGCTAGGCAACGTAGCGATGAAGGGAAAACTCCAGAAGAACCCCTGCGCGTGCGTTTGGCGCGGCTAACCGAGCGGGCGATCAATATTGGGAACACGCTGCTGAAGTGGGACGGCGAAGGCGAGGCAGTTTATGAACGCCGGCAGTCGCCTAAAGGGCTTTACCTCGTGAGTAATGCGTTCAATCCGCGCTGGCAGAAGCGGTGTCCGAGCGACTTGGCCCATCACGCTTATCAATGTTGTCCGCGGCCGTTTGTGTTTGAGCTGCCGGACGATATTGACACGCTGGAGCGATTTATTATCCGCGATGAGGGGCTCTACACGGCGTGGTATGAGGAAAATCGCTGAGGTTGTGGCTGGCAGTATTCCATTGGAAATTTTGGAAGAATTGTTTTGAAAGGGGGATTCTATATGACAATTGTATCACTTGAAAATGCGGCAAACCGATGCAAAGGCAAAGATGTACAGGTAGATTTGGCGTCGCGGCTGGGTTGGAAGCGAGACGACTCGCGGCTCGAGGCTTTGGAATGCTTGATTCGAGCAGGCAAACGCTTCGGGGCGAAGATCTCGTACGACGCGCATGAACGGGTGCTCTTCGTCCAACACTGGACTTTCGGCGTAAAGATTCAGTGCGACAGCGCGAGCGAGATTAGCAATGCGGCGATTATGTTGGACTTTGCCGACCGAGTGTTGGACAACGCCTTTAGAGAAATGCGGCGCTCGGCGGAGGCGAAAAAGCCGGAGCCACAGGCCTGGGGTCTGGGGCTCGAACAAATGTTTCGTAAACGGATTTTTGGCGACAATTGCCAGCCGCGTACGCATCGACCGCCGACGAGCTTGCCGCCGAATCCTGCGGCAGATGATTAAGCTTGGCGCTGCGCTGTTGCGGAGAGTAGGCGACTCGACAGGCTAATGCTCACGGTTTTCTGGCACCAGAAAACTCCCCTTTTCATGAGGGGAGTTTTTCATGGTCAGTAAGTCGGATGTTAAATGACTTACTTGATGATCTTGGTGACGACACCAGAACCGACGGTCTTGCCGCCTTCACGAATAGCGAAGCGGTCGTTGTCGTTCATAGCGATTGGCTCGAGCAACTTCACCTTGAAGGTGACGGTGTCGCCAGGCATGACGATTTCTTTGTCGGCTGGGAGTTCAACTTCGCCGGTCACGTCAGTGGTGCGGAAGTAGAACTGTGGCTTGTAGCCCTTGGAGAATGGAGTGTGGCGACCACCTTCCTCTTTCTTCAAGATGTAAACTTGAGCCTCAAATTCGGTGTGTGGAGTGATCGTGCCAGGAGCAGCGATAACTTGACCACGCTCGATTTGGTCGCGTTCAATACCACGGAGCAAGAGACCCGCGTTGTCGCCTGCTTGACCCTGATCGAGAGTCTTATGGAAGGCTTCGATACCGGTGACGACAGACTTCTGAGTGTCCTTCAAACCGACGATTTCGACTTCGTCGTTGAGCTTTACGACACCGCGTTCAATACGACCAGTTGCAACTGTACCACGGCCTTTGATCGAGAAGACGTCTTCGATTGGCATCAAGAATGGTTTGTCGAGATCGTGCTCAGGAATGTCGAAGTATTCATCCATCGCAGAGACAAGTTCCATGATAGCATCTTCGTTCTCTTTGTCACCCTCGAGAGCCTTAGCAGCGGAACCCTTGATGATTGGGGCGTTGTCACCATCGAAACCGTATTTGTTCAAAAGTTCGCGGACATCCATTTCGACGAGTTCGACGAGTTCTGGGTCAGCGAGGTCCATTTTGTTCAAGAAGACAATAATCTTTGGCACGTTCACCTGGTGAGCCAAAAGGACGTGCTCTTGAGTCTGTGGCAAAGGACCATCGTTCGCCGCAACGACGAGAATAGCACCATCAACCTGAGCAGCACCGGTAATCATGTTCTTAATATAGTCGGCGTGGCCAGGCATGTCGACGTGAGCGTAGTGACGCTTGTCAGATTCATACTCCTGGTGAGAAG
>CAZVPV010000005.1:20237-60598 GCA_964629195.1 uncultured Candidatus Saccharibacteria bacterium | reverse complement strand
TCGAACAAGGCCAAGGCCTCGAAATGGAACAAGAAATCGTCGAAGGTTTCACTTATGATAAAGGTTATTCTTCGCCATTCTTCATCACCGACACCAACCGCCAAGAAGCCATCTTCGAGAAGCCACTCGTCCTTATCACCGACAAAAAGATTTCCAGCGCTCAAGAACTTCTCCCCATCCTCGAACAATGCGCTCAGGCTGGCAAGAAGGAGCTTGTCATCATCGCTGAAGAAGTCGAAGGCGAAGCACTCTCCGTCCTCGTCCTCAACAAACTCAAGGGCGTCTTTAACACTCTCGTTCTCAAGGCTCCATCTTTCGGCGATCGCCGCAAAGAAATCATGGAAGACATTGCTATTTTAACCGACGCCACCGTAGTTTCTGGCGACAAAGGCATGAAACTTGAAGAAGTCGGCATGGAAGTTCTCGGCTCCTGTGGCAAGGTTATCGCCACGAAGGATGAAACTACCATCATCAAAGGCGCTGGCGACAAAAAGGCCGTAGCTGCTCGCATCGAACTCATCCAGAGCCAAACCAAACTTGCTAAATCCGACTACGAGCGCGAAGAACTTGATAAGCGTGCAGCCGCTCTTCTTGGCAAAGTTGCCGTCATCAAAGTCGGTGGCGCCTCCGAAACCGAGATCGACGAGAAAAAATTCCGCGTCGACGACGCTGTGGCTGCAACCAAAGCCGCGCTTGCCGAAGGTATCGTAGCTGGTGGCGGCGTCACCCTCGTTAACCTTGCCGCAAATCTCAAAGCTGACAACGACGGCGCCAAGATCGTGAAGAAAGCTCTCACCACTCCGTTCATCCACATCATGGAAAACGCCGGTCTGAACTCCCAAGCGCTCCTCGCCGAAGTCGAGAAGGCCAAAGCCGGCCAAGGAATCAACGTCATGGAGCCAGAAAAGGGCATCATCGACCTCAAGAAAGCTGGCGTCATCGACCCTGCTAAGGTCACCAAGGAAGCCATCCAAAGCGCCACCAGCATCGCTGCCACCGCTATCACCATGGGCGCCCTCATCGTCGATCTCCCCGAGAAGCAGGCTCCCGCCACCCCAGACATGGGCGGTATGTACTAAACTACCAAACCCAAACCCAAGAAGTAGCCTCCCAGCGAGGCTACTTCTGTTATAATAGAAAAAAGGAGACCACCCATGAAACTTATCCTCACCTCATCTTGGTTTAGCGAGCCAGAACTCATCGACCAATGCGAAAAACTCACCGGCAAACCAGTCGACCAAATCAACCTCGCCATTATCAACGAAGCCATCAAGGGCGAAACCGGCAACCACCGCTGGTTCATCGACGAACTCTGCCTCATTTCTCAAGCTTTCACCGGCTCAATCGAATTCGTCGACCTTCAAAGCAATTCTCTCGACCACTCTCTCAATCGTCTCGAAACCGCCGACCTCATCTACTGCTTCGGCGGCAACACTGACTATCTCACCAAAGTCTTACGCGACACTGGCTTCGCCGCCAAACTCCCCGACCTCCTTTCCAAAAAAGTTTGGGTCGGCAGTTCCGCTGGCTCTTGCGTCCTCTGTCACCGCGAATCACGCGAATTTGCCGATAACATTTTCATGGAAGATTACACCACTCCCACCTTTCTTGACATCGTCCCCGTCTTCTTCCTACCACATTTTCATGGCGACGCCAAAAAACTCACTCCTGAAGTCGCCATTTCCGAGTCCGCCAAAACCGACCTGCCCGTCTACCTCGTTTCCGACCACGCCGCCCTTATCATCACCGGTGAACCAGAAAACTTCAACTACCAGATAATCGGTAAAGACTATCTCATCGCCCAAAAAGGCGAAACCATCACTGACGCCACAGAATAATCAACCAAACATCTATTAATCTCCTATATATCTAACTCGTGGCGGAGATATGTATCTGACAACAGGCTCATTATGGGGCGCTGGGCAGGATAGCGTAGTATGGGCTTCAACACTAGCGTCGTCTGCCACTATGCGTGCGTATTTGCTTGCTAGCTATAGCGACAATATCTATCCTGCACTAGATGCTGACTTTTGGGCTGGCTTTACGGTCCAGAGTCTATCACCAAATCTCATTTCAACAATCATCGTCACAATATCGCCGCACCAACCTCATCGCCTTCTCTAACGCTCCAACACGTTCCCCCGCCGTCTCAAAATAGGGAACATCATTTTTCAAACAAAACTCCCGATTTGCCCGATCATCCTCCGTCAAATCATAAAAATGCCTCATAAACTCATCCGCCGTCTTACCATAAAGATAATTCTTCACCCCGGCTTTTTGGATCGCCCGATTCGCTACCTCCTCCAGGGTCATCTCGCCATACCCCAAACAAATCAACAAGTCCTCTTTTTGCTTCAGCTTAGCCACCTCCTCCGCCTTAGCAAAACTCCCCTCAACCAAGGTTGGACACCCAGTCATCTTTGCATTCCAATCTGCGAGCTCCACAATAAACTGTGGTAAAATTCCATGCCTCGCCCTGCTATTTCGATTTCCCATCTCGAGCTCCGGCTGCGACTTCAAAAAACCATTCCGTACTGCCTCAAAAGAAACCACATTAAACTGCGGCATTTTCGCTTTTATCATCTTTGCCAACGTACTCTTACCCGCCGTCGGTACTCCCACGACATACACATTCATACCCATATTATAACCCCAACCATTCCCCAAACCCTTCAATTCTTGTATAATTATATACAACAACTCATTAACTAAGGATTCATTATGTCAGAAGACCAAGCGTCTCAAACCACACAAACATCATCTTCCCAAACCATCTCAACCTCATCCGAAGCAGGGAATAACACAATCTCGACCCCACAACCAGAAAATACCTCTCATTCAAACCGTAAACCCTCCAAATCTTCTAAACCTCTCCTAGTCTGTATCATTCTCGCCATTTTACTTCTCGCAAGCGTTGGCGCTTGTGTATATTTCGCCATCAAAAGCGCCAACCAATCTTCCGAAATCTCCGACCTCACCGCTCAACTCTCTGACCAAACTGTCGTTGTTGACGACACCACCAACCAAACCGACAATAGTAACGAAAACCCTATCACAAAAAGCGACGTCCTCGCCGGAGTCCCGGCCTCGCTCACTTTCGCAACCGACCACAAATGCTTAAATCTCGAATCCTACCCTTCCGAATACAACTTTGTTTCCTCGAATCATGATAAGGGCCTCAGCCTTGGTGACGGTCTTTACGCCTTCACTGTCGGCTTCGATTACTCCACTGCCACTCCACACCTTTACATCAACTACGACGCTATCAAGGACAACCTCAGTGATTATCACTTTTCCCAATCCGGCCAAAAAGACGTCACCGACTTTGGCCTCTCTGGCACACCAATTGACGCCTTCTACGGCATGTTCTCCCCGCAATCCACCGGCTACGAATACATGTTCTTCCTCATGTCCGATGGCTCCATCGAATATCTCAACATTTTCAAATCTCTCGAAAACGACAATTTCCATTCCGCTGGCAAGCTTCCCAACATCAACAACGTCATCAAAGCTTACACCATTACTGCCAATCCGAAAAACTGCACAGAATATTGCCAGGGCACTCTCGACATCCTCGCCCAGCGCGCCGACGGCAACTACTACAGCATCAATCAAGCCCTCGAAAACGCTGGCGCTCTCTAAGCTGCTTATTCTATCATCAATACATCACCAAATTCTCCTATATATCTAACTCGTGACGGAGATATTGATATGACAACGGGATCTTTTAGGGGTGCAAGTCTCTATGGCTATTACTGGGCCCCTACGGCTTACCCGTCTGAACCCTTTGCATATCGCCTTCATCTCGACAACATCAACATCAATCCATCAGGCGGCAGTAACCGCTGGCTGGGCTTTACGGTCCAACCACCCGAACTAATTCTCATCTCGTGCCAACTTTCACTCCACATTTGAACTTGTTCCGCGTGAACAAGTTGGGCTACATTTTCTCTCTGTAAAATCATTAAAGTTTCTAGTTTGGTAGCTTCAGAGCCAATCGCAACTAACCAAAAAAGTCCCCAAGGCTAACCAAAATAACCAAAAGCAACCCATCTCACTGGCCAAACAGATTCATCTATTGACATAAAAGGAAATTTTTTATATAATAAGAAAAATTAACATAAAGGGGGATTTTTATGCTAGATCTTTATGAACATTACCTCATTAGGGAATACGGTTTCAAACGATTGCTACCCAGATTACTTTGGTTTCTCTGTTCCATCGTTTGCCTCGTCACTTACATTATCACATGGGATTTTGCAGTTACCATCGGAAAAATAGGCACCATCACCTGGTTTACCTGTAGTGGAATAAGCGCATTTCTTGCCTATAAAGAACTTTTCCTTAAGTTCAAAGAATACTATACCTGTACAGAAACCGACGACGGAAGTCTGGTTCTTAATCCTCGAACCACAAAGAAAGGGAACCTTCGCGCCGACATGATGATTTGCTATCCTCCCACACCAGATACCGCGGAAGTTCTTGTCCTCGAAGATATCAAAATTAAAAATTCAGTCCTCTCCGCCAACAAGTGCATTCATCTCCGCCAAAACCGCAAACCAGAAATCATCGAAGACTACGAGCAAGAACTCAAGAAAAAGACGAAATGAAAACCATTAAATCCCGAATAGCAATTTTTGCTAGAAAATTGCTCCAATAGTCTAGTGTTAGTTATACTAGACTATTTTTTCATATTTCCACCACGAAAAGTCTGGACCGTCAAGCCAAACCAGCGATGGTTGTTGTCCGAGGGAACTAGAATACGATCGGTTGCGTCAAAGAAAAATGTATAAAGCGAAGCACCAGGCACGTTAGACCAGTAGCGCCCATTTATGCCAGCGTGTCTTAGAGAACCGGTAGGCACAGTAATTCCTCCGCCACGAGTTAGATATATAGTAGATTACTAGATGTTTAGTACTTTAGTACTTTGGTATTTTGGTTTTCTTGGTTTAGGTTTTAGTGCTGATGGAATTATTGTAATACAGCTCTATACCTAGTTTTGATTGCATGATTATTAGGCTGGCGCGGGTCAAAATCACGACCCGAGTGAAACGAGGGGTTCGATTTTGAGAGCGCCACCTGCAATCAAAACTAGTGTATAGTCTGTATTACGTTATTATGCTTCAGTACCAAAAACGCGAATCGGAAAACCAACCAAAAATCTCCCCTTCCGGAGATTTTTGTTTTATATCAATATTCTCTTTAGAGACTCATTTCATCAATCGAATTAATCAGGTAAAGCAGGGAATCAGCCCGAATCTTATCATCACGAATCTGGCGAGCTGCCTCATAAGCCGGCGCAATCACCGCCTTATCACGCATCGAGTTCAACATTTCCTGATAGAGCAAGAAGCGCTTCTCTGGTTCAACTTCAACGCGATCCATGATCGGGAAGAGCTCCTTCAAAGCCGCCTCCTTCACTTTCGAAATATCCGCACCATAGCCCATCCGTGCACCAAATCCGCCCATCGCCGCCGTCGGCATCGCCATTGGCTGTACTGGAGCAGTTGGTAATTTCATCGTGCTTTGCGCAGCAGCCGCTGGCGCAGTCGGCATCATCGGCGCCGCAGCCTGAGCAGCCGGCTTCGGACCGTTCGAACCACCCTTCTGAGTGATTTCGTCGATTGCCCGCTGCAGATCGTTGTCTTTATTACGATTTTGATTCATATCGGTTTCCCACCTTCTTTTAATGTTTACCTATTATTACATGACTGTATATAACCCCCATTATACAGCAACTTTTCTAAATTCGCAAGAACTTTATCAGTTTATCTAGCATATCAAGCTCCACGTTCTCCATCGGCAACCGTCGCCCGAACGCATCAACAATCTCCTCGCCCTGCGTCTCAGGGAAGAACACTCGCATGCGCGGCGAAAACCGCTTCCGTGGCGTCAAAACAATCGAAAAATGATTATTTTCATTCATAATCCCAAACGCCTTAAACTCCGCAAAGCTATGCTTCGTCTGCCCCTCCGTCAAACCTTCATCATCCAAAGTATATTTGATCAACCGCGGCGGACGCATCGCATAAATCAATAGAGCCGCCACACTCAAAATCACCACAATCATAAAAGTCCACGCCTGCAGCAGCACCGCCAACCCCACCAAAAGCAGCCCCACCACAATCAAACCAACATACCACCCTCTTGTCTTATCGCGAACAATATATTCTTCCGCTTCCCAAGTTATCGTCCCTGCCATATATTTATTATACCACACTTCGCCCGCGCCGCACCCGCATTTCATTTCCAAACCTAAACCCCTTACCACTTTTCGCCAAAGTATGCTATAATCATCCCATTGGAGGGTTACCCAAGTGGCTGAAGGGGACGGTTTGCTAAATCGTTAGTCTGGGGAGACCTGGAGCGGGAGTTCGAATCTCCCACCCTCCGCCAGGAGTATAAAAATCGCTATGCGCCAGCATAGTTATTTTTATACTCTTATGCAAGAAGAGGGGAGATTTGAACTCGAGTTCGTTATCCGCCCGGTGCAAAGCACAACGGCGCGGATTATTTTCTCCCACCCCCTCACCTCACCTCATTCCCCTCATCATCCCTCCAAACAAACTCCGCATCCTCATCTGCCTTTTCCAACAAATCAAACAATTCAATCAACCCCATAGCCTATCACACCTTTCCACATAACGCTCTCCTTTGCTCTATTCTATTCTTCACCCCAAAATACCCAACATGCTATACTTAAATAAACATAAGGAGCACACCATGCCAAAAATGCCAAAATCTTCAAAAACCACCAAACCAAACTCCGCGCCCAGCGCCTTTACCCATCTTTCGCGCCTCATTTTCATCCTCGCCGGGCTCGCCGGCACCTTCACTTTCTCCTTCCGCCTCGCCCTCCAGCCCGAAATCAACCTCACCGCCCTCGAAAACGATATGAACAGTTCCGCTACAAATATCATGCTCCTGGAATCACCCGTCGAAGACTTCAACAGCAAAACTTTCTCGCGCGCCTACGGCACCTACCTCTCCGGCGAAGCAACCGCTTGGTATGTTCAACTCCTCACCCTCGCTGACATCAAACTTGCTCTCGACATCCTAGGTTTAATCGCTAGCGTCATCATCTTCGCCCTCGGCCTCCGCCCCATCAAATCCTAACCCCACCACCCCGCTCAAACACTTCCGAATATCCTATATATCTAACTCGTGGCGGGAATATAAATATGCTATATGGCTCTTTGAGACACACAGGTCTCGATGGCTATTATTGGGCAGAGTCCGCTTATCTGTCTGAACTCTATGCATATGCCCCTTATTTCAATAACACTAGCGTCTATCCGGCGAACTATACCAACCGTTGGGACGGCTTTGCGGTCCAAAAATCCCTCAATTTTGTCAATTCTCCGCTTACCAAACATCAAATTCTTAATAATTAACAGAGAAGAAATCGAGTTGAACTTGTAAACCGTTTACAAGTTCAATTTTTAATAGCCGAACCGTCAAGCCAGACAAGCGGCCATCATAATTTGATGGATAGGTGCTCGCCTTATCAGCACTTAGCCCTGCAAAAGCATAGTTATTCGTATCGTAAGCTGAATTTGACCAAGTCGTACCACTATTACCAGCAATACGCAAAACGCCATACACTAAATTTATATACCCGCCACGAGTTAGATATATAGGCAGATTTCGAGATGTTTGGGTTAGTTTTTGCTTGGATTTTTGACTTGGTTTTTCTGGCTTCACTCTTGATGTTAGACCTTTCCGGACACGCTAGGAGGAAGAGGCGCGTTTCACCCGTAAAGACGGGATGAAACGACGCCGTGTCTAACATCAAGACGTGAAGCGAAAAACCAAACTTAAACCTGCAATCAAAACTAGTGTATAGTCTGTATTACGTTATTATGCTTCAGTACCAAAAACGCGAATCGGAAAACCAAATGAACCAATCTTGTCTTTCCCACCCACTGTGCTATAATGAACTAAACAAAGCGCCTCTACGCGCTAGGGAAGTATAAATAACTGCGAGATTTATAATGAGAAAATTAGCCAAAATTGCTCTACAAATGTTCACTGGCGTCTGCGCCACCGTCACCCTCTGCGCCGGCAAAGCTATGGCCCTAACCGTCCGCGAAGGTGCCGAAGCTGCTCGTGCCGACGACATGCCCGCTGAGCTCATCGGCGCCGACGGCGTCTTCACCCAGCTCACCAACGTCGCCCTCTACATCGTCGGAGCCATCTCCGTCATTATGTTAATTTGGGGCGGTCTACGCTACATCCTTTCCGGCGGTGACAACAAAAAAATCACCGACGCGAAAAACACCATCCTCTATGCTATCATTGGCCTCGTCATTGCCATCCTCGCTTTCGCGATTGTCAACTTCGTCCTCAACGCTATTGGCAGCGTAACTGTCCCCGAAGGCGAATAAATTTCAGTCACACCAGCTAAAATCTAGACCCGCGGTGGCGCGGGTCTTTTTCTCACAATAAACAGCAAACAGCCAACAAACTCATCAAGCTCCAGTCTCAGAATCCTCCCTCGGCTTTCCCGTCGCCAGAACCGCTCCAACCAGATTTTCCGCCCCTGCTTCTTGCATCACTTTCGCCGCCGCGAGCATCGACGCTCCCGTCGTCCACACATCATCCAACAGCACATAAATTTTATCGGCCCAAATTTTTCCCGTCGCCGCATAGGCCTTCGCCGCCTGCTTCTTCCGCTCCTCCGCCGAAGTTCCTACTTGCACCGTATCCGCCGATCTCTCCAGCACACGCTCATATTTCCATCCCCGTTTTCGGGCCAACTTCCGCGCCAAAATTTTCGTGTGGTCCAACCCACGTTGCCGCACATGCTTACCAATCGTCGGCAAGGGAACTACAACGATATCCTGCTTAGGTACACCCAAATCTTCCGGCACTGTCTCGAGCAGCAACTCCGTCAAAACTTCACCAGTCGCTCGCACCGATTGATACTTATATTCCCGAATCATCTTCGCCAGCGCCCCTTCGCGGTACCCACCCACATAAAATTGTTGGAAGGGAGTTTCGCAATCTCGACACTTTTGTTCAATTTTTTCAACCTTCATTTTACAGATAGGACAAATATTCTGCCGTTGCTCTAACATGTATTTTTTACAACATCCACAAAAAACCGACCCTAAAGCCCCACAACCCCGACAGGTATGCGGGCAAAACAAGTCCAACAGTCCAATTTTTGTTGTATTTTTTACATCAAAACCCATAATTACTATTGATTTTACATGAAAAAGCCTTTATAATAAAGCATAACAATATAACGGAGGTAATTCAAGCAATGGCTCGTACTAATAGCGACGACATGCTGATGGAAGATGAACTAGCAGCCGCTTTCCTCGGAGACGAACCGACTTCGACACTCGAACGGAACGACAAGGCTGCCCTCAACGTTGATGAACCATCAGACGGGGGAGATGATGGGTGGGATACTGCAGATGACTTTCCAGGCCAACTTGCAGTGGATGTTTACGAAACAACCGACAAGCTTGTGGTGAAAGCCCGCACAGCCGGTATTTCTAAATCTGATTTAAATGTAGCAATTTCTGACAACATTTTGACCATTTCTGGCATCCTCAGTGGCGGCGAAGACGAAAACACCACCGCTTGGCACATCCAAGAGTGCTATTGGGGCGAATTCTCTCGCACGATCGCTTTGCCTGTCCAAGTCAAAGAAGAAGAAGGCACCGTCAAAGCCGAACTTAAAGATGGCGTCCTCACTATCACTTTCGAGAAAGAAAAAGTCGAAGCTCCCCGCAAAATCACCATCACCTGACATTGAAACTAATTTTGCTCACACAGCCAATAATCGCCCCACTGGGCGATTATTGGTTTTCAACCCGCCAAATCCGCCAAGTTCACAAGATCCACTAAACCTACCAAGCTCTACCAAGTTCCACCGCACTCCAGCCAAAACTCAGAACCAACCACCCCTGTCTCTTGATTTTTGCACCCCCTCTTGGTAAAATATACCTAGGCCCGAGTGGTGAAATTGGTATACACGTATGCCTTAGGAGCATATGCCGCAAGGCGTGCTGGTTCAAGTCCAGTCTCGGGCACCAGACTGATTTTTACGAGTTTTGAGTAACGTAGCGAAGGGCTCTTTCCAGAGGTAGGAAGGAGCATTTTTGTTGTCTAACTTGATGTTCAAAAGCAAAATCCGGGCTAACTGGTCTTTCTCAACCGCCGAGCCTGCTCTCATCTTATCGCCGAGCGAATTCGTGAGGTTCAAGAACTCGTCCTCTTTCATTTTTGCCTGCTCTGGGTCAATAATCCGGCTCTCGACATCTCGCAGTCGGCTTTCTGTGTCAATAACGTCATTTTGAGCACTCTCTAAATCAGCCTGTAACACATTTCGAACACTCGACGGGGCGTCTACTGGCAAGGCTGCGTATTGCCGGGCAAGCTCCTCGACGCTATGCTTCTGATGATTTAACGCCCCTTGTAAGCTTAGCTTCTCGCTCCGCAACTTGCTCAATATCTCATCAGTATGACCTTGAAGCACGTCGACTAGCTTTCGGTATTCTTTGGCTGTAAAATTAAGGCTATCAAGTTTCTTGTATAAATCATCGAGGAGCGTTTTAGCTCGGACGCTTTTAGTTGAACAGTCCTTATTATCGCATCGGTAGTATAAGTAGTAAGAGCCGTCTCGGCTACGGGACTTACCGACCTTCATACAACTGCCACACTCGGCACAAAAGACCAGCTCCCGGAATGGGTAAAATACCTCGTGTTTATGCCGACCAAATCCGGCCTTCTTTGTCTTACAGCTCAACGCCTGAACAGTGTTAAACGTTTGCTCGTCAATCATCGGCTTAAAGTTGGGGTTCAGCTCTCTTAAATCGACCTCCTGACCGGACTGACAGAGAATACCGTAATAAAATGGGTCGTGAAAAAGCGTCGACGCCATATTGCTCGTAATAGTAATTTTACGCTGTTTCTTATTCTTCTTTGTGATTTTCGTCATACGGTGAACATTGTGTTGTTTCCAGAACGCCACAACCTCGTCAATGGTTGCGCCATTTGCTCTCATCTCCCAACCCTCCTTAATGAGGTCAAAGTTATCGTCTGGCTCATAATAGCCGGTTATGTCGCTACGATTGTAGCCCCACTTCGGCACGCCGGAAGATTTACCTTGCTCTAAGTTTGAATCGACACCACGTTGGACGCTCTCGCTAAGGTGTTCTGAATACTGTTTTGCCATTGCGAAATGAATGTTGAGCGTAAGTTTTCCGCTCGCATTATTCTCAAAAAGGAGTGTGGGGAACTTTAATTCCTTGATAATCTGATTGTCGAGCAGGTCAATAATCATACCGCTTTCAAGGGCATTACGAGCCAAGCGGTCGGGGTGCCACGCCAAAATGCCATCATATTTGCCAGCAACGATGTCGAGTAGCATTTGAGTAAAGACCGGGCGGTTATACGATTTTTTAGCCGATGCCGATTCTCTAAGTGTCTTCACTACGTTTAGGTTTTCACGTTCGGCATATTTTCGACACTCATTAATCTGGTCGTCGAGGGATTTTGCCTGTGCGCCCTCTTCCTCGGACGACTTCCAGGCATACAATACAAACCTCATCCGTTTTGGTTGTGTGCTAGCTTTTGTTTTTGCAGATACAAATCTTTTCGTTACTCCTTTGCCGGCAATCTCATTTGCGAGCTCGTCGGTCTTTGGAGCGTTGTTTCTAGTCATTGTTTTCTCCTTAATACTTAATTATGCACCCGTCATTAGCGAGCATTGACGCCTGATTTCGTTTAATTAGCCCGTCGGTCGCAATGATTTTGCTTAATTCAATAACGAGTTTGAGCAGGTTTTGCCCCGCTTCATCCTTATCTTTAATATTATTCATTAACTATGTTTTCCTCAAATTAAGAGGTCCATTAAACATAGTTTGTTCCAAATCTTATTAAGAGTGTAGGTAAGCTCCCCTCATTTCCACCAAGACATACCTATAACTTGATTGTCATATCTTCGTCTACATATACTACCCTTCCGTTACGTTTTTTAATCACGATGTCAGAAAATTGCTGTCTCTCGATTAAAACCGTCAAATCTTCTGCGGTTATCTCGTCGTCGGCGACCGGATTTCGCCGGACGTGTAGCACGGTTGGCTCTCCGTCTTTCTTGATGACCCGGACTTCACAAAGGTCGGCTCGCCGGATGATGTCTATAATCTGCATTTCCTTATCTGTCAGTTGGGTTGTTTTGCGCATTCCTCTTTCTCCTCATTCTTCTGTTTCATTTTCCAGTAACCAACATCCAGTTGAGCAAGCGTAGCGTTGATTTGGCGATTAAGATTAAACATAATCATCGCCTCGGGCGGTCGGCTCTTTTCGTATTCCGCCAGCGTAGTAGCGTCCAATACCAAACCGTTGCCGTCGCTAAAAAGTAGCACCGTAATTTCAGCGTCGACGGCGTAGGCTAAAAACACGTCATACCCGTTCGACTTCTTGCTCTCCAAGAAGTCGAGTAGTCCTCGGAGTTTCGCATTTGTCATTCCAAATGCTTTAAGCTTGAACAAAATCTGCAAATAAATTGCTTCCCGGATCGTAAAAGACCGCCACTTGTTACCTCGTGGCAGGTTGCTGTAATCCGGAATTAGCCCGGCTTCGTCAACAGCGTTTAGATTTCGATAAGAAATGCCGACGTCGTTGGCTCGATAATGCCCGGCATCGAGATAATTCCGAAACTCTGTAATTTCCGGGATGTCCATTCGGAGAGCCGCCCGGGTTTCTTCCGATAATTTTAGTGATAAAGATGGTGTAGTTGTGGGTTCGGTATTCCTCATAGAATTACGCTTGCTTAACTTTTCCTTACCTCGATTTTATCAAAATCTCCAAAATCTTACAATCCTGTATGATTTTATACAGTTTTAAGCGTTTTCCGGGCGATTTGGGGCGTCCTAAACAAAAAGACGAGCAAGCACTCGTCTTTGGGATTAAACCGCCGTCTATGGCGTCCTAACGGCTCGGTTTCATAATTTGGTCGAACTCGTCAAGGCTGGTAACGAAAACGTCGATTGGCTTCTTGAAGTCACTAGACACTTCTATAATGCCATTATCGGCAAGCCATACTCCTAAATTCGTGACGTAATCACGCCCCTTTCCTAGCCACGTCTGTAAATACGCTGTCGAAAACTTTCCTTGCTTAACGCAGATTTCAACCGCCTTCCTGACGGTTGGGTCGTCGGGGCTAAATCTGCCAGCCGGGATGGTCGGTCTTTCGGTCGAGCCAAGAAAATCACGCCCGTCGGACGAATAGCCGCAACTTTGGCAGACGTAAACCTTTTTCGAGCCTACTTCAGTTTTCTCCTCGCCTAGTCGCTCTCGGATAAAGTCGTTTGATATTCCAAGCGTGCCAACGGATAGCAAGGCACGCCCGGTGTTGTGTAGTTTGCCGCCGAAGCCGGTGCCGTATTTCTTGGTCTTCATTTCGGTCGTCATCATCTGAACCGAAACATTTTCACTTCTGCATTTCGGACATTGTGCCATAGCCTAGCCCTTCATTCGTGAACCGTTAATGAATAGGGCGACGCTTGCGAGTAGTCCGAGCATATCGACCGCCACTCGCACGCCGGTCGCAGAGTTGAGCAGAGTTTCCCAAGCCTTGGCTTCCTGCGTCAAGTATCTGCCCTCGGCTTGATAATAAGCCTCGTCAATCGACGTGCCGGCTTTTGATTGGACGCTCGACATCTCGCTCGCCGCACTGCTCATTGACTTCTCAATTTTCTCGGTGTCGACAGTTGACGATAGTGCTAGCCTCGCTCCGAACATCACAATTCCGATAACCCCGACGACTAACAAAATAATGCTCCGCCAACGTGGAGCTTGTTTCGCCTTCTTGTTTTCTTCCATATTATTCCTCCGGGCTTCTAGTTTAATACTAGTCACTCCGAGCCGAGAAACCCATAACGGCACTCGCAGTGGTGTATCAAGACCATTTTTACAAATCAAACCCGAGAGTTTAACCTGCTAGCGAGTGCCGTATTTGACGGTCAAACTCTTGCAGGGTTTGAAATATAAAAATAATCTTGATACTCTTTAATTATACCACATCGTGCTTATAACGCCACACACGCACCGTCGGCGGGTTTTCCGTCGACGGTTTTTCCGACGGTAATCGCTCTCTGTTGACCTCTATTCACCGTCGGTTTTTCCAAACAGGGGTCAAAAACTCGATTTGACACTCATCGGTGGAATGTGTTTCCATATAAAAATAGCTCCTGCGAGCTATACTGTACCGTTGCTAGTGTTCAACCCTTACTACGTTGACATCCGTCAATACTTATAATTGCCAGCCATCAGGTGTTTTTCTCTCTGTTCTTGGGTTACGTTCGGCAGCCGAAAATCGGCTTCGTTATGGTGTGCCACCAGCCACTGTGATATAATATAGATGTGTTCAAAAGCTATCGCTTTTGGAGCACCAGACCCAACCTGGAGCCCAATAGCATTACTAAAACCGACAGAATCAGCACTTCGCTAAAATCCAGTCTCGGGTCCAAGAAGACACCATCAGGGTGTGGCGCAGTTGGTAGCGCGCGCGGTTCGGGACTGCGAGGTCGTCGGTTCAAATCCGATCACCCTGACCAAAAAATCAAAACATCATCGCAAATCTTTCACAACATCAATAAGCACCGACAATCATCAGAAAGCACTCTCCCGAAAACGAGTGTCTTTTTTGTTTTCATGTTATAATAGAGCACATCACACAAGAACATTCAAAATCCAGATCCAGAAGGGGGAAGAAAAATGAAGAAAACTATCCAAATCCAAGACGGGCTGGTCTTCATCTGCGGCCCATCTGCCAGCGGCAAAACTACTTTAGCCCGTAAAATCTTCGATGAGGCACCTTATAGTCACAAGACTCTCGTCTCGTTTGACAAGATACTCGTAGAATTCCTCGTCGACCACAATCTCCCCGGGAAATACTTTTACACTAAACTACCCGGCGATTTAGACGAAAAGTTCAAAACCAATGTCATCCTCGCTTTGCAAAAAGCTCTCACCTCAAAAGACTTCGTCATCTACGAAGGTATTCATTGCGACCCCGAAAAACTCGGAACCATCATCGACTTTTTGCCATTTCTCGGTCTCAACCGCCCGCTCACGCTCATCAAGCTATTCCTACCCATGGAACTCCAATTAGCCTTTCTCCAAACTCGTTTCGGCTCAGCGACGATCAACGACATCGACGACCGAGACCGTCTAAAGTCGCAGCGCGCCGACATCGCGCGCATGAAAGAGCCTAACCATTTTTCGAAGAACAGGGAATGGATTAAAGAATACACTATCGACGATCCTCGCGAACTCCGATTCAACTTCAAAAAATCCCACGAACTTTCTCGCGAACTCCTTGCCGCTCACGAATATTTCGAACAATTCTCCGAAGCCACTTCCAAATAACCTCAAACCTTCTCGGATCTTCGTCTCTCGTGAGAAACTACTAAATGGAGCATCACGCTCCATTTTTTCATCTTTCAAAATATTTCTCCACATCCAATCATCTCAAAATCTCCTATATATCTAACTCGTGGCGGACTTATTCACACGGTTACTGGCTCTTTGAGATATGCAGATTATGGTAGTCTTTTATGGAGTTCCACAGCTTATCTGTTCGACGCTCATGCGCTACACTTCGACCTCAGCAATGTTGATATCCACCCATCATACAACAGTTCTCGCTGGGTGGGCTTTACGGTCCAACCATTGAAAATTAAATCCTACTTCATATTTGAACTTGTTCCGCATGAACAAGTTGGACCGCATTTTCTCTCTATAAAAGCATCGCTATTTTTGGTTTGGTAGGTTCAAAACCACCAAAATCATCCCCAGACCGTCAAGCCACCCCACCTTGGGCTACTATACGACGGCAGAATAATCACGTCGTCAAACCGTAAGCTATAAGTATGTAGTATATCAGCATCAGCAATATTTGACCACCAAAAGCCAATATCTCCCGTATGACGCAAAGCTCCATCGCTCAGCACTACATTCCCGCTACGAGTTGGATATATAGGAGAATCCTAGATGTTTATGTTTAGTTTTCATTATAACCCGTGCGCCTAGAACACACTCGTCAGGATAAAGTTCACAATCGCAAACGCCAGAATCGCAATAATCAACCCCACCACGCCATAGATAATCGTATTCTTCGCCTTTGCCACTTTCCCAGCATCACCTTGCGAGGTTACGAATGTCACACCACCCAAGATAATCACCGCTACCGCCACGATACCGATACAACCAATAACCACATTCAAAATCATCTGCACCGTATCCCAGAGATTCGGTTGGTCAGTCATATCAATATTACAATCTGCATATGTATCTTTCGACTGATGCTCATTCAAAGTCCCCGAGGGGCAAGTCACCGCCGAAACATTACTAGCGCCCAAACCCATTCCGAGGACACTCAGCGCACTCACTGCCCCCACGACCACAATATTCTTAATCTTCATTCCTACCAACTTCCAAATTAACTAACAGGGAATTATAGATTAGCTACCGAAAACGTTAGCCAAAACGAAGTTCACAATCGCAAACGCCAAGATCGCCACCACGAGGCCAACCACACCGTAAAGAATCGTATTGCGCGCCTTCGCCACTTTCGAAGTATCACCTTGTGAAGTAGCGAAGCTAATACCACCCATCACAATCATCGCCACCGCAATAAAGCCGATCACACCAATCACTACGTTCAAAATAATGTTAAGGGTCTCAAACAAATCATTCTCTTTCGTAGCATTTTTATCATACGCATCACACGCATCAAAAGACGCAGCCTCCTGACCATTTGGACAGAGTATTGCCGCATATGCCGGTGACATCGACGCAACACCACCTAAACCAACCACGGTCAAGACTGCAGCAACCACGTTTAACATAAGTTTTTTCATGTTATCCTTTCAATATTCTCGATTACATTATAGTTAAAACTATTCTAGCGCATATTACGCAAAATGTCTAGAGTTATTCCAGCATCCTTAGCCACCAATACTAGTACTCACGAAGTTCACAATCGCAAACGCCAAGATCGCCACCACCAGCCCCACAATTCCATAGATAATAATATTTTTACCCTTGGCTACCTTACCGGCATCCCCCGTACTTGTCGTATAAATAAACCCTCCATAAATAATCGCTGCCACCGCACCAATCCCGATTACCCCCACCGCCACATTGATCAGCGCCTGAATCACCGACGGCGCCGTATCATTCTTCGACAGGTTGCATCCCGCCTGTTCTTTCAATTCATTACTTACGCTTGAATCACACAAACTATCACTCGCCGCCACCTCGCCTACTGGAAACAACATTCCAGCCAGCAACATCGTCGTCACCCCCAAAATCAACCCCATTTTCTTCATCATAATGCCTCTCCTATTGAACCTACCACAAAGTTTGTAATCACCGCCGCGAGTAGCACGATCACTAGCCCCACCACGGCATAAACAATCCCCCTCGTCGCTTTCTGTACTCTCCCCGGATCACCCTGCGACAAGAGATACTCTGCTCCACTTTTGACGATAAACGCCACCGCCACGATCCCTGCCATCGCATATGCCCAGTTAAACGCCCCTCGCACCCTGCCAGCATCAAAATCACCTTGATCCCAGCCTTTCGAGATGTCCAGCCCTAACGCCACCGTTATCGTATTCACAATCACCGTCGCCATTAGCGCAATCGCTGTACCAATCGTCGCCGTCGTCAACGTCCGCTTACCTTTAGCTACCTTTCCTGGATCACCCTGCGCCATAATATACAAATATCCCCCATAAATCACGAACCCTACCGCCAAAAATCCAATCGCCAGGGAAACATCAAACACAATATTTAGCACAATCGTCCAGACAAACGCCGCCAAATCATCTTCATTACCTTTTTCCGGCTGTTGAATCTCTCCACCACTACAAAGCCCATCATACCACGGCTTGAATCCCAAAAAATTTGACGCCCCGCAGTTCTCACCCCCCAGTGCTGCCGCCGGCGTCGGCATCAAACTCACCAAACCAATCATCATTACCCTCAAAAACACCAAAATTTTACCCTTCATGTCCCCATCTTACCACATTTTTCCCGAAATCCGCAGAAAACCCCAGAAAACCCCATTTTACTCTTGACTATCCCGCTTATGTGTGCTATAATTAAAGTATAGCCCTCATTGGGCCTCTATTGGGATGTCCTATATGAAAAGATTTAAGCACAATTTTTCAACCATCTTTCTTGCGCTGACTCTCTTTTTGGCGTCTATTTTTGCCCTTATCCCATCCACTCCTGCCTCCGCCATCCCATTCTTTGACGGCAACGGGGAATCAAACTCCGAAACCACTGAAACTACCGACCCCAATACCAATAATTCCGATTCCAACTCTGAAAATTCGGAAGATTCCGATCCCGAAAACGCCAACGAAGAAAGTGGGGAAGACGAAAACGAAGAAGATCAAAGCATCTGCGCCAAACAATCCGGTCCTCTTTATTGGATCGTTTGTCCTGCCACGGATTTCCTCGGTTCACTCATAGATAGCGCCACTAGCGTCCTACACGAATTCTTCGAGATCGACACTATTTCCACCGACAACGGTTCGCCTGTTTATCTTATCTGGCAATACATGCGTAACCTCACCAACATCGTTTTCATCATTTTCGTCCTCATCGTCATCTACTCCCAACTCACTGGCATCGGCATCAACAACTACGGCATCAAGCGCGTCTTACCCCGTATTATCATCGCTGTCATCCTTGTCAACCTCAGCTTTATCATCTGCTCGCTCGTCATCGACGTCAGCAATATTGTCGGCAATAGCATTATTGATTTTTGCCAAAGTATCCAGGATCAATTCTTCAACCAAGCCGAAAGCGACTATTCTTGGAGCGCCTTAGTCACTACTTTTGTCTCCGTCGGTACAGGCGTCGGTCTCGTGCTCCTTGCTAACTTCACTGGCGGCCTCATGCAATATTTCTTCATGCTTCTGCCCATCCTCATCGCTGGCGCTATCTCTGTCATCATCGGCCTCATCACCATCGCCGCCCGCCAAGCTCTCGTCGCCCTCCTCGTCATGATCGCCCCGCTTGCCTTTGTTGCCTACCTCCTCCCCAACACCGAAAAATGGTTCAGCAAATGGCGTGAACTTCTCGCTCGCATGCTCGTGTTCTATCCTATGTTTAGCTTCCTGGTCGGCGCTTCGCAGCTTCTCGGTAGCGCCCTCATCGTCGCCGCCACCTCACCTTTCGGCATCCTCATCGGCTATGCTGTTAAGGTCGTTCCTATCTTCTTTGCCTTCTCACTCATGAAAATGTCCGGCACCATCCTCGGCTCGCTCAACGCTGGTTTGGCTCGTCTCGCCTCACCCATCAACAACACCGCTGCCGGTTGGGCTGGTTCCCACGCCGAACGCCGCCGCCAAAACACCATTCTCCACTCCCGCGCGCCCGGCGCCCGTCTCCGCCGCTTCCTCGACTACAAGAAGGCCGTCCGCGAGACCGACACTGAAAACGCCACCAAAGCCCGCCAAAACATGGCTACCGACCGTGCCTTGACCAAAATCGCTCGCTTCCGTGGCTATGACGAGAAAACCGGTCGCGCCGTCTTTGAACGCCGCGCTAGCCGCTACACCGAGAATGCTAAATTCGCCAGTTACTACGACACCCGCGCTTCCACCGCTAAAGACGTCCTCGATAACACTATCTCTGAATACGGCGATCACTTCGGCGGTAAGTTCGACAAAAAGGGCCAAGATGCCAACAAGCTCAACGCCAGACACGCTCGCGCCTTCGAAGACGCCATGGCTCAAAAATTCCTCGCCGCCAACATCGCCCAAGGTGACCAAGACTACCTTCTCGGTAAATATCTCGAAGCTAGCACCAAACGTAACACTGATCCCAAAGCCTACAACCGTCTCATCAAAAGCGCCGCCAGTAGTCTCGGTCACCTCGGCGAAGCCTCCATCATGGGTCAAGTTATCTCCGAAAACGCTCGCATCGAGCAACGCCGTCGCAGTGAAGCCCGCATCATCGCCAACAAATTTGGTATCACTAAGCCTCATTTCCGTGGTATGGTTTTTGACTGCGCCAATATTGACGATGACGGTTACGAGACCGATGAAAATGGCCATGTTATTGAAGACAAGAACTTTAATCTTCTGCCCGGTAAACAGCACCGCTCCTGGCAACAGTTTATCGCTGTACACAAAGATACTCGTCGCGAAATCACTGCCGAACAATATAACAATCTCAGCGACGCCGAAAAAGCCCATTATCACCGTATTAATTATATGGATATCACCAACGATAAGGGTGAAGTTGTCCAACAGGTCTTTGCCGACGATGCTGGCTACATGAAAGAACTTCTCAACGACGACATCACTATCGGCGATCCAATCACCCAGCGCTACGCTTTCTCAATTGGTCGCGGCCTTACCGACCAAGAAAAGCAAACTCTCCGCGAGAAATATCATGTCAACATCCCCGAAAACTATGACGAAGAATGGGCCAAGCGCATTGACGACAATGGCATCATGCGCCGTTACCACAGCACTATCGCCACCGCCACTCTTTCTAGCCGGTACAAGGAACACAACTCCGCCTTCACCGCTATGCTTGCTGCCCAAGCTAACAATGGTTTCGTCCGCACCTACGGTCAATATCTCATTAGCTGCTTCGACAGTCTCGCCAAATCCACTAAACCAGGTGCTTTCCTCCAGAACGACGAATACGCTATTGATACCTGGAACCGCGTAATTCGTAGCTCCTTAGGCAAAAGCGATGAGAAACTCGAAGATATCATACCAGGCATCGATATCGAAACCTTCCTCAACGTCAACGGTCTCCCGCTCCATGGTCTACGCTGGGAGCAACTCCAGGATAAAAACGGTAAACCCATATTTAACGAGGATGGCAGCGCAAAAATCGGCTGGAACAAGATTGACCGTACCGAAGCTAGAATCACTCCTGAAGACCGCAAAAACTTCTTTATCCATGGTTTAGTACCCGTAGTCTCTCGCAAATTCGTCGGTATGCTAGACCGCAACCTCTCCTCTGGCATCCTTGAAGGTCAGAAGCCTGGCACCTACGATGCGCTCATTCGTTTGCTTACTACACTCGAAGAAGTCGGTGTGGATAACCTTAACCCTAATATTGACCCCAACCTCAAACTCAACCCCGACAACGATATCTTCGACACCCACGACCCTCGCGAGCTGCGCGACCGCATCCGCAATACCAAAAATTCTCTCCAGCGCAAAAAACAAGGACTGGAAGATTGGGATAGCCCAGTCTCGCCCTCCAGTAGTTCCGGCACTTCCCGCGGTTCAAATAGTTCCAACTCTTCCGGCAATTCTGGCAGTTCTAATGGCTCCAACCACAATTCCGGATCCCAAAACGGCGGAAATTCCAACGCAGAATCAGGCTCAAATTCGGGCTCACGCTCCTCTAAGCGCACCTCTTCTGCTGCTTCGACCGTCGACCTCTTCCAAGCCGCATTGAACCGCAGCCTCGAACACAACGTCCGCGAAGCTAGCATGAACGACATCAGAAACATTCTCGAAGACATTTACGACATCTGTGACGGCAATACCGACCTCGATTCGGTTTGCGACTACCTAAGTGACTACCTCGGCGAACGCTCCATTCTCGCCGCTCACTACCGTGATATTAAGGAGATCATCGAACGCTATCGCGCCGGCGTCGGTGTTAAATCACATAACGATATTAGCCAACGTATCACTCATCGCGACAGCTACGAAGAAGACCTCATCCAGCAACTCTATTACGAGCTTATCGAATTCCTCCAAACCATCTTCGTCAAATAAACCCTAGGGAACTAAAACTTGCATCTCCTTAGTTTCGTGCTATCATACCATACAAGGAGGTGCAGTTTTTGGTGGGCTCTATTTTGTTCTCCGCCAAACTATGCTACAATATAATTATCATGGCGACTTACAAAGTACCGCAAGATGTGGAGGCGGACGACAAGCTAATCGGACCATTCACGTTCCGACAATTTATCTATCTTATGATAGTCCTAGGCGCAATCACCCTTGCTGTCATGCTTTTCCAAGTTTTTCCGCTCCTTGCTATCGTCCCCATTCCTGTTGCCATTTTCTTCCTCATCCTCGCTCTCCCAATTAAAAAAGACCAGCCCATGGAGACTTACCTCGCTGCTCTCGTCTCGTTTTATACCAAACCCAACCGACGCTTTTGGATTCCCGGACTTAGCGAATCTACCATTCTCATCACTGCGCCTAAGAAGCAGGAAGTTTCCCGCACCCGCGACATCACTGGGGAAGAAGCTGGCCACCGTCTCTCCTTCCTAGCCAACATCGTCGATTCCGAAGGCTATGCTATCAAGAGTGCCAGCAGCCCCATGCGTGACGAGTTTTACGCGGAAGCCGCCGGCGCTAACGACATGTTCGACCAAGCCGACACCATGCGCCTCAACCGCCTCATCACTAAGGAACAGGAAGAGCGCCACGAAGAAATCGTCAACCAAATGCGCAGTGCCATCGCCAGCTCCGAGCAAGCCCATCGCGCCGTCAATTCCACCGGTCAGACCATCCAAGGCGAACACACTATCCAACCCCGTGTCGGCTTCGCCACCACCAACATCGGTGCCAACGCCAACGCCGCCAAAGTTGAACTCCGCCAGACTCTCACTCCGCCGCCTTCTCCCGACGCCATCTTCCAATCTTCTGCCGTTGTTCAACCCGAAACCAACCCCGAAAACCTCCGCAAAATGACCGAGCTCGCCCACACCGACGACCTTTCTGTTGAGACCCTTCAGAAACAAGCTGACCGCATCCGCCAAGAAAACGATAACGAAGTTTATGTTTCACTACATTAAGGAGTTTTATGAATCCACAAAATAACCTTCCCCAAACCAATCAACCACCTCAAAATCCCAGCGCCATGAATGGCCAAAATTTCGCCCGCCCCGCTCAACCTGCCGCCCCCGCTCAAGCTCCTTTCGTTCAACCCCAATCCGCCGTCACCATCAACCCTAGCCTAGCGGCCACACGCCCAGCTATGCCATCTTCGGCCACTCCACAAGCCGCACCGCGCCCCATGGCTCAAGCTACACCAGCAAACCTGCCTATGCCCCCTCAGCCCCAAACTCAATATCAGCCTCAACCTCAAGCCCAATTTCCACAACCCAACCCAGCCGCTCAAGGACAGCCCCTCGTCCAGCCTCAATCCACTGCTCCCGCTCCAGCCTTACCTCCCGTCACCGAAAACCCCATCTCTACCCAATCCACCCTCCTCATCTCCGAACTCCGTGATGGCATTGTCATCATGAAAGACGGCTCCTTCCGCGCCGTCATCGCCTGCCAATCTATCAACTTCGACCTCATGTCTGAACAAGAACGTGAAGGTGTCGAATATAGTTACCAAAACTTCCTCAACTCTCTCAGTTTCACCGTCCAAATCCTCGTTCGCTCACAACGCGTCGACATCGGGCCCTATATCGAACGCCTCATTAAAATGCGCCAAAGCAACGACAACATGCTCCTCGGCGTGCTTATGGACGATTATATCAACTTCATCGACATCCTCTCGCAAGAAGCTAACATTATGGACAAGGCTTTCTTCATCGTCATACCATACTATTCCTCCGCCGATGCCGAAAAACTCGTCGAACAAACCAAAAACCTCTTCAAAACTTTCGGCAAAAACAAGACCCCCAATGTCACCCGCATCAGCCGCGACGACTATGACAAAGCCGTCGATGAGCTCAACAAACGCGTCGACTCCGTCACTTCTGGACTTTTCCAAATCGGTATCCAATCTGCCCGCCTCAGCACTAAAGAGCTCAGTGAACTGTATTACAACTTCAACAACCCCGACACCGCAGTCCGCGAACCGCTCGTTGATTTTTCAAAGTTAGCCACCACTTATGTTCGGAAAGGAGATCGCTAATGGCTCGTAAATCAAAGAAAATCCAACCCACCGCCGCCGAAATCGCCGCCCAGTCTCAGGCCGCCGAAGAAGCCGAGGTCCAGCGCGCCTTTGAGCAGGGAATTACCACTCTCCGCGATCTCATTTCTCCTAGCTCCATCGAAATCCACTCCAGCTACTTCCGCCTCGGCACCAAATACGGCCGTACTATTTACGTTTATGGTTATCCCCGCACTCTTTTCACCGGCTGGATCTCACCCCTCATCAACATCGACGAAGTTCTCGACATTTCCATGTACATCTACCCTGTCGAGACCACCGTCGTTATGAAAAACCTTCGCAAAAAAGTCACCCAGCTCGAAGCTAGTTATAATGTCAACGCCGAAAAAGGCAAAGTCCGCGACCCGGAGCTCGAAGCCGCTATCCAAGACGCTGAAGAACTCCGCGACAAGCTCCAAGTCGGCGAAGAAAAATTCTTCCGCTTCGGTCTTTATATCACCCTTTGGGCCGACTCGCTTGACGAACTCAACTTCGTCCAAAGTAAAGTCGAAACCATGCTTGGCCAGCAAATGATCTTCAGTAAAGTTGCTACTTCCCAGCAAGAACAGGGAATGAACAGTACTATGCCTGAATGTACCGACCAACTCCAAATTCGCCGCAACATGAACACCGGCGCCATCAGCACTAGCTTTCCATTCACTTCTGCCGACCTCACTCAGGAAAGCGGCATCCTTTATGGCATCAATATGCACAACAGCGGCCTTGTCATCTTCGATCGTTTCACCCTGGAAAACGCTAATATGGTCGTCTTCGCTAAGTCTGGTGCTGGTAAGTCCTTCGCTGTCAAGCTCGAAGCTGTTCGTTCCATGATGGTCGGTACTGAAATCATCATCATCGACCCTGAGAACGAATACCAAAAACTTTCCGAAGCTGTTGGCGGCAGTTATATCCGTCTCTCACTCAACTCCGACGTCCGCATCAATCCTTTTGACCTACCAAAGGTCATCGACAAGGAAGATGCCAACGATGCTCTCCGTTCTAACCTCGTCACTTTGCACGGCCTCTTTCGTCTCATGCTCGGCGGCAACCAAGTCGCCGCCAATGGCCAAGTTGTCCCGGCTCTCACTGCCAACGAAGAAGCTGACCTTGACCAAGCCTTAATCGACACCTATGCTCGCGCTGGCATCACCAGCGACCCGCTCACCCATCAAAGCACCCCTCCCACCATCATCAACCTCTATGATACTTTGCTCCACATGGGTGGTACCGGTCCTCAACTCGCTCAACGCCTCCGCAAATACACCAGCGGCACCTTCGCCGGTATCTTCTCGCAACAATCCAACGTCGACATCAACAACCAAATGGTCGTCTTCAACATCCGCGACCTTGAAGATGAACTTCGACCCGTTGCTATGTATATCGTCCTCTCTCACATCTGGAACGTCGTCCGCGCCGAGCAAAAGCGTCGTATCCTTATCGTTGATGAGGCCTGGCAGCTCATGAAATATGACGATTCCGCCAACTTCCTCTTCAGTCTCGCTAAGCGTGCTCGCAAATACTACCTCGGTCTCACCACTATCACCCAGGACGTTGAAGACTTCATGAGCAGCAAGATGGGCCGCGCCATCGTTGCTAACTCTTCCATGCAACTTCTTCTCAAACAATCCGCCTCTGCTGTTGACGTTCTTTCTGATGTCTTTAAACTCACTGACGAAGAGAAAAAACGCCTCGCCAACTTCCCAGTCGGTCAGGGCCTCTTCTTCGCCGGCGCCAACCACGTCCATATCCGCATTATTGCCTCCGATACCGAAGAATCACTTATCACTACTCGACCAGGGGAGAAATAACCCATGCCCGCTGAAGATGTCCTCAAAGCCGGAGAAAGTCGCGCCCTTTCGAGTGGCGAAGCTCCGCTCTACACCGGCAGCGGCAAACCCGCCCCCAAATTCAAAGGCAAAGGGAAGAACAAAAAACGTCGCACCGGTTTCGCTGCCATCATCACTAGCCTCCTCATTATGGGCGGTGGAGCAGCTTTTCTTGGCACTACCAACTCACTCTTACCTGGAGCATTTCCAGCCAACATGACCGACGCCACCAACACCCAATATGCCGACGCCGTCGAACGTAGCCGCTTTCTCATCATCCGTGCTATGCGAGGCGAAGCAAAACTCTCTGAAAAAGCCGTCAAGAATTTCCAATCCCGTAAAATCGAAGTTCAAGAATCAGGTTCCGGATTTAAATTTATTTGGAACGGTCAAACCATTGACGAAAATAATTTTGATAGTTTTTACAAATCTAATACTGATTTTAAAGACGCTTACGATGGTGCCACCAATACCAAAGCTCTCGGCTTTTTTGATGAAATCGGTATCAAAATCAAGAATAAATTCAACGTCACTGGTAACGCCTTGAAAGATTACGAGGAGACCAACGACCCCCAAAAAAATCGTGAACAATACGACGAGACCATGGAAAAACAATACAAACCCAGTGAAGCCAGAAGCGGCTTCACCACCATGGAAACTGAAACCGATGAAAAAGGCGACCCTGTCCTTGATGAAAATGGCAACGAAAAAAAAGTTCCCAAAATGCTCGACGAAAACTCTGGCACCTCCAAACGTAACGTCGATACCACTGAGGTCTCCGAAGCCGCCAAGACCGAAGCCCGTGGTTTCATTAGCAAAACCGCCAAAGCTGCCGCTGCTGCTAGCGGCGCCTGCACGACTCTACGCCTAGGTAGTATGATTTCTGCTGCCGTCATAAGCATGGAAATGCTCGACTCCATGCTTTATGCCATGAATCGAGCTGAACCTTTCAGCAAAATGCAGGTCGGCGAAGGTTCAACTTCTGCTATCAACGAAAATCTTAACTTTTTCACCGAGAAAAAGAAAACTACAATTTCAGATTTTAGCAAGCTTAGCCCATCCAACCGTGAATCCGAAAACGCTCTTGATACCGAAGTCTATAAAGCCCCTATCGAAGCTAGTTCTTTAGGCTTAATCCTCGGCGGTATCGCCACCACCTCAGCCTCAACTTCAAATTTCTCTTTCAATCGTATCTCTAAATCAATCCTCTCCGCCTTCTCTTTAAATCCTACCACCTATGATTTATGCGAAGGTTTTCAAGCTACCCAAGCCGTCGTCTCGCTCGCTCTCACTGGTGGTATCGCTAAGATCGTTAGCACTGCCCTGCTTTCTACTATTATCGGCACTGCAATTAGTGGAGCTATCACAATCGGCCTAAACTTTCTCATCCCTACCATCGCTCAAGTACTTTATACCAATCCTGCTGCAACTATCGCCGGCATTGCTGCTGGTCACTTCATCGCCAAAGGCTTTTACGCTATGAACTCTAGAATCGGTCGTATGGGTAGCGGTCAAGCTATTGCTTCTCGATCATACGCTTTAGCCTATACCAGAACCACCAACGAAGTCTTAGCTCTTGACGCCGAAGTCGAGCGTAGCAAACTCAGCCCCTTCGACCTATCATCCAAAAATACCTTCCTCGGCTCAATCGCCTACAGTATACTCCCACTCGCCATTTCTAATAATAGCGCCATCTCAACCCTCAGCAACGCCACCACCCGCTCTATTGCTAAACTCAGCGGAAATGCCTATGCTTTATCCGACACACCTTCTTACGGCACAACCTTCGGCGAGAGTGAGCTACTTGACTCTATCGGCGGTGTCGGCGACTTATATGGCAACCCTATTATTGCTAGTGATACTTCTACTCTCTACCTTGATAAAAATGACCCCAAATATCAAGAAGTTATCAACGATAGCATCGAAACCGACGAAAACGGCAAACGCTCCATTAAAGACGACTCAGGCTTAGCAAAATACATCCAATTCAACTGCAACAGGTTATCACCAGATGGGTTATTTGATGCAGATATTGCCGGGGCCCTCGAAGCATTTGGCGACAAACCCCTCATTGCTACCATTGTTGGCGCCATCCCAATCATTGGTAGCATCGTCGACGTTGTCAACTCTCTTATCCATCTGTCCCCCGAAAACAAGGCTTGGGTTTTTGGATCAAGTAACGTCATGAGCAAAGAAAACCCCAATTGGGATTCCGAATATAAATATTACCAACGCTTTGTTGCTGACGAACGCTATGAAAAACAGTTAGGCCTAGAGGGAGGAGAACAACTCGTCACGGCTTACCTGGAAAAATACGAAGCCGAGCATCCCGCCGACCTGTCTCGTGCTGGAGCGCTTGCTAGCATATCTGGTCTTACAAAAGCTGACGCCGAAACAGTTCTCGCAGTCGCTGATTATTATCATTATCTAGATGAATATCACCCAGAAAATATTCCCACTATTGCCAGCGTTCAACCGCAAAGTTCTACAGAAATCATTGCTGCCGCTACCGCCAAAAGCCAACCACAATTCAACAATCATAACCCATCCTCACATCTCGACCAAAACATAACTTTGACGAATAAAGCCATCTTTGCCGACCTACGCAATCGGAGCTTTGCCACATGTTGACACACAAAAACTCTCTTATTTTCAGAATTACTATTGTTGCTGTTAGTATTTTATACCTTACTACCTCTAACGTACAATCTGTTCTTGCTAACGACCAAGCATCAGAAACCCTTTGCGAAAAAACTGGCTCTTGTTATTTTAATCCAACTGGCAACGACGAATGTACTACTATTGTTGTAGGTTCCGTCAGCGGCGAAGTCTCCGCCGGTCTCTCCCCTCAACAAGCCGCCTTTGTTGATATGTATCATGACATTGCTGAACAACTCAGCATCGCCTATGGCATCCCCTGGGAAACAGTCATGGCTCAAGGTATCGTTGAATCTGTAGCTGGCACTAGTAATTTTGCCGTCCAGCGCAACAACTTCTTTGGTATCGGTGCCTTCGATAATAACCCAAATAATGCTTATTCCTATGCTACTCCTACCGAGGGCTGGCGTGGCTATTACGAAAACATTCGCAAAACCAGCGTTTATCGCGAACATGGCGTTTTTCAAGGTGCTACCATCACCGATCCCTATGCCTATCTCCGCGCTATTAAAGAGGCCGGCTATGCCACTGACCCCATCTACATCGAAACTAATTCCAAAATCATCGCCGCCATAGAAGAACGCGCTAGACAAAAAGGTTGGAAATCCTCCGCCGAACTAGCCCAAGAACACCCTGAAATGCTCGAAAACGCCGCCAAAAATGCTGGTGGTAACGGCTCAGACTCCGAAGCACCTCAACTTACCAGTAATACAACTTGCGTCACTGGGGGCGGCAACGGCGACATTAATCAAACAGCCCTCGAACTCAGTTGGCCTGAACGTGGCCACGATCCTTGGAACGATCCTAAGCCAGAATACGCCGCTGCTTTGGTTGAAACTGGCGTCAATAAGCTTGGCGACTCCTGTTCCATGAATGGTAATAGCTGCGATGCTTTCGTTGCTACTGTTCTTCGCTATTCCGGTGTCGATCCCGACGCTCCTTGCTGTGGCGCAGCCAGATTACTAGAATACTTCCGCAGCCACCCAGAGAAGTACACCGAAATCCGCAACACCGGCAGCTCTTCTGATCTGGAACCAGGCGATATTCGTAGCCGCTCCAGCCACGTCGAAATCTTCATTCAACGCGATGACGGCTCTTATGGTATCGCCTCCGCCTCGCATTGCGATCGCACCGCTGATCACGGTATTGGTTACTATTCCGACACAACCTATCGCATCTTTCGTCCTATTGCAACCAAATCTGATGAATCAGGCACTTCTGGCAAATTCTAGCTTTCATATAAATCTTAAAAAGGGAATCACACGCTATGCCAACCACGCCAACCTCCAACAATAAAACTCAATCCGATCAACACAAGCGCAACGTCCAAATCGCCATCATTAGTGCTATAGTTGGATTCATCATTCTTGTCATTGGTGCTATTATCCTCTTCATCCAAGACACTAAACGCACCGCCACCCTCGATATCACCATCGCTCCATCCTTCGCTAAAGTCGAAATCGGCAATAAAACCTACAAGACTAAGGGTGTCGAACGCCTCGAACCAGGCCACTATCCCGTCAAAGTTTCCGCCGACGGTTTTACTACTCAAGAAACCACCATTAAGCTCACTGGTGGCGAAACTACCAAGCTCCTCCTTTATCTCATTCCTTCCGACGGTTCCATGGAATGGTATCGCAATCACCCTGACGAAATGATGATTCTCGATACCATCGGCGATGCCGAAGCTACCCAAACTGCTGCCGACTACCATGACAAATACCCCATTTCCAAAGACCTCCCTATCATCGTTGTCGAAGTTGACAAAAATACCTATGCTTGGACTGAATACCGCATTGATGGTGGTACTTTTGAAGAATGTCAAAACAAAGATTTTTGTCTTAAAATCACCGACTCTACCGGCGGAAACAAAGATGCTGCCTACGCTAAAATTCGCGCCAGCGGCTACAATCCCGACGACTACGAGATCATCTACGAATACGTCCCCGTCCAACCTCTTGACTAGCCCACCTCTCCCGCCATCACCTTCACACACTCTTCTTCGCCCACACTAGTCAAAATAATCTGGTGCTCCTGAAAATTCTTCACCAAACAACTTTGCCTTTTTTCATCCAACTCCGAAAACACATCATCGAGCAACACCACCGGTTTTTGCCCCAACTCCTTTATAATCATCTCCGCCTCAATAAACTTCAACGCAATCACCAGCGACCGCACTTCTCCACGGCTCGCCGATCCATCCGCCTTCACTCGATTAAACCCAAATTCATAGCTATCTCTATGCACTCCAAAACTCGTATGACCCAAAATCCGGTCGCGCTCAAAATTCTGCTCCAACCTCGCCAGGAAATCACTCTCATCCTGCACTTCACTCACGTAATCTAACTGAACTTCATCCAAGTTTTCCGCAATCGACCGATAAGTCTCAGTAATCTTCTCGTTCACATCTCTGACCGCCCGCCGCCTCGCCCGACAAAGCTCTACACCATATTTTGCTAGTAACACATTCCAAGAAAACATATCACCCAGCGTCACTATTTCGTCCTTCAGTAGCTCATTTCGCTGCTTCAGCGCCTTATTATAACGATTTAGCGCTACATTATACCCTTCATCCAACTGCCCCAACATCCGGTCAAAATAATTCCTTCGACTCGTCGGACTCGAGCCAATCAAATTCAAATCATCCGGCTCGAATAGTACAATTGGATATTTATTTTTCTTCGGCAAGCGCCGCGTTTTTTTATCTTCTACCAAAAAATCCTTCTTTTCGCCATCATACACCACCGCCGTTTTCCGCCCATCCTTATATTCCAACTCTACCCGGTAAAATTCCGCCCCTCGCCGCAGAATCTCCCGATCCACCGCCCGGAAACTTTTCCCCTGCAAGACCTCATACAGCGCCTCCAGCACCGAAGTTTTTCCACAGCCATTTCGCCCAATCAATTTTGTCGTTCGCGGCTCAAAATCCACCAAAAAGTTCTCATGACTCCGAAAATTCATCAATTTTAGCCGCTGTACCACCATATATATTATATTTATCCCTTTAATGGCATCACAATGTGCACATATTTCGTATCCGCTTCATTTTTCAGCACCACCGGATCCAAACGGTTACAAAATCCCATCTTTACCTTCTTACCATCTAATGCATTAAGTGCATCCAGCAAAAACCTCGAATTCAGCGTCACTTTACCGTCCACCTCCACCTTTGTCTCAATCTCTGACGTATTTTCCCCAAATTCATTCGCCACCGACGCCACATTAAACGTCCCCGTCGCCGTATCTGTACTACAAGTAATCGACCCACCCACTTCCTTCGCAAAAAGCGCCGCCAGTTTCGTAATCCTCACCAACTCATCTTTTTGCAAATCCACCGTAATTTCTGATTCTTTCGGGATCAATTGTCGATAATCAGGGAATGAACCGTCAATCAACTTTGATGTAATCTCAATCTCGCCCAACCGAAACCTTACCTGCGACTCGTCAAACAAAATCTCCACTTCATCTATCTCATCACCGAGACTCCGCATCACCTCCTGCAGGGAACTAGCCGGCACAATCGCCGCCACTTCACTCTCAACTTTTTCTATCAACTTTCTCTCCGCTAAACGATAACCATCTGTCGCCGCGAGATAAAGTCCATTCTCAAATGTATTAAAATACACACCCGTCAGCGCCGGCCGCGTCATATCATTACTCGCCGCCACCATCACCTGCGCCAGCCCCGCCTTAAACACCTCCGCCCCCATCACAAACTTCACACTTTTCTCATCATCAATTGCTGGCAACTCCGGAAAATCTTCCGCTGAAGCCCCATTAATCGTCGAATTATATCCTCCCGCCTTGATCACTACCTTATCCTCCCCGTCGGTCGTAATCTCCACCATTTCTTTGCGTGGTAAATTACTCACAAACTCCGCCATTAGCTTCGCTGGCGCCGTCACCACTCCATTCTCACACTGTCCAGCTGGTAAATAACTCACTACTGCCATATCAAGATTAGTCGTAGTCAAACTTACTTTCTTATCATCTACCCTTATAAGCACATTACTCAGAATTGGTAGTGTCGACCTAGCTCCTGCCGCCACCCTACTCACATTATTCAGCGCCTTCGCGAGTTTATCCTGTGCTATTTTAATCTCCATTCTTTTCTCCTTCTAATTTATTAGTAGTTATAGTAATAGACTATGTGGAAAATGTGCAAAACCTCCTCCCAGCCTCTGTTATTCTCATGTGCAAAACCATCTGCAAATCTTTCCACCGATTTGCCAAATCCGTGCAAAACAACTCTAATTTCTGTGTAAAACTAAGTTTTCCACCGAACAGTGCAAAACTTTTTCGCACATTTCCCACAATTTTCCCCACAAACTTTTCCACAATTTTTCCACAAAATCTACCGAACAAACCGAACAATTGCAAACCCGAACAAGCACCAAAACCCGAACACGAAATACACCCGAACAAGCACAAAAACCCGAACAAAGACATTTCTACCCCTGTGAAACCTTGCCTACTAGCCATAAATCTTCTCTCTGAGCTCCGCGATTTGGTCGCGTAGTCCGAAGTTTATCTTCATGTCGGCGTCAATCTTCTTAATACCATGCATTACGGTTGTATGATCTTTTACCCCTACTTCCAGCGCAATCTTTGGCGTACTCATCCCGAGTTCCTTCGACAATAAATACATTGCCACTTGTCGGGCGTTCTTTATGTGTGAAACTCGACTTTTACTACACATTTCTTTCGGCGTTAATTGATAATATTTCGCCACTTTATCAATAATCTGCCGCGGGGTTGTCGTTTTATTCTGCCCACTTCGTGCCGTACTGACATATCCTTCTGTAATTACTTGCAGTGGTGTCATACCTTTCAAGTCCGCTACCGCCAGCAAATGCTCAAACTCACCTTCTAGATCCCGAATATTCGTCTTCACATTTTCCGCCAAATATTCAATCGCCTGGTCCTCAATTTCCACCCCCCGAAACTCCGCCTTCGACCGCAGAATCGCACACTTATCCTCAAATTGCGGCAGCTGCAAGTCATACATGCCTTTCTGTGCCAGTCTCGATGATAGCCTCGCATCAATCTCTTCAATCTGGCTCGGCAGCCGGTCCGATGTCACGATTACTTGCCGATCTAGTTGTGTCAACATATTGAAAATGTCGAAAAATTCATCTTGTGACCGTGCCTTACCAATAATCATCTGAAAATCATCAATAATCAGCACATCCAGCTGAATAAACTTCTTCCGGAACTCATCGCCTTTCTTATGCTGCACCGCCTTGATGAAGTCCGAATAGAAGCTCGACATTGGGGCATAATAAACTTTCAGTTTTGGGTGTTTTTCCACAATCGCGTTACCCATCGCCTGCACCAAGTGCGTTTTTCCGAGCCCCGGCCCGCCATAGAGGAAGAACGGATTATACTTCGCTCCCGGCTCATCCACGATATTGCGTGCCACGCTCACTGCTAAGTCGTTATTCGACCCAATTACGAAATTATCCATCGAATATTTCAAATTCAAACCGGTTTGGAACTTATTCAGCGACGGCCCAAAATCCGCTTCATCCCGCTCGCCTTCCCGGATTAGCGGCATCGATGCTACTTTTTCCCGCTGTTGAATCTTGGGCTTCGTGCTCGCCTGTACCACATATTTCACCTCGCGCACCTCCACCCCATTATTTGTCAGCGCCACCTTTAGCACCTCCGTATAACGCGCTCTGAGCTGGTTTAGCTTAAACACATTCGGCGCCCCAATCGTCACCACCCCTTCGTCTGCCCCAATCAGCTCCGCCCCTGTGAACCACGTTGAGAATTGCTCCCTCGGAATGGACTGTTCGACTTCGGCCAATACATTCTCCCAAACGGCAGACATAAAAAACTCAGTACCTCCTGCACACCCAATTAACTCAACTAATTAACTACCTCCATCATACCACACCTCCACCGACTTTTCCACAACTTTCGCCCCACCGAAAAACATGTCATAATAAACTCTGCTCCAATTGAGGTCGACTTTTCCACAGTTCACCCCGTTTACCTGATTAAGGTGTGGAAAACTTCTTGAAAAATGTGGAAATCTGCGGTATACTAGAACAAGATTTTGTAAAATTATCATTAACCAGGGAAAGAGAAACTTATTATGCCAAAACGCACTTACCAGCCGCACAAGCGCCAACGCAAAGCTGAGCATGGTTTCATGAAGCGCAATAGTTCTAAAAACGGTCAGAAGGTTCTCAAACGCCGCCGCATCAAGGGTCGCGCTCGCCTTTCCGCCTAAGCTTCAAACTATAAAAATGCCCGATTTGGGCATTTTTGTATATAATATATAATATGTTGTCGCAAAAATACCGTTTTCATTCACGCGGCGGTGTGAACCACGTCTACCGAGCAGGGAAGACTATTCGCACGCCAGTCATTTCGCTTGCTTTTGTGCCAAACGGCCGCGGCAAACAGCGTTTCGGCGTCGTCGTCTCTAAAAAAGTTCTCAAATCCGCCGTCGGTCGTAACCGCATCCGCCGCCGTGTTTATGAAGCTATGCGCCTTGAGCTGCCCGAATTTACTTATCCAATGGATTGCCTTTTTATCGTTTATAGTAAATCCGTACTCAAAATGCCTTTTCGTGAGCTGCGCCGTCTACTCAAGGAACTACTCGACCGGAGCCTCACCGAATGCCGTTAAAGCCCCAATCTACCCATACCACCCGCACTTCTTCGGTTCAACTTACCACTAAAACTATCTCCAAACCTCGTCTCGCTTGGGTTGATCTCTTCGAAACTCTCGCCATCTTTGCTGTCGTTTTCTATCATGCCACTTCGAGTATTGCCACGCTCGATTTTCTCACCGCCACTTCGCCCCACTTTTTCATTTTTTACTTTTTTCGCTCCATTCTCGCTGTTTGTGTACCGATTTTTTTCTTTGCAAATGGCTTTCTCCTCTTTCGTAAACCAACCTTTGATCTAAAATCTCACCTTAGGAAGACCTTGAAATTCTTCTTTATTGCTATCGTCTGGTATCTTATCACTCTGATTTTTTTGCTTTTTCTTCATCGCTCAGAGTTTTCGCTGAGTGACCCACTTTCTGCTCTCACCGCCGTCAAATCTGGCGTCAACCACCTCTGGTATCTCGGCGCTCTCGTCTGTATCTACCTCTTTTACCCTCTACTTAAAACTACCTACGATCACCACCCTTCCGCCTTCCTTTTCTTTACTATACTCTGTTGTGTTCTCGCTTTTGGCAACTCTCTGCTGAACGAAGCCTTCACTATCATCTCTCACTTTTTCACCTCCAGCCACGCTATCTATACCGACACTAATTTTTTCAGTATTTTTAACCCCTTACGCGGTCTCTACGCCTTCAGCTTCACCTACTTTTGTCTCGGCGGGTTAGCCTCCCGCTATCTCCCGCGTCTTCTCTCCATCCCGACAGGGAAGCGCAACTTTTTCGCCATCATTACACTCTTCATTAGCTGGATCGCGCTCTTTGGTCTTGGCCTGCTCTACTCTACTACTAGCGGCCAAATTTGGGACAATGTTTGGTTTGGTTACGATTCAATCTTTACCTTTATCGCTACTTTCGCTCTTTTTCTCCTCTGCCAGAACTACACTGCAAAATGTCCCCTTGTTATTACCATCTCAAAAAACACCCTTGGCATTTATCTTATCCACACTCTTCTCATCGCTGCTTTTGCCAACCTATTCCGTCCCGAGTTTCTCACCAATTTTTCCTCACCCCTTCTTCTCGTCGCCAACCTTCTATATACTACCCTTATTCTCGCCCTCAGCCTATTATTTTCACTCATTTTGCGTCGTCTCCCCTTCCTTCGTCAACTTGTCAGTTAGCACCTAACCTTGACCACTTTGTCGCAGGTGTCTTGCGTGTTATAATGAATATATGTTCGAGTTAATTGATTTGCTGATTGTCAACCCAATCGCTAATATCCTCTTCGTTATTTATGGCCTCGTGGGCGACTTTGGTCTTGCCATTATTCTTTTCGTTGTTTTGGTCAAAATTTGCTGCTGGCCGCTCATGAAGCGCCAACTCCATCAGACTCGTCTCATGCGCAAAATCCAGCCCGAACTCGCCGAGATCAAGAAGAACTGCAATGGCAACAAACAGCTCGAGTCGCTCCAGATGATGGATCTCTATAAGCGCAACGATATCAAGCCTTTTCGCTCGCTCCTCACTACTATTATTCAACTCCCAATCTATATCGCCCTCTTCACTGCCGTTCGCGCCATGGCTACGCCTACTCCAACCGACAACCTCAATACCCGCGCCTATCCCATTGTGCGCGAAATGGACCGCATTGCCGAAGTTTCCGAGAAGCAAACCGTCTACCTAGATGATCTTAGCAGTGGCGACAATGATCGTATTACTGCCGCTTACTATGATTTTCACCCCTCTCTGCTCGGCGTCGTTGACCTTAATGCTCGCCCTGGCTTTGGCTCTGTAAGCTCCTGTCTCATCCTCGCCGCCGCTTTACTGGCCGCTTGGGTGCAATATCGCACTATCTCACGCCAAATGCCGTCAAACAAGTCTAAGAATTCTCGCACTTTCCGCCAGCTCATGCGCGAAGCTGCCGATGGCAAAGAACCTGACCAAGCCGACCTTAACGCCGCTATGACTGGTCAGATGTCCAAGATTACCCCACTCATGATGCTTGTAGTCATGCTTAGTATGCCCGGTGCTCTTGTTTTCTACTATATGATCAGCACTGTTTTTAACAGCGCCCAACAGAAATACATCCTTGCGAAACACACTGAAGATATGGAAAATGTCGCTGACAAAGCCATCATCCGTGAGCTTAAGCAGATTGAAGAAGCCGAAATCGTCGCCGATCCGAAGAAGAAAGCTACCAAGCGTGGTGGTAGCGACAAATCCGGTGCAAAAATCACCCATATCAAAGCCAAAAGCAAAGGTGGGCGCCTGAAGAAAGTTCATAAGAAAAGGAGTTAATATGAATAAAGACGAGTCAATCCGTTTTGCTACTAAATATCTCGAAGATCTGCTATCTTTCTTCGGCATCAATGTTGCAGTCGATTCTACCACCGATGATGAAGTTATTCAACTTGCTATCCCGTCCACTTCAATGAATTCATTATTGATCGGCAAAGAGGCAAACAACCTTCGTGCTCTTCAGCACATCGTTTCCATGGCCCTCTCGAGCAAATCCGCTGAGCTTACCCGAGTCAACGTCGATGTCGCCGATTATAAGCGCCAACGCGCCGACCGCATCGCTGAGCAAGCCGAAGATTGGATCCGCGAAGTTCGCCAAACCGGTCAGTCGAAGCGTCTTAATCTTAACGCTGCTGATCGTCGTATCGTTCACAAGGTCGCTGCTGACTACTCCGATGTTGAAACCCATTCCGAAGGAGAAGGCCGCGCTCGGCAACTCATTATCGAGAAGAAAACTGCTTAACTCTCCAGGAAAACAACCTGTCAACTATTCCGTCGGCTCTTCTTCTATTTGCCCGATCACCACTACTACGTCCGCCGTCCCCGGCACAATATTCCTCGGTAGACTATCTCGTCCCAAGACTTCTGTCTCATATTTTGCCTCCAGCGCCCTACGTGTCTCTGGCATCTCATCGTTTAACATATATACACAGTATTTTGCCTCGCAGCTCCCAGTCACCGCATCCCCGATCAGTGCTACTTGGAATCCATCCGCCTCCAGTCGATCTTGTTCTGCCTTTGCTTGCCCCGACACCCCAGTTGCATTGAAAATCGCAATCTTTGCTCCCTCGCGCACCGCCGGATCACTACTCAGCATCTGATCGACATAAGCTTGAATCTGCGTATAGCGTCCCTCACCTTCCTGTGGGATCACGTAGGAGATCCCACCAATCGTCGCTGTCTTTACGTAGTATATATTATTATCATAATCCACCAACGGCACCTGTCGAATATTGTTCATATCAAAACCCGACACGAAATTCATCCCATAGCGAATATTCTCCATGCTGAAATTCGTACGCAGATTATCGCCCAAAATATTCACCAAATCGAATGCTTCTTTTACCCCGACCCCCTCGTCAATCACTTTTTGCACGATTCCTTCTACGATTTTTTGCTGACTATTGCCGCGCGTAAAATCTCCACCCGCCGTGCCATGCCGTGCTCTCGCCAACGCTACTGCCTGGATACCATCAAGTTGAGTTGGTTCACCCGCCTTAATCACCATACCAGTGTAGTTCCGGTCATTCACATCTTCATCCAATGTCACCGTGATCCCGCCGAGGGCATTCACGATCTCCACCACTGACCCCCAGTTCACATGCACATAATACTGAAAATCCAGCCCAAAAATCTCGCCCACTTGCTCCATTAGCGCTTGCGCACCCGCTTCTTCATGGTTGCCGTCCTGATTATTGCACCAAAAAACTTCGTTCACCTTACCAGCCGAGCAAGCCGCACGCACCTTAAGGTCACGTGGCAAACTAATCAACGCCACATCCTTCGTCTCTTGATCGAAACTTATAATCATGATCGAATCAGTCAACTGCGCCCCGTCATGTTTTTCACCGTCGTATGACGACCCCTCCATATCAAAACCTTCCGTCCCAAACACTAGTACGTTTGTGCGCCCGTGCTCATCTGTCTTAAACGGTTCACCCTCTGACACTAACGCCATAAAAGCGTCAAAAATCCCCGAATTGCCATTCGTCAGCCGGGAAATCAACCAATCCCCCCAAATCAAAAACACAATCACCGCAATAATTAGCAATCCACCAAAAATCCCGCCAAAAATCTTCAGTTTCCGGTGTTTTTTGTTCGCATTTTTTGCCTTTTTGGCAGCTTTCTTTTCCGCTTTGCGCGCTTTACGGTCTTTCTTGGGCTCTTCTTCCATCTCGCTATTCATCTCCTCGTCTCCACCGTCCGTCAATTCTTCTGCCACCTCTAATTCGTCGACCTGCTCTGCTTCGCTCATCACCCCCAGCGCATCCGACCACTCTTCATCCATAACCACGGTATGTTCCACCGCATCACCAAACTCAATTTCTTCAACTGGTTGCAACACTCCCAAATCACGCGATTTTACCGGTCTCGGTGCCACCACATCATTCATCGTTCGCATCCGTCGGCGCTGCGGTCTTGCTACATCCATAGTTTTGCGAGACTGATTCTTGTTTGAAGCAGTATTCATCTTTTTTGGCGCACTAGCACCCACGCTATTAGCACCTCGTCGACCAGACGCGCGCACTGCCAAACCATCAATACTTGTCTTCTTCTGCATCTTTGACTTATTCCACCTCGTAAACTATACTTATTATAGCATATGAAGAATAAATTAACTAAAAAACAATCACTAATCATTGAATTCATCACCGAGTTTACCGACCGTCAAGGTGTTTCGCCTTCTTATCGTGAAATCGGCACTGCTCTCGGCTTGAGTTCTGTCTCGGCTGTTGCTGAACATATCGACAATCTTGTCGCCAAGGGTGCTCTCAAAAAGGTCCCCGGCGCCGCTCGTTCGCTTGAAGTGGTCGACACTTCGTATCCCGAAACCACCGAACTTTTCAAATTCCGCCTCGCTAACGCTGAGGGCGACGAGCGCGAAATCCTCGAAGCTGCTGCCAAAATCCTTGGTCTCGAGCTTGACTAGCTTAAAACTCAATCAGTATCCTAATTTGACCACTATTCATCTATACGCTTTGATTTTTCTAGTAACTCGCCAACCAATTGTTTAGTAAAGTAAGCCAAGAGGAAGACTTCAACCAGTGCCAAGAAATGATAATCAAACCATCCACCCGCCGTTCCTGCAAACGACATATAAGTAATCACTGCACAAATATTAACAAACAATATTATCGCACCGTGTTTACGGTAAAGCAAATAATACAACACTCCCAAAATCTCTCCCACAAACAGATACCGTTCATGCATTGATGGCAAAAAGAACGTCATAATCAATGCGAACCACAATGCCAAAGCCAAAATTTTCTCGTTATCGAGAGTGATTTTATTATATAAAATCACCAACAGCATAACAGCGCA
>CAZVPV010000005.1:0-20137 GCA_964629195.1 uncultured Candidatus Saccharibacteria bacterium | reverse complement strand
TCTCGTTATCGAGAGTGATTTTATTATATAAAATCACCAACAGCATAACAGCGCAAACCACCAATGTCAAACCAATCCCAAACAAACTGAAATAATAAGCGTCTCCGCCCAAAATTTGATAAAAGTTTACAAAGTTCAAGGTCAACTGGTTAGCATAAGTTTGTGTTTGCTTGAAATATACTAAGAAGCAATCCAACAACGGGTAGCCTGCAAAAATCGCTGGCAAACATAATACAAGATGTGTCAAAGGGATTAGCAAAAAATTAAAGATCGAAAACTTCCGTTTCACCAAATAAACCACCACAAAAATCGGCAGAATGAAAATAAACTGCAATTTGAAAGCAAACGCTACCCCCAGCATCACAAACGACAGGGAATATCGTTCTTTGAGCAAAAAGGTCAGCGCCAAAATGCAAAAACTTGCATAAATCGAGTCGCACTGACCCCAATACGCACCATTCAAAATTACTTGTGGCAAGAACAATGTGACGATATAGGCAATACTTGCATAAAAACTTTTCTTGTTTTTTGCTACCGTATAAACCAAAAACGCTGCTGAACCTGCCAACACAATGTCAAAAACCACCGACACGAGCTTAATCGAATAAAGTGGATTTATTGGCAAGTAAGTCAAAAATGCCAAAATCGTCATATATGGCGCATTGTAATCTCCTGGAAAATCCGCCAACGCCGCAAAACCGCCTCCATCTTTCAGAATCTGGAACCATCCCGATAAAAAATCGATAAAATCAATCGATTGAAAACTCCGCAATTTCCACCGCACCACCATCGCCACCACAGTCAGCACGGCTAGCGCAATCGCAAAATAATGTTTCAATAAAAAATCCACCACAATATTTTCATACTTGCGAACCTGCTGACTTGCAGCTCGCGCACTCTTCCCAATACTCATAATTACTCCTATTTATAGCAAACTTCTCTTATCACGGCAACCCTAATCTAACCATAAACAAATTACCCAACAAAAATAAAAATCTGGCAAATTTTTTCTTGTTATTCACAATTTGTTGTGCTAAACTCAGTTTAAGAAAGGTAAATAATATGAACACAAACAATCAAAAGCGTGCTCACCGCACCCCAGTTTATCGACGTCCAGCCGTCATCCTGACTTTTCTAGCCATCCTCGCTGTTGTTGCAGCTATAGTAATTATTATCTTTGCAAATATTGATCAACCAGATTCAGCAGATCAGGCCAACAATAATAACTCCGTAAATTCCTCCACCTCTTCATCCGCTGATTCATCCTCCAATAGCTCTACATCCACAGATGACGGCTGGGAAAGCAAAGTCCCTCAATACGAAGGCGAAAATGTCAATACAAATCATGAACTTTCCGGTTCCATCCTTCGCAAAGACGCCGACCCCGCTGCACAAACTATTACTGTCTATGCTATGATTGACCAATATTTTAATGACGGTGGCACCTGTACACTTCTACTTAAGAAATCTGACAACGTCGTCTTTCGCACCACAGTGGCTGCAGAAGCCGACATCACCACCTCTATTTGTGAACCAATCACTATCTCCACAGCTCAAATCGACTCAGGCACGTACGAGATCGAAATCCAACTTTCTGGCAACAACAAAACAGGTATTATCAAGGAGGAAGTAGAACTATGAACATCAAGCAATACTTAAAATATCGTAACCCACTTATCATCATTTTTGCCTTTTGTGCTGCTATAATCTTCGGGTTCATTGGTATCCAAAAGCTCAACAATTCTTCCGCTGCCTCGACCGCTGGTTTCAATCCGGGGAACATCATTAGTGACGCCACAATGGGGAACTATAATTCTATGACCAAAGATGATATTCAGCGTTTTCTCTCTTCCAAAAACCCCTGTGATAATCGCAACTACAGTCAGTATCAAAAGCTTAGCACCGGTAGCCCCAATCTTAAATGGCATTGGGATAATGGCCATTTTGTTTGCCTTTCTGAAGAACGCTTTGGTGACGACGCGAACTCGATCGGCTCTGGCCAAACTGCCGCCGAAATTATTTACGAAGCTGCTCAAGCCAACCGTATCAACCCACAAGTACTTATTGTTCTTCTCCAGAAGGAAACCGGTCTTATCACTGATAAAATCCCTAATAGCGGTGACTATCGCAAGGCTGCCGGCTATGGTTGCCCAGACACTGCTGCTTGCGACTCAAAATATTACGGTTTTAAGAATCAAGTCAACAATGCTGCTTGGCAGTTCCGCCATAACCTAGACAACGATTCTAGATATTATCCCTCTGGCAAGACGACTTATGTTAAATATCATCCCAATGCTAGCTGTGGTGGCACCAACGTTTACATTGAAAACAAAGCTACCGGTGCCCTTTATCAATACACCCCGTACCAACCTAACTCGCAGGCTCTCAATGCTGGTTATGGCACGGGTAATAGCTGCAGCTCTTATGGTAATCGCAATTTCTACCTTTATTTCAATGACTGGTTTGGCAGTACTCAAGTATCCATTGATGGCAAAGCAATCACAATTCCAGACGGCACATATGCAGTTCAAAGCAAGGTAGGTGGTGCTAAGCGCGTGCTTGATACGGCCGGTGGCGGTAAAAATAATGGTACTAATATCCAAATCTGGGATAACTATGGTAACCCTAACCAAAAATGGCAGTTTACCCGTCAATCCTCTGGTTATTACACTATTATGAATACCGACTCGAAGAAATACCTCGATCTTAACGGTGCCATTGCCGAAGAAGGTCGCAATATCAATCTTTGGGAAAGATCTGGCTCTTGCGCACAAGAATGGCGTCTCATTCAGACTCGCGACGGTTATATCACTTTTGAGTCAGCTTGCATGTCTGGCATGGTGATTGATGTTGCTGGTGAGCGCAATGCCAATGGCACTAACGTGCAACTTTGGCTTGCCAAAAATAACGATGCTCAAAAATGGAGTTTAGCGCTTGGTCGCACACTGAGTGACGGATTGTATACTATCAATACCAAACTCAACTCATCTAAAGTCGTTGATGTCAGCGGTGGTTCTAGCGTCAACGGTACCAATGTCGCCCTTTGGGATAAACACGGCGAAGGCTCGCAGCGTTGGTATGTCTCCTATAATCCTAACGGCGACTACTATACGCTACGTAACCCTATCACGGGTAAATACCTTGACCTGAATGGCGCAAACGCCGCACCCAGTGCCAACATCCAACTTTGGTCTGGCAGCGGTTCTTGCGCACAAAAATGGAAATTCTACAAACATAGTGACGGGTCATACTCAATGCTCTCGCTTTGTTCGCTCGGATATACTGTTGATGTCGATAATAGTAAAACAACCAATGGCGCTAATATTCTCCTCTGGCCTTACAGCGGCAGCAACAACCAAAAATGGCAGTTCACCGCCGTACCCCAGACAATCGCCAACGGAACATATATCATCAATTCCAAACTCACTCATATTAAAGCTATGGATATTACAGGTGGTTTCAGTAATGATGGCACCAATGTAGAAATCTGGACCAAACATGGCGCCGTCACCGCTCAACAGTGGAAAGTAACCTATCATCCGGACACTGATGTTTATACCTTACAGAACCCCCAATCAAACAAATACCTCGACCTCAGTGGAGCTATTGCGAGTAATGGTAAAAACATTCACATGTGGTCTGGTAGCGGTTCTTGCGCACAAAGCTGGCTCATTCGCAAGACAGTAGACAACTATTATCAACTTGTCTCGGGCTGTAATGAGGGCTATGTCATCGATGTTGCTAACGGCTCAACTCTTAACGGTGCCAACGTCCTCCTCTGGCCTAACAATGGTACTGACAACCAAAAATGGAAATTTGAGGGCGTCAAATAAGCTCATAAAGCCAATAAGGCCACGAAGCCAACTACCTACTAGCAAAAATTCCGGCCCAAAACCGGAATTTTTGCTAGGTCACCTCGGACTAAATCCCCAAATACTCTCGCCAAAACTCTTCCGAAGTTAGATAATCACGCTTCTCTTGATATTTTTGGTAAATGCTCCCGCGATTCTTCTCAAATTCCTTCAATAATTTCTTATATCTACGCATCAAACCTTTGAAACGTTTCTTGTCTTTTCGGTACACCACGCCAGTCCCTTCGTACGGATTAACCGCTAAGAGTCGCGTGCGCCGCGCTGCCCGCTCTGGTTGTAATACCCAATCCGCTTGAATGGCTGTGATGTTGGGATTCTCCAAAAACTTCGGGCACCACCTTTGTCCATTCCAAGTTAATTTCAAAAACAACCGATTCTCGAACCTCAGCGGTAAGTCGCTCTTAATGTCGTCCGTTTGCACTGCATCCCCACCCTCTACTTCTGACAAGGGCAAAAACTTATCATTTAATTTGTACCTCTCCGCCACAATCTTATCACCCTGTGGTCGCATAATGAATTCCGGCCCCTTCATAAAATCTTCCAGAGCTTGCAGGATTAGCTCCGCCGTATCATAGCTGAACCGCATAATTTCCGTACGATAAGAATCCTTGAACTGTGCCAAAATATCCACATCCGACATCACTCCTGTCGTTGCTTGCCCGATCCACTCATTCCTCAGCGTTTGATATTTGTCAAACACCGCATTGTGTTTTGTTGTGAACCCCATATGCCAAACGCAAATCCCGTTCATTGTAATAAATCCAGTCTTCGCGCGCATGCCATATTCTGCGTCATCCATCCGGATGAACAACGGTAACGGCAAGCCGACTTCTTTTATCACTTCGACCGGAATGCAACAATACCACCAAGCCGCATAAGAATTCCGGTGTGGTGCTAGAATCCGTTCATTTGCCAAATTTCCACGCAACTTCTCATGATTAATCTTGCCTTTGAGCGGCCCACCAATCGTCCCTACATCCTCATGTTGCTTATTTGGGCGCTCATAATACAGCATCGCCCCACTAATAAAATCGCGTTTATGCTCCGGCCGAATCAATTTTAGCAGGTTATAAGTGCGCCGAATACTTTCTGGCAACACCAACACGTCATCATCCATCAGGAGCACGTGCGTCGCTTCTGGCTTTTGATGCAGACTCTCAATCATTCCGCGCGCAAAACCGCCCGACCCGCCAGCGTTAATATTCGGATGCAGGAACACATGCTCACCATGAATATCTTGCTCTGTTAAGGTCTGTCCGTTGTCCACTACATGGAGATATAAGTTCCGCGCTAGCTCATCGTCACCACTTAGCAACTCATTTTTGATCAACTCAACATTTTTCCGAATGAAATCTTCTTTTTTGCAAGTTGTTGTCGCAATCGCCAGCACTACCGAGCTAACGTCTTTTTCGTCCACTTCGACCGTAAAATATCCGCCAAAAATCGTTAGTTCTGACGATAAAGCCGCAATCTCAAACCCTACCATCTGTTCATCGTTAGCGGGGAACGTATAACTAATTTCCGTCTCTTCTTCCGCCTGGTAATCCTGCCGTGCAAACTCTTTCTGTGTCACCGTCAATGCTTCGCGATGATAACCTAGAAAAGTGATTCGTGCCTCACCCTTAATTCTCAGATGTAGGGTCAACTTTTTCGCAAAAGTATACTTCTGCCACTTTTGCCACGAACAAGCATTCAAATAGGTCACAAAATCGCACCTCTGTGCAAAGCCTAGTGTCAAGGTTTGCTGCTCTTGGTTATAAATTCCCGAATCCCCACGATAAAATAATTTCCGACAGCCCCCATGCTTCTCATCGGTCGGAAAAACTAACGACTGAATCTTGTACTGCATAAAACTCCTCGTCCGATATATAACATTGATGTTGGTATTATAACATAAAATTCAGCAAAACTTCAGAGCACACCTTTTTGAGCTAACACGGCTATTTCTAGATTGAAAGTCTATGATATAATCAGGACAGTATGCAATCCAAGAAAACTAGTAATCCAGCGAACAAAGTAGCTCCACTTCTACAGTCTACGACCAAACCACAAAAAATCAGTAGCTTTTTTTATAAACTATTTGTCATTGCTGCTGCCCTCATCATGGGCTGGATTGCTGTTCTATACATTAGTGACGGTTTAGCTATTCGGCCAAAAATCCTCATGGTGCCGTTCTATCTCCTACTAATCGGTCTAGTAGCTTTGCTAGATCATCACAACTATCGCAAACTTGGCGCCAAGATTCAGAATAGATTTCCAGGCCTCTCTCCGTCCAAACTCTTGCGCTATATCTTGCTTTTTGCTTGTATTGTCGGTGTCCTTGCCCGACTCTCCTTTTTACTCATCGGCGGACGATATAACCCAACTGCTAGGCTCGGTGATACTGGCGCCAACTGGTATTTCAGTCAAGAAATTGTGAACGGAGACACAATTTCGCCGTATGAAGGAATCTATATGGCGTTTTATCCGCACCTTCTTTCATATTCTGGTTTGCTGGCAGGCTTCATGCAAATTTTTGGCACTAATACCTCGGCTATCATCTTTTCTAATCTACTATTTGATGTTATTTCTGTTATTGCGCTCTATTATCTTCTCAAACGCTGGCAAAATCGCCAAGTAGCTTCGATTGCCGCCGTTTTTTGGTTATTAAATCCTCTTGAAATACTTTATTGCAGCGTCGGCATGTCCATCGTCGTCACTAATATGATGCTAATTCTTGCCCTCCTTAATATGTACCTTTTGCTGAATAGCATTAAAGCCCGCAACTGGCCTACTACTATTGTCTATACTCTCACGCTCGGCGTCGCTCTTGGCGTCGGCAACGCCTTTCGTCCGTTCTTTATCGTCTTTATTATTGCTTTTGCCCTAATGGCTCTTCTCCAGGTTATGCAGCTCGGCAGGAAATATCTTTTGCCTAATTTAGTTAGTCTTTTTCTCATGACAATTGTTTGCTTTGCCGGCGCTGGCTTTGTCGATCTCTTTCATCAAGCACTCAATCCATATCATGTCCCCGGAGGTGTAGGTGTAGGATGGAATTTCTTCGTTGGAGCTAATTACGATTCTCATGGTCGCTGGAACGCAGAAGATTATAACTACTGGCGTAGCTTAGCTTATGGCAAGGATTTCTACATGACCTCTGAATGGAATGAATCAGAAATTTCCCAAATCCCCGCCAGCGAAATTCATGTCGACGCTATCCAGGATGAACTCCTGCAGCAGGGAATTGATCGCTATCTGTCGATGAACCCTTACGCACTCTTTGTTCATTTCATTAAAAAATCTGTGATCTTATTTTCCGAAGACACCGCCACAATCACTTGGCCGTTCTATGAAGCTTATCAAGTTGACGGTGAGAACCCCGCTTACCATAGCATCCATACAGCCGGCGTCATCCTAATAGTCTTCTGTCTAGGCTTTGCTATATATTATTTCTTCAAAATCATCACCAATCGCAAAAAACCTTTCGATAGCTACCTGTTATTTGTGTCACTAAGCTTTTGCGGGCTGGTAGCGATTTCTTTATTGTCGGAGGTTATGCGGCGCTACAGTATGCCCATCAGCATCTTCTTCATCGTCTTTGCCGCCTGCGAATTCGGCAACTGGTACCAAAAACTTCAAACCCGTTCCCAAACGACAAAAACCTTAGAAGCCTCTCAAACTTCGAAAGTCAAAAAGTAATACATTAGCCATACAACAGCCATACATTGTCCATACAATGTATTACACCCAGCTACACTTCTTGTACGCCCCACCTTTAGTGCTACTTTCCCCCGCGCACCACTTTCTTGACCACCTTTGCTAGCCAAACTCGCGCGTTCATTAGTCCAAAGACTATCCTCAGCACAAAATATGGTCGTTCCATCAGTAGCCGATAATAAACCTTATCCATCGTCCGAAAATGTTTGAACGAAAACTCTGCCCCGCCGACGCTCTCCGCTCGCTCCGCCACCGGCCGAAATACTTCCCTTAGCTTTCGGTAATACTCACGTTTGTAGCGCCCTTCAATCCGCCGGAAAAAGCCAATATTCGCCCACATCGCTTGCGCGTAAAAGGCCTCCGCTAGCGCTGGCATTTTCCCAGCCTTTTCGATCACTTTGGCCGCCAGCAAAGTATTTTGCACCATCAGTAGTAATTTTTGTCCATTTGCACTAGTTGAATTACCTTGGTTCGGGTCGTTTCGCCAATGCACAAACGGTTCTTTGACCACCGAAATCCGTTTCGCCCGGCAGCAAAAATCCGCCATGAAGGGAAGATCTTGATACGACGCCCCCGCCGTCTCGGGGATTTTAATTTTCTTGATAAACTCCGCACGATAGATTGCCGACCAAATCGACGCATGGAACCCTACCAGTTGCGGCCACTCTGTGATCTCGAACGCCCCATCCGGCGCCAAATCGAGGTCAATCCCTAAGAAATTCCGAAACACCTCATCTCGCGTCCCGACCGGCAAAGTTGAATTATAGCTCGTGAACATCCCCTTCGTCACGTCGGTGTCGTATTTTTTCGCGCTCGCATAGAGCTTCTCATACATTGTTGGCTCAATCCAATCATCCGACTCAATAATTCCCACATACTCACCCTTTGCCAGCTGGATTCCGCGATTCACCGCCGCGCTGTAGCCAGCATTTTCTTGGTGCACCGCCACTACGCGCTTATCACGCTGCGCATAAACGTCCACGATTTCTGGACAACCATCCGGCGACCCATCGTCCACCAAAATCACCTCAATATCCTTCAAAGTCTGGCTGAGAATACTGTCAACGCACTCACGCAAGTAATTTTCCACCTTATAAATTGGCACTACGACTGAAATTTTTGGCTTCATAACCTCATTATATCATGTCGCGAACCCGGGTCTCCTCAAACCCTCCTAAAGATAGTATAATAAACTCATGCCGAAAATTTCTGTACTAGTCCCAGTTTATAACGTTGAGCGCTATTTGCGCCAATGTTTGGATAGCCTAGTCAACCAAACTCTCCGTGAAATCGAAATTATCTGCATCAATGACGGCTCGACTGATGGTTCGGGCGAAATCCTCGCCGAGTACGCCAAGCGCGATCGTCGGATTTTTGTCATCACGAAACCCAATTCTGGCTATGGCGACAGTATGAACCAAGGTTTGAAGCGCGCTCGTGGTGAATATATCGGCATTCTCGAGCCTGATGACTGGATTGAGCCCGAGGCTTACGAAAAACTCTACCAACTCGCTTCCTGGCGCTCTCCCGAAGTTGTCAAAGCGAATTATTATCAAGAAAATGCCGGCAAAACCCGCAAAGTCTCCGAAATCACCCTTACCGACACCGGGAAACTACTCGACCCGCGCCAAGATTTCGCCATTTTCCGCTTCAACCCCGCCATCTGGTCGGCTATCTATCAGCGCAAATTTCTCGAGAAAAACGATATCAAATTTCTCCCCACCCCTGGCGCTTCCTACCAAGACACCGGTTTCAGTTTCAAAGTTTGGGCCTGCGCCCGCAAAGTCGTCCTCACTACCGACGCTTTTGTCCACTATCGCCTCGATAACCAAACTTCTTCCGTCAACAGCCCCGGCAAGCTTCATTGCATCGTCGACGAATATCAAGAAATCGAAACTTTTCTCACCGAGCGCGGCATGTTCGCCGAGCTTGGTAGCCGCATGAACGCCATCAAATTCCGCAACTACCACTGGAATCTTCAGCGTCTTTCTCCCGCGCTTGCTGCCAAATTCTACCAAACCATGCGTCGCGAATTTCTCGCTTCCGAAGAGGAGGGAATCTTAGACCCCGCTTATTTTACCAAATCTGAGTGGCTCGCTCTTCGTATGATTTTGCGCCACCCGCATCTCGCTTACCGCATCTTGCGTCTCCGAAGCAGTATTAGACATCATCTCTAAGGTGTGCTAATATGGTAAATATCATGGGAATTCCAAATGTGCTTTGTCGCAAGAACCGTATTTTGCTGGGCGAGCTGGTCAAGACTGATTTTCGTTTGCGCTACCAAGATTCTGTACTCGGTTATTTTTGGGCCGTCTTACGCCCGCTCTTGATGTTTGCTATCCTCTATGTCGTTTTTGCGAAACTCCTCCGCTTCGGCGACGACATCCCGCACTATCCCGTCTACCTCTTGACTGGCACCGTTCTCTGGAACTTCTTCACTGAGTGCACCAACCAAGGCATCCATTCCATCGTTCAGCGCGGCGATCTCATCCGCAAAATCAGCTTCCCGAAATACATCATCGTCGTCTCTGCTACTGCTACCGCTCTGATTAACCTTGCCATCAATCTCTGTGTCATTATCGTGTTCGCCCTCTTCAATGGTGTCACTCCGAGCTTTTCTTGGCTACTCATCTTTCCGCTCATCCTTGAACTCTACCTCTTTTCGCTCGGCATTTCCTTCCTGCTCGGCGCCATCAACGTCAAATACCGCGATATCACGTCCATCTGGGATGTTCTCATCCAGGCTCTTTTCTACGCCGTACCAATCATTTATCCTATCACCCTGGTGCTCGAATCGGGCGATTTTGGCCAATTTGCTTCCAAAATCATCCTCCTCAATCCTATCGCCCAGGTCATCCAAGACGCTCGCCATAGCCTGATCACCGACGCCACAATCACTACTTGGCAGCTTGTTGACGGCCCACTTCAATTTCTCCCCATCATCCTCGTCCTTGTCGTTCTGACGATTGCTGCGCTCTTTTTCCGCCGCCGTTCACGCCGCTTTGCGGAGGAGGTCTAGATGTCCAAAGCTCAGAAGAAATCCACCAAAAGTAATACAAATAGCATACATTGTACGGACAATGTCCATACAAATGACATACAAAAGTCCCACATCAAGAAATCCACCGCTATCAAAGTCGTCGGCCTGACCAAGAGCTTCCGTTTGCCCACCGAACGCGCCTCCGGTCTGAAACAAGCTATCTTAAACTGGCTTAAAGGCATTAAGGGCTACACTACTCAACAAGTCCTCCGTGGCGTCGACCTTGAAATCAAAAAAGGCGAGTTCGTCGGCATTGTCGGCCGCAACGGTTCCGGCAAATCAACCCTCCTGAAACTGCTTGCTGGGATTTATTATCCCGAGCAGGGAACCATCGAAGTTCACGGCAGTCTCGTCCCTTTCATCGAACTCGGTGTTGGCTTCAATCCCGAGCTCACTGGTCGCGAAAACGTCTATCTGAACGGAGCCCTCCTCGGTTTTTCCAACAAAGAAATGACCGCCATGTATGATGACATTGTCCAGTTTGCCGAGCTTGAACCTTTCATGGACGCCAAGTTGAAGAATTATTCTTCCGGTATGCAAGTCCGCCTCGCGTTCTCGATCGCTATCCGCGCCAAGGGCGACATCCTCATCCTTGACGAAGTTCTTGCCGTGGGTGACGCCGCTTTCCAAGAGAAATGTAACAACTATTTCGCCAGTCTTCATGGCAACCAAACTGTTATTCTCGTCACTCATTCCATGGAAAACGTCCGTCGTTTCTGCGATCGCGCTATCCTCATCGAAGATGGCAAAGTGAGGACCGAAGGCGATCCCGAAACCGTCGCCAAAGCCTACGAAGATTTATGGAAGCAATAATTACAAAAGGAGGAAACTATGGAATATGATGTTTTGATTGTCGGCGCTGGTCTCTTTGGCCTCACTATGGCTGAGCGACTCGTGAACGAATGCGACAAAAAAGTCCTCATGATTGACAAACGTAATCATCTTGGCGGCAACTGCTATTCTGAGTTTGACCCCGAGACTGGTATTGAATGTCATAAGTATGGTGCCCATCTTTTCCATACTTCCGACGAACGTGTTTGGGAATATGTCAACAAATTCACCACATTTACGAATTATGTCCACAAAGTCTACACCACGCACGCTGGCGAAGTTTATCCACTCCCGATCAACCTCGGCACGATCAACCAATTTTTCCACGCCGCTTATACTCCCGACGAAGCTAAGGTTACCATCGCCGGCCAAGCTGCCACTGCGCCCGCCGAGCCGCAAAACCTCGCCGAACAGGGTGTTTCGCTGATTGGTAAACCACTTTTCGACGCTTTTATCAAGAACTACACCGCAAAACAGTGGCAAACTCCCGCCAAAGAGCTCTCTCCCGACATCATCAAGCGTCTCCCGGTCCGTTATAACTATGACAACCGTTATTTCAATAATACTCACGAAGGCTTACCGACCGATGGCTACGAAGCTTGGTTTAAACAGATGGTTGTTGCTTGCGGCGACCAGCTTGAAGTGCGTCTCGAGACGGATTATTTTGACGATCCCGAGATTCAGCGCCTTCGCGACCAGGGAATCTTAACCATCTACACTGGCCCCATTGACCGGTTCTATAATTTCGAGTTTGGCGAGTTGAAGTGGCGTAGCCTTACGCTCGAGAAAGAAGTCCTCGACGTTGACGATTTTCAGGGTTGCCCGGTGATGAATTATGCCGATCTTGAGCCGAAATACACCCGCATCCACGAATTTAAACATTTCCACCCCGAACGCACTTCCAATCCCGCCTATGCCGACACTGCTTATGCGCCAAATTCTGGTAAAACGGTCATCGTGCGCGAGTATAGTAAGACTTGGCATCAAGGCAAAGAGCCCTATTATCCCGTTAATACCGCTGAGGACCGCGCTACCTTGGAGCAATATCAGAACCTCGCTGCGCAGGACGAAAACATCATCTTTGGTGGTCGTCTCGGCGAATATGCTTATTACGACATGGACAAAACCATCGCCGCCGCCCTCGACAAATTTGACGAGCTAAAACAACGCTGGGCATAAATATTTCATGGGTGCGGCAATGGATAAAACTTCTCAAAATCAGCAGAATGAGCAGCAAAGTAGCCAACAAGCCATCAACCAATCGGTCAATCTGCAATCCAGCCAGCCGGGCATTTCTGCTCAGTCGCTGCACAAAAAGCACCAAGAATCTCGCATTAATCAGCCCCTCATCAGCGTCATCGTCCCGGTCTACAATGCCGCCAAAGTCCTCGAACGCTGCGTGAATTCCATTCTCAGCCAAACTTACCCCAACCTTGAAATTATTCTCATCGACGACGGTTCGACCGACATGAGCGGCAAATTTTGCGACATTTTTGCTAAAAAAGATAGCCACATTAAGGTTATTCATCAAAAAAATCAAGGTCAATCCGCCGCCCGCAACGCTGGGCTCGACCTCGCGACCGGCGACTACATTACTTTCGTCGATTGCGACGACGAGGTCGAGCCCACCCTCATCGCCGACCTCTACCAGCTGATTGTTAAATATCACGTCAGACTCGCGGTCGGCTCTTTCGTCGAGGTCTCGCCCACTGGCGACCAAAAGCCCTTTACCACTGACGAACAGCCAAGGACTACCGTCCTTAGCACGGAGGAGTGTCTGGCCGACATGCTACTCGAGCAGAATTTTGCCATGGCCGTCTGGGGCAAGCTCTACGCCAGGGAACTATTCGACAGCGTACGTTTTCCCGTGGGCAAAATTTACGAAGATGTCGCGACTACCTATCGTCTAATCCTGCAATGCCCCGAGATTGCCCTCACCACTGCTACCAAGTATCTTTATTATCACAACCCAAATTCTACTACCCGCCAATCCTTTCACCGCCGCAACCTCGCCCTCATCGAACTCACAGACCAAATGTGCGACGAAATCTGGCAAGAGCTTGGCCAAAGCGGCGACAAAGAAGCTCAGAAGCGTCTACGACATGTTTTAGACAAGCGCCGTATGCAATCCAGATTCAGTATTTTACGTCAAATGGTTATACTTAACCCTCACGATGTCACCCCCGAATCCACCGGTCTGACGAAGCGCGAATTTCGCCGCACCCGCCGCCGCATCGTCAAATACCTCCGCCAGCACAAAGCCTATATTTTCGACAACCCATACAGCACCCGCCGCGACCTCCTCGCCATGCGCGCCCTCCTTTTTGGTCTCCCCGTCTTCAAACTCGCTTGGCAAATCTACAGCAAACAACACCAATAGCGTCCAGCAAACCTCCGACCGCAAAGCCATACCACCGACTACTGCTAGTCGACAGATAGATATCAGTGCTACCAAAAGCGAAGTAATACGCATAGGGCAAAGATGCCCAAGCAGCTCTCGCCCAGTAATAACCACCGTCGCCCGCATACCCCAAAGAACCGGAAGTTTCGTCAACATCCCCGCCACGAGTTAGATATATAGGAAATTAATAGATGTTTTACATTTTTTATCATTGAGTGACGCAGGCAGAGAGTGACAATAGTCACAAAGTTAGATATATAGGAGATTACTAGATGTCTATGGTTTTATGCATACACAAAACCATAGACATTGATTACAGAGCTAAAAAAGAGAAAAAATGACTTTGGTTTTTAGGCTCACGTTTTGTGCTGGAGGATTATTATAATACAGAACTATACCTAGTTTTGCTTATGTTTTTAACTTTGGTTTTCTTCGTTTTGCTTTTAGTGCTGGACCATCCCGGACGTACGAGGAGGGAGAGGCGCGTTTCACCCGCGACGGCGGGCTGAAACGACGCCGTGTCCAGCACAAAAGACAAAACGGAAAACCAAAATGAAACACCAGAAGTCAAAACTAGGTATAGCCTATATTACAACCCTAGTCCAACGTCTTACAGCTCTGCTTACTATCCTCTTCCTCTTCATTCGCATTATTATGCAAGAACCTCAGCGTGTCCGCCATCATGTCGTCAATCGACCGCTCCGTCTTCCACTGCAGTTCCGCTTCTGCCTTGCTCGGATCAGCGCATAGTTCCGCGAGGTCGCCCGCTCGTCGCCCGACCACTTTGTGCGGCAACGCCTCGCCACTCGCCTTCGAGAACGCCTTCACCATTTCCATCACCGACGTCCCTTTGCCCGAACCGAGGTTATAGACCTGCACCCCACTCGACATCTTTTCTAGCGCCGCGATGTGGCCCTTCGCGAGGTCTACCACATGGATATAATCGCGCACGCAAGTCCCGTCCGGCGTCGGATAATCATTTCCATAAATCGACAGTTCGGGGATTTCGCCCTGCGCCACTTTCATGATGATCGGCATCAGGTTATTCGGCCGCCCGTTGGGGTTCTCGCCCAGCAGCCCCGACGGGTGCGCTCCTACTGGGTTGAAATAACGCAAAATTGTTGCCGAAAACTCCGGATCACTCGTCGCTACATCCTTCAAAATCTCCTCAATCACATATTTCGTCCGCCCATACGGGTTCGTCAAATCTCGCCCTGTCTCCATCGTTTCGACGCAGTGCGCCCCATCCTCGCCCTGATCGCCATACACCGTCGCCGACGACGAGAACACAATCTTATGCACACCATATTCTTGCATACATTTCAAGAGATTCACCGTCCCACACACGTTATTTTCATAATAATCCAGTGGTTTTTCCACCGATTCACCTACCGCTTTCAGCCCCGCGAAGTGAATCACTGCGTCGAATCCGCCCTTCTCGAACACTTTTTCCATCTTGCTCATTTCGAGCAGGTCAATATCGTGAAATTTCGGGCTCACCCCAGTCAGCTCTGCGATTTTCGTCAACACCCCGATTTTACTGTTATACAAGTTATCCAGAATCTCCACCTCGTATCCCGCTTCGATCAGCTCCACCGCCGTATGCGAACCGATAAAACCAGTCCCGCCCGTCACCAAAATTTTGCTTTTTTTCATACACTTCTCCGCTAATTTTCTCTAGTCTAGCACACTATTTCCCGAAAAACCAGCCAAAGTCTTGACTTTTTCGACAAAGTGTGATACAATGGTAGTATAAGGCAGCGTACTTACCCTAAACGCCTTATCCGGCCCTTGGCCGTGCTATAATAAGCCTATGAAGAAAGACACAGGTCTAATTTTCCATATATTCCTGATTCTTGGGGACGCAATCGCGATCCTCCTCTCCTTTTTGGTGGCCTATCTCACTCGCACTCATCTCGACCAGCGCCCTTTCTACTTCGAAGCCGAACCGCTTGAGTTTGCGCTCTCGATTATCTGGCTTTTGCCAATTTATATCATTGTTATGGCTGCTCTTGGACTCTACAAGAAGTCCATTTTTTTGCGCCGCGGCCGTTGGCCTGAATTTGGCCGCTTGTTTCTCGCCTCCGTGATTGGCGTCATGGCTATCATCACTTATGATTTCTTCTTTCATATCGACCTCTTTCCGGTCCGTATCATGGCGGTCTATGTTGTCCTGACCTGTTTTATTTGTCTCTGTCTCTTCCGCGGGGCTGTCCGTGCGATTCGCGCTCATGTCCTCAAAAACCGCAAAGCTTCGCTTCGCGCCGTCATTATCGGTAATAGCAAAAACACCGAATATCTCGCCGATTATATCGCCGCTTTTCCAGAGTCTGGTTTCAGCCTAGTTGGGGTCGTCTCTAGCGCGAAATATATTCCCAAAGACCTTCGGAAGAAACAATATTCCTCTCTGAAAGAAGCCTTGCGCCGCGCTCGTCCCGACGTCATTTTCCAGACCGACGACCGCCGCACCGAATACGTCTATCGCCAAGCCGAAAGTCGCCACCTCGCCTACTACTTCGTCCCATCTTCAGCCATGCTTTCTTCCCAGATGGGCGATCTTGAGTTGATCGGCGAAACTCCGGCCATCTTCGTCCGTGTCACCCCACTCATCGGCAGCGCCCGCATCGTCAAACGCCTCAGCGACATTATTATCAGTCTTATTGCGCTCATCATCGCCGCCGTTCCTATGCTCATCATTTGGGTGCTCCAAAAAATCACCGAGCCTCACGCTCCCGCGATTTATACCTCTGTCCGCCTCTCGCGCTATAACCGCAAGGTCAAGATCTACAAGTTCCGCTCGATGAAACCTGAATATTCTAATCTGACGCCCGAAGAAGGTTTCACGAAGATGGGCAAACCTGAGCTGATCAAAAAATATCGCGCGAATGGTGACCAAATCCCGAACGACCCGCGCATCACTAAGCTTGGCAAATTTCTCCGCGCTACCTCGCTTGACGAGCTGCCGCAGCTTATTAACGTCTTGAAAGGCGACATTTCCATGGTCGGTCCGCGCGCTCTCATGCCGGGCGAACTACATCATTACGGTGATCGCTCACTTCTCCTCTCGGTCAAATCCGGCCTCACTGGCCTGGCCCAAGTCTCGGGGCGCCGCGATATCTCTTTTGAGGAACGGCGCGCTCTTGACATCTATTATATCCGCAATTGGTCGATTCTCCTCGACCTCCAAATCCTTCTGCGCACGATTGGCGCCGTCCTGCTTCGTCGCGGCGCCGAATAACCCGCCCCAAAACTCGAACCCTAAGCTTTGCCCGCACTCAAACTTATCAGTCGCGCCAAACACTTCGGCCTAGAACCGGGGAACTACCACTCCCGCAAATATTCCTGATAAATCTCCGCCATCTGTTCGCGCACCTTTTCCAGCGCAAATTTCCTAGCCTGCTTGATATTATACTGTCCCATGTCGCGCCGTTTGTCCGGGTTGCGATACAGCTCTTCAACCGCTTGCACAAATTCCTCTGGCGTCTGGAACAACATGCCAGTTTTCGCCGACTCGACCACCTCTCGGTGCCCACGGTTGTCGCGTGCCACAATTGGCAGCCCGCTCGCCATCCCCTCGACCAGCCCCAGCCCCAGCCCTTCGCGTGTGCTCGCCGAAATCGCTACATCTGCCAACTGTAGCAGCTGCGGCACATCCTGCCGATAGCCCAAAAATCGCACGTTCGCCTCGACTCCCAACTTTTTCACCAGCTTCTCCAGGTTTTTCCGCTCCGCTCCCGTGCCCACGAACAGCACTTTCAAAGTTGGAATTTTCATGGCTAGCTGTGGCAAAGCTTGAATAATCATTTTCTGATTCTTGTTTTTATTCAGCTCTGCGGTATAGATCAGTACAAAATCATCCGGCAGCAAACCTTCTTTCTGTCGAAGTGCCTGCCGTTCCGCTCGTCCCACCGGGTGAAACCTCTCTAGATCAACTCCCACTCCCGGGATCAAGCCAATTTTTGCCCCCCGGAATTTTCGCTTGGCTAAGTCATAATCTTCGTGATTAATCGTCAGGATCAGATCTGTCGACTTTGCCAGCCATTTTTCAATCGGATAAAACAACAGCCAATTCAGCAGCGATCCGCCTTTGTAGAAATGAAATCCATGCGAAGTATAAATTACCGCTGGCTTTCGCATCACCACGTTCAGCCCGTCCGCCTGCTTCCGCTCGGCCCTCTGCTTTTTGCGTACTGCGCCAAGCTCCGCCAACCGCGTCAGCACTCCACCCACCGGCGTATGACAGTGAATCAAAGCATAATCTTCATCGAGTAGCAGCCTTCTCATTTGCCAGTAGGCCCGCCAATGGTTCAACAGCGCCAGCGGCGACCGCGCGAAATCTACCTTAATATGACGGTCAACATCCTTCACCGCCTCTTCGCCCGCCGAAGCGTAATCCACCTCGTACCCCTTCTCCCTCAGGTCACGCATAAAAGGCCGGTTAAACTTCGCAAAATTCGCCGTGTGCGACGCAAACAAGATTTTCTTTGCCATAATACCTATATCATAACAAAAGAATAGGGAATTGTCAATCTCCGTCCTTCCCAAATCTCCAGCCCCAAATCTCCAACTCTCCAAAATCGCTATTCTGCCGCCCCCACTCCGTTCGTCTTGTCAGTCCTCGTCTCTTCCGTTATAATCAAAATCATGGATTTACTACGGAAGGCATATTTTTGTTTGATTTACCTTTTGCCTGCCGTCCTCTTTTTCTCCTATTATCCTCTCCTCTCGCTCGGCAGCGACGCCACCATGAATTTCGAGTTCTCCCTTCCGCTCATCTGGCTGCTCATTTTCGCTCCCGTCTCGCTTCTCAATCTTTTCTTCCTCGCCAAAACGACCAAAAACCAAAAATTCCCCGGCATCACCGATCGCAAATTCTTTCTCTTTGCTCTCTTTCCGCTCTACGCCACCCTGTCCATCTTCTGGTCTGCCAACCCTACCCGCACCCTTCTCACCGCCGGTGTCCTCTGGCTTACTTTTCTTGCCATCTTTGCCATCCTCTGGATCACGCCTCTGCTCCAACCGCGCGCCAATTTCCGCCGTACTCTCCTGCTCGCTATCATTATCTCAACCATCGCCGTCTGCCTTTTCTGCTGGTTGCAATGCTTCCTCGACCTCGCTGGCCTCGCCCGCTCAGCCACTCTGCTTTGCCCCGGCTGCACCTACCGTACTTTCGGCTTTCCGCACCCTTCCGGCTTTGCCATTGAACCTCAATTCATGGGCAATCTCCTCCTCGCACCAACCTTGCTCGTCCTCTTCCTGCTCACTTATCGCTCACGCACGGAAGATCTTGCTTTGCCGACCCCGCTTCTTGTTATCTCGGCCCTTCTTTTCTCCGCCACCCTCTTTGTCACCATGTCCCGCGGCGCCATCTATGCTTATCTTGTTGCTCTCTTTATTTTCTTCCTTTCCGCCCTCTTCCAGCGCCAAAAATGGCATCTTGTCATCATCATTCCGCTCAGCACTTTTCTCATTAGCCTAACAGCTCAAGGTGCCTTTTCCGCCCTTAGCCCCACCTCTGAAACCTTTTTCTCCGGCACCGCCAAAGTCATTCACCAAATGTCGCTCGGTCTCATTGACCTTCGCCCCGCTCAACCTGTGGAAAACCCTGTGGAAAACTCTCAAACCACCGACCAAAATGCCACCAAATCTAACGAAACCACCGAACCAATGTTTGACGGCTACGTCGCTGCCTCTACCAACGTCCGTCTTGGTCTGAGCGAACTTGCCCTCGCAACTTGGCCCGCCAGCCCACTCTTCGGTGTCGGCCTCGGTGGCGCAGGCGTCGCCATGTCACGTGCCTTCCCCGAGCACGAACTCGCTCTGCCAAACGCCATCGTCCAAAACGAAGCCGTCAGCTTGCTCCTCGAAACCGGCCTCGTCGGCGTGCTCCTGGTTTTATTAGCCCTCTTCCTGGCTTTCTCGCCGCATAGTGACTTTTGGCGCAGCCCCGCTCTGCCCCTGCTCCTCCCGCTCATCGTTGCCTATTTGATCACGCTTAACTTTTTCTCCGGCCTGCCCAACGCTCTCCAAATTTACCTCATGCCGCCGCTCTTATTCTATCTTTTTGCCGCTCCGCCCGTCTTAAATCCCAAAAAGTCTTGGCCTATCCCAACTGCTCCAACCATCGGAAAACCTCAACCCTGCAAATCGACCAAGCCAACTAAATAAATTTCGGTGCCCAAAAACCTTGCCAAAAAAATCGCCCTGTGATACAATAGCACTACGTCGCGGGATAGAGCAGTCCGGTAGCTCGTTTGGCTCATAACCAAAAGGTCGTTGGTTCAAATCCAACTCCCG
>CAZVPV010000004.1:0-69833 GCA_964629195.1 uncultured Candidatus Saccharibacteria bacterium | reverse complement strand
TAAGAATTCCCTATGGAGACTCCAGAAAGAAGATCTGGTTGATAGGCGCAAGGTGAAAGCACGGCAACGTGTGGAGCCAAAGCGTACTAATAGGTCCATCGCCTTTTTATGCTCAGATCATTGGATTTTGGCCGAGCGCCAGCCCTATGGTTGATCGCTTGACAAGAATCATAACGATCTGATACACTTAACTAGCAATCGGTGTTCGAATTTGGCAAGGCGTAGCCGATAGTCAATAATCACACCGAGCAAAGTTTTACAATTCATCCTTACTAGGAGTATGGACATCAATAAGATATTCAAGTTATAGACAAAATCTTTCTGGAAATCGCATTTTTCAGAAAGATTTAGAACTATTTCTTTGAACGTTGGGAAACTTTCTTTTTAAGAAAGTTGCCCACTACTGCTTTGGTGCCCATAGCGCTGGGGAAATACCTGTTCCCATTCCGAACACAGAAGTCAAGCCCAGTAGCGGCGATTATACTGCCACAAGCGGGAAACTAGCAAGGTGCCAAATTATACGAGCAAGCCACCCCAACGGGTGGCTTTTCGTCTTCCCGCTTTTTTATCACTCGCTACCACTGTTCGTTCTCGAATCTTTTCTTCCTCCCAAATCTTCTCGAATCAGCTTTTATTTCTGGCTGAAATTAGTCGATGATATTAGATATCAGTCGGTGCCAGAAAACTAAAAGGTGCCAGATTCCGCAAAATGCCATACAGGACAGCTATTACAATCAACCCTATCCAGACCCACTCCGGAACGCGGTCGACTAACGCTTTTCTATTATGACTAACATTGCGACGTGTTATCGACCAATCAATTAGTAAGACCGCTCCGAAAGGTAGCAAAATGAATAGTAATGGGTTAAAACGAAAAGCTTGATAAAAGTTGCCAAATAGCAATGACTCAAGCATGCGCGTTAATCCGCAGCCCGGGCAGTACCAGCCAGTCAACTCATACCATAGACAAGGAAAAGCTAGCCCTGTCGTTTTATAAAAAACATAATAACTAGCCGCCAAGACGATTATCCCGGCGGCTAGTATGAGCTTATTTTGGGCTCTATTCTTCAGAGCTGCCCTTCTTGTGCGATGCGCGGTGCTGCGCGACCGTGTTCATCTCATTTTGGATTAACGCGTAGTTGATAATGGCGAAACCGAAGATCTGCAATACTAGGTAGAGTACAGAATTATCAGTTGCTTCTAGACCGGCCTTTTTGCGCGCTGCCTCCACACCCTTGCCCATACGATAAGCCCAATAAATCCCGTATATTCCGCAAGTGACTACGGTTAGTAAGAAAGCTACCCCGCCAGAAGCAAGTGTTTCGTCTTTGCTGGCAGCTTTGACATCGTTGTTGAGCACGATAAACCAGTAAATTCCGTAAATCCCGCAGGTGAAAATTGTTAGTAAAATCGATACGGCGATATTGCGCTGTTCTATCTCCATGGAGACTCCTTGAAAAATTAATATTTTATTTTCTCCATTATATCATAACTTTATGCCATGCTTATAACTTTCACTCAATCCCAGCCCTGCCTTCACCTTTAATTCTCTTACAATCAGTGCTTAATCTAAAATTCTATTTTGAAAAATTTAATTCCAGAACCGTGTTATACTTAATCTAGCTAAACGGAGCATATACAAATGGATAAAACTACTTTTGATGAACATAATATTTTTGGCCTTGGCCAGCCCAACGACGCTTTCGCGAAATATTTTACGGGCCAAAGTTTTCTCAACCCGTTGACTGACCCTACTAAAGCGCACATTGCGCTCGCCAATGTCAGTTTCGAACCGGGTTGTCGAAATAACTGGCACATCCACCATGCTACTCAGGGCGGTGGCCAAATCCTACTCTGCATTGCTGGCGAAGGCTGGTATCAAGAAGAAGGCAAAGCAGCTCAAAGCCTGAAACCTGGAGATGTTGTGACGATCCCCGCCAATGTGAAACATTGGCACGGCGCCAAGCGAGATTCTTGGTTTAGCCACATTGCTTTCGAAGCGCCTGGCGAAGAAACTTCGACCGAATGGTGTGAACCGGTCAGTGATGAAGAATACAACAAGTTAGGAAAATAATTTCGCCACATCAATGCGAAAAGTCATTATCATCGGCAGTCCTGGCGCCGGTAAGAGCACGTTCTCGCAAAAGCTGAGTGATGTTACAGGTTTGCCGCTATATCATTTAGATTTACTGTATCATAGGGCTGATCATACAATTATCCCTAGAAGCGAATTCGATCAGCAGCTCGCGCAAATTCTTGAGCAGAATGCGTGGATTTTGGATGGTAATTATCAACGCACCATGGAATGGCGTATGGAAGCTTGCGATACAGTGTTTCTACTCGACTATCCTACTGAACTCTGTCTCGCTGGAGCTAAGTCGCGCATTGGTCAGTCGCGTGCGGATTTCCCTTGGGTAACCGAACGGTTCGAGGACGAGCTCCAACAAAAAATTCTTAATTTCTCTACCGACAAACTTCCACAGATTTATGAACTTTTGCACAAATATCAGGCGGAGAAAAACATCATCATTTTTCAAACGCGTACTGCTGCAGACAGCTATTTACAACAGTTAGCAGTTCAGAACAAGACCAATCAGTTGGATGAACACGGCCGAGATCCGCTCTCGACTCAAATCTGATATAATAAAACTAAGTTTAATCTAAGACAGAGGAATAAAATGCCAAAAAGTTTAGTCTATTTCACGAAAGATATTTCACCCGCTGCGCTAGTAAAAATTTACGATGCGCTGGGTGTGACCTTGCCGGGCAAAGTAGCCGTCAAAATTTCCACCGGCGAAGCGGGCAACCCGAACTATCTGAAACCGGAACTAATCAAAGATCTAGTGAAAAAGTTAAACGGCACGATTATCGAGTGCAACACCGCATATCAAGGCGCACGCAACGACACTGCGGCGCATCGCCGGACGATTGCTGAACATGGTTTTCCGGAAATTGCTGAAGTTGATATTATGGACGCCGAAGATGAAATGGAAATTCCAGTGTCGAACGGGAACTTTCTCGACGTTGATATCGTCGGCAAAAATCTCGATCGTTATGATTCGATGCTTAACCTTGCACATTTCAAAGGGCATCCAGCCGGCGGCTTTGGTGGCGCCTTGAAAAATCAATCAATCGGTATCGCGTCAGCGCGCGGCAAAGTTTATATTCACACCGCCGGTAAAAGTCGCGATCTTGAGCGTTTTCTGCGGGCTTTTGATGATCCGGCAATCGGCGCCGAAATGCTCCCGCCCCAAGATGATTTTCTCGACTCGATGGCGGAAGCAGCCAAAGCCGTGGCAGACTATTTTGCTAAGCAGGATAAACCAATTGTCTACATTAATGTTATCAATAATTTAAGCGTGGATTGTGATTGTGTGGCCGAGCCGGAAACGCCTTGTATGTCCGATATTGGTATTGTCGGCTCGCTTGACCCAGTTGCGCTCGACCAAGCCTGTATCGACCTGATTTGGCATTCTGATGATCCCGGTCGCGATCATTTCGTTGAACGCGTTGAACAAATGAATGGTCGGCGCATTATCGACACTGCTGTCAAAATCGGCCTAGGTTCAAAGGAATATGAGCTCGTCACCATCTAATCTCGACCCCAGTGTCACGCCTGAAATGCGCGAGCAACTTCTGCAGAAACTCAAAACTCTGCCGAGTGCTCCGGGCGTGTATTTCCATAAAAATTCCGACGGCGAAGTGATTTACGTTGGCAAGGCAGCCGTGCTGAAAAATCGTGTGCGCCAATATTTTCACAAAAGCCCGAAAGACCCCAAGACTGAAGCACTGGTTGCCGAAATTGCTGATACCGACTGGATCGTCGTTGACACCGAAATGGACGCACTCTTCCTTGAGTCAGAGATGATTAAACGCTACATGCCAAAGTGGAATATTTTGCTGCGTGATGACAAAACCGTGAATTATGTGCGTATTGATATGAAATCAGCAGTGCCACATATCAGTTTCACGCGTGTGCCGCAGGACGACAAAGCGACCTATATTGGCCCGTTTTATGGTAAGTTAGCCGTCGAGAAAGCTCTGCGGATTTTGCGTAAAGTTTTTCCGTACTACGATAAGCCGTACGATGGTAAAAAAACTTTACACACCGATCTTGGTCTCACTCCGGGCATCGAGATTGGCAAAACCACTCCGGCCGAATACAAGAAAAACTTACGTAGACTCCGGCTTTATCTTGAAGGCGGCCGACATAAGCTGATGGACGAACTTGAAAAACAAATGCTTGCCGCTGCCAAAGCCGAAAAGTTCGAAGAAGCCGCGGAACTACGTCGACAGCTATTTGGTCTGCGCGAGTTGCAAAAGAAAATCGTTTTTTCTGACAAAGAATTTCTCGACATTTCTTCCGATCAAGCGCTGGTCGATTTGCAAATGATGCTGCGTCTGCCAAATCCGCCTCGCCGCATCGAAGGTTACGATATTTCTCATCAGTCCGGCACCAATGTGGTCGGTTCGATGGTGGTTTTTGCTAATGGCGTGTCTGACCGCTCAGCTTATCGCAAATTCAAACTCCGTCATCAGCGTAATGACGATACAGCTAACTTGCACGAAGTTATTGAACGTCGCCTCAAACATCCTGAGTGGGATTTTCCCGACTTAGTTATCCTCGATGGTGGAATCAACCAGGTCAACGCCGTGAAAGAGATGTTAACCAATCACCAAATCCCCGTCATCGGTCGCGACAAGTCTGGCGACCACACTCGCAACGCTGCCGTCAATATTATCATCCCGCAGCCAGAAGGGTATAAAACTCTCGAGCTTTCTCCCGATTCGCACGTCGCGAAATTAATTGCCCGCATCGACGATGAAGCGCACCGTTTCGCTATCACATACCACTCACTATTAAAACGCAAGAAAATGCTCAAGTAATTTTCGTGCAGTTTGAATTATGCTAAAATAAACTATATGATCAAACAGCAAATCTTCGGTTTTATCTTGCGCTGGATAGTAGCTAGCATCGGCATGTGGCTTTGTATCACTTGGTTTGGTAGTATTTCTGACGTTACAATCTCACAGTTTACCGGTATCAGCCTCTTCATTCTTGCCGGCTTTATTTTTTCCATCATTAACTCCATTGTTAAGCCCTTTGTCAAGGTCATGGCTTTGCCGCTCGCGATCGTCACCATGGGCATTTCTACCATCATTATCAATACCGCCATGGTTGCCTTGACGCTTTACCTGCTACCCGGCGTCGAAATGGGTCTTTGGGGTATGGTTTTCACTAGCGCCATCATGAGCGCCCTGAACGGTCTGATTAGCGCCTTCATCTAGCGCTTGTTTTTCTGCGCAAGATAGCATATAATAGATGTATGGAATTGGGAACAATATTTCAGAGTATCATTTTCGTTTCGGCAATTTTGACGATCCTGCTCATCCTCTTGCAGCAGCGTGGCGCCTCGCTCGGTGCTGGTTTTGGTAGTTCTGGCGAGCTCTATACGACCCGCCGCGGTCTCGAGCGCTCGCTCTTCGGTGCTACTGTTATCATGGCTCTAGTTTTCGTCCTGTCGATTCTCGGTCTACTATTTATACCAACGGTCGCCGCATAGGAATAACTCTCATCGATCATGAAACAAACTTTCAAAAAGCGTGGGCAAAAGTTAGCGAAGCGGTGGGAAAAATTTTCCAAACGCGCGAGTGAAGATAGCCGTGAGCATATTCAGGAAAATCTCATCGAGCGCTTGCCTAATGCTCGGCGTGTGCGGCTGTTAATCTTAGAATGGTGCTTGCTAGTCATTGTTATCATCTCTCTCGCCTTGACTCAAGCTTTCTGGTATGATCAATCGTATTCAATGCAAGCCTTCGTCGACGGCGGCACCTATACTGAAGGTACAATCGGCAAAGTCAACTCGCTCAACCCACTTTTTGCTACGACGAATAGCGAGAAAGCCCTCTCAAAACTACTCTTCGCTCGTCTTGCCACGATTGACTATTCCGGGCACATTGGCGTCGGCTTAGCCTCGTCAATCACGCCCGACGAAACCGGCAAAGTCTGGACCGTGAAGTTGAAGGACGGGCTTAAGTGGTCTGACGGCGAACCTATGACGATTGACGATGTGGTTTATACGCTCAGCGTTATCAAAGATCCCTCCGTCAACACCATCTATTCTTCCGACTTTTCTGGTGTTTCCGTGAAAGCTACTGAGGACTCCGTGATCTTCACTTTGTCATCAGCCTACGTCGATTTCCCGACTTTTCTGGATTTACCAATTCTACCCGCGCACATCCTAGCCGAAGTCCAACCCAGTATGCTGCTTGAACACAGTTTCAGCACCAATCCGATCACTTCTGGCGCTTTTGCTTTCAATGCTATCCAGACCACTAATGACGACGCCGAGAAAATTGTTTACCTGACCGCTAATTCCAACTATTATAAAGGCGCCCCAATGCTTAGTAGTTTCGTGATTCATACTTATGCCGAGACTGACAGCATTATTAAGGCACTTTCAACTGGTGAAATTACCGCCAGCGCTGAGCTATCTTCCGCCGATGCTGATGCTTTACCGGCTGACTTGATTTATGAAAAACAAACTACAATTTCCGATGGCGTCTTCGCCTTTTTGAATACTGGCAGTTCGGCTTTAAGCAACGTCGAAGTGCGCCGGGCTATTCGCCAGGGAATTGACGCCAGCAGCCTAGCAGCCGAATTTGATGAAAAACCACTAGACTACCCAATTTTGAGTTCAGAGATTGAACTCAATGAATATCCGGCGCTTCCGGCTTACGATCCTGCCGCCGCCAAGGCTACAATCGCCAGCCAAGCTAGCGACAAGAACATTCAGCTTGCCACGGTGAACACCGGCTATTTTCCTGAGCTAGCACAGGATTTTGCCGAACAACTCACGGAGTTAGGTTTCATTGTCGAAACCACTATTTATGAACCTGACCAAGATTTTCTGCTCAATGTGATCCGTCCGCGCAACTATGACATTTTGATCTATAACATTGGTTTGGGCGCTAACCCAGATATCTTCACCTACTATCATTCCTCCAAAGCTTCAACTTCTGGCCTCAACCTCTCTAACTACCGCAACTTAGTTGTTGACGACCTTATCATCAGTGCTCGTAGCACCATGAACGAAACTTTGCGCGTTGCTAAGTACGAAGCTTTCTTGCGCCACTGGGTTGACGATGTGCCGGCTATTGGTCTCTATCAGGCCAGCCTGACCTATTTCTGCAACCGCAATGCTCGTGCTTTCTCGGAAGACAACCGCCTTGTCTTTGCCACCGACCGCTTCACGGACGTCGATTATTGGGCGGTCAATCAAGCTAAACGCAACCGTACGCCATAGTTATCTATCCAATCCTACCCCTGTTATTCATAGCACAAACCTGATTACCTCAATTATCTCTCTATCCATCCCTGAAAGTGTGATAAAATAAGGGAATGAATCCCATTCTCGGAGGTTTAAACCCTGCTCAAAAGGAGGCCGTTGAAACACTTGAGGGCCCAGTATTAGTTTTGGCGGGTGCCGGTTCGGGCAAAACCAAAGTCCTGACTCATCGTATCGCAAATCTGATTATGCACGGTGTCCGGCCTGACCAAATCTTAGCTGTCACCTTTACTAACAAAGCTGCCAAAGAAATGCGCGTTCGTCTCTGGCGTCTTTTAGAGCGTCAGCGCGCAGATGCCATTGGCCGTCACGATCTCAAGCAAGCTTCGGCGCCCGCAGATACAGCACTCGGCGGTGATTCGGGTGTTATACCAGACAATCGCCCGAGCGACCCGCCACGCAGTTTTATGCCATACATGGGGACTTTCCACGGCATTTGTGTTCGTCTGCTGCGCATTGAACACGAGGCTGCTGGCATCGACCGCAATTTTACGATTTATGACTCCGAAGATCAGCTGACGCTGATTCGCCGCATTATGCGCGGCATGGATCTCGGTGGTGATAAATCGTTGACTCCTAAATTTGCTCACAACCTCATTAGCTCCTACCAAAACCAAGGCCTCGGTCCAGCCGACGCTAAAAAGGAAGCCTTCTATCCTAACCAGAAAAAAGTCGCCGAGATTTTCCAGCGTTACGAACAAGAAAAGCGTGCGGCCGACGCTCTTGATTTTGACGACCTCTTGACCCGCACCGCCGATTTATTCCGCCAACATCCTGAAGTGCGCGAGAAATGGCAAAAACGCTTCCAGCACATTTTGATCGACGAGTACCAAGACACCAATGCCGTGCAATATCAGCTAGTCAAAAGTCTCGTTAACCCTGCGCGCAACATCTGTGTTGTGGGCGACGATTGGCAATCAATTTATTCCTGGCGTGGCGCAGATTTTACCAACATCCTCAACTTTGAGCGTGATTTTCCCGGTGCTAAAGTCATCAAACTCGAGCAGAACTATCGCAGCACTGGCAACATTTTAGCCGCTTCGCAGAAAATCATCAACGAGAACAAGACTCGCACCGAAAAAACCCTGTTCACCGAAGCTGGCGATGGCGACCCGATTACAATCGAAGGCCTGATGGATGAGACCGCCGAGGCCGGCTATGTTGCTCGCGTTATCACCCGCATGAAGTCTGAGAAACCTGCGCGACCATATGGCGATTTTGCCGTCCTCTATCGCACCAACGCCCAGTCTTATGCTTTCGAAAAAGCTTTCATGAGCGCGCGCATCCCGTATAAAATTATCGGCGGCGTACGCTTCTACGATCGCAAAGAAGTCAAAGATGTACTGGCGATTCTGAAGCTGGTGGTCAATCCGAATGATCGCGTCAGCTTCGAGCGGCTTGCTAAAAACGTGTTGGGTGGAGTGGGAGCCGCATCGGTCTCCAAAGTTTTTGCCGGGCTCGACCAAGAAATGACCTTGCGCGAGGCCGCTGAAAGTCTATCCGCCCGTGCTAAAAATTCCGTCATGCGCCTCGTCAACTTCATTGACCATATTCACGAAGAGGCTGCCGAACTTGGGCCTGACGAAGCGATTGAGCTGGACGGTGATAACGGCGATTTTGTAGCGGGCGAGAACGCAGTTTATGCACCGATGGACACTATTATCGAGCAGGTCGTACAATATTTTGACTTTCCCACCCTGGTCCACAGTGGCACGCCGGAAGGCGACGAGCGTTTGAAAAACCTCGAGGTATTAGCGAGCAACGCCAGTGTTTACGAGACGCTAGACGAGTTCCTCGCCGACGCTGCCTTGCTCAGCTCAGCCGACGAAAGTTCCAGCAGCGACGCCGTTTCGCTTATGACTCTGCATGCTGCGAAGGGCCTCGAGTTCCCCGTGGTCTTTATGGTTGGCCTAGAGGATGGACTTTTCCCGAGCAGCCGGGCCGAAAATGCCGAGGAAGATCTCGAAGAAGAGCGCCGATTGGCCTATGTTGGCATGACTCGCGCTATGCAAGACCTCTTTCTAACTTTTGCTGGCTCACGTTATAGTTTTGGTGGCCGCACTTACAATAGCCCCTCACGCTTCCTGCTCGAACTCGGTTACAACCCTTACGGTTCCGGCAGTTTTGACGAATCCGGCATTTTTGGGGTTGAACAGGACAGCCTCGGTCTCCTAGGCGGCGATCCCGATGGTGAATTCAATTTCGGCCAAGATTCTTCCGCCTCGAGTAGCATTTCGACAGGGAACAACGACTTTGACGATGATTTTACCAATACTTTCGGCTCCGATTTTGACCCCTTTCCCGAGGACGACCTGCCAGTTTTTGAGTAAAATGGCCCAAAATCACCAAAAATTCCATAAAAATCGTTAAAATGCCTCGAAAATTGTTAAAAATTCCCTAAAAATCGGATTTTTGCGCCCAAATACCCCAATTTTGCCCGAATAAAGCATAAAAGTATTGACTTTTTGAGCAATCTTTGATATAATAGATATGCAATGATTAAATTGCAATACAAATTTAGGAATTTTTGTTGCGCCGCTCTCTTGCTGGTGATGAGTGTGTTTTTGGGGCTTAATTACTCCGAAGGCCACCAGACCGTCTATGCAGACGACGCAAATGATGACAAAACACCGCATTTCGTGACGATTCATAACGACGACACGGAAGTCACGGTTAAAACTACGGCGAACACGGTGTCGGCCGTCCTCGAGAAGGCGGGGATCACAGTTAATAATGCCGACATTGTGGAGCCAGCGCTCGAAACTCATATCGAAGGTGAAGAGTTTCGCGTGAATGTTTACCGTGCTCGTCCGGTGCTCGTGCTTGATGGTGTCAACCAGCGTTACGTGATGACGGCCAGCTATGATCCGAAGCAGATTATGGCTGATGCTGGCTTGACTATGTACGATGGCGACGAAGTGGAAACCGTGACCAACGAGAACTTCTTGGAAACCGGTGTGGCGACGGCTTTTCGCGTCAAACGCAATGGCGGCCGCCAGATCACGACCGAAGAGATTATCCCATACACAACCGAAGAACGCCTCGACCCGTCGCTGGCGAAGGGTGAACGTGTGCTTGAACAAGCTGGTGAAGATGGTCGCAAGGCTATGACTTACAAGGTAAACTTTGCCGACAACCGCGAGGTTTCGCGCGAGCTCATTTCGGAAGAAATTAAGGCTGAGCCGAAGCCAGAGATTGTCCGCGTTGGTGCTAAAGTCTCTGTGGCTCCAGGCCGCGAGCAGTGCGCTGAGTGGATGCGAGCTGCCGGTGTTTCAGAAGCGGATCTTGATGCTGCGCTCTATATCGTCTATCATGAGTCTGGCTGTCGTGTCGACGCGGCGAACCCTTCGGGCGCTTATGGTATTCCGCAGGCCTTGCCGGGTAGCAAGATGTCCTCGGCCGGTGCCGACTGGGAAACCAACCCTGTCACTCAGATTCGCTGGATGATCAAATATGTCAACGGCCGTTATGGTGGTTGGTCGGGCGCCGTGGCGCACAAAAACGCCAAGGGCTGGTACTAAGGTGAAGAATAAAAAATCCCTCGGCCAGCACTGGCTGAAAAATCGCGCCATTTTGAACGAAATTGCTGACTTAGCGAAAAATGGTTGCCCTAGTGCGGAAAATCCCGTTGAGTTATGTCTGGAAATTGGCCCCGGACTCGGGACCTTAACTAGCAGCTTGCTGAAACGTTTTGAACGAGTGATCGCTGTCGAATATGACGTTGACTTGGCCGGGAAGTTACCTGGCCAATTTCCCGGCAAAAATTTGCAGGTTGAGCAGGCTGATATTCTGGATCTTGATCTGGCTCCGCTCGTGGCTGGTCAACGGTATGTGGTTGCCGGTAATATCCCGTATTATATCACTACACCCATCATTCATAAGCTGTTTTCCACGCAGCCAGCGCCGGAACGTATTGTGCTGCTCATCCAAAAGGAAGTCGCTGAACGTATCGCCGCGGAGCCAGGGAAGCATAATTCACTATCAGTTTACGTCCAAAATCTGGCCGCAGTCGAGCTTGGACCGGTCGTGCGGGCGGCGGAGTTCACGCCCCCACCCAAAGTTGACAGCCAAGTTATCGTGCTTACGCCGTTTGAGGCTCCGGTGCTGTCCTCCGCCGCCCAAGCTCTAGCACGTCGTGGTTTTTCGAATCCACGCAAAAAGTTAGCCAGTAATCTTGCTGACCAAAATTATTCCAAACAAGCTTGGCAACAGATTCTTGCCGAACACGCTATTAACCCAGACGCTCGTGCCCAAGACCTCGACCTCTGGGACTGGTCCGAAATCTGTCAAAATTAAGCCTTGCGGAAATTAGACGTAAGCGATAAAATAGTACTAATATTAGATATTAACAAATATGAACCTGGCAAAGGGAGGCATGATGAACCCCGAAGACAACAACCCATTAAACACAGCAGGAGCTAGTGACATAAGCGGCTCGCTCGATTCTAATGCAACGAGCTTAGGCGGGATGCCTAGCGCAACTTCTCCAGACTTATCGATCCCGTCTAGCGACAATCTAGCATCACCAGCCGACAGCTTGGCCTCAGTCGAAAACAACCTGAATACTATGGGTATGGGGAATGATTTTGGTGCTAATAGTGCAGGCAGTATGTATAGCGCAGATCAGACCGCTGGCGCCGATATGGCGACCCCGCAGTTTACTGCACCGGAGGCTCCTTTGACTCCCGCTGCTCCTGTGCCTGGTTCGATTGGTAGCGCCATGTCGGCGCCAGCCAGCGCCGCCCTGCCAGTCGCCGATGATACGGCAACGCCCGCTGTCGGGAATGCTATGGGGTCTGCTGCTCCGACGTCTGCCGCCTCGGCTAGCACCTCCGCTTCAGCTGCGCCGTCCGCTGATTTGATGACTTCAGTCACCGAGATGGGCTCTTTACCGCCTACTAATTCCGCCCAGAGCGGCCTAGGCGTTGTCACTGACGTCAATCAAGCTGGTCATTACAATCCGTTCGCCCAGCCGGCGATGACGGATAGTAACGCCAACACTGCTGGGCAGGGTGCTGGCATGAATGCTACCGCTGGCGTTGGCTCTGCGAGCACCCCTAGCGCTGCCGACCAACTCGCTGCCTTCCAGCCCATCACCGCTGCTCAAGCCCAAAGCCCTGCTGCCGTTCCGGCACCGAAGACTAAAGGTCATGGTTCAAAGCTGAACTTGATACTCGGCGTAGCTTTAGTTATTACTGCTATCGTCGCTATCGTTTTTGTTGTGCTCTATATTAACGCTAGCAACAATGTGAAGAAAATCTCTGTTGCTCCTATCACTGATGGTAATGTTGTCCAGACCCCAGTCAAGGAAATCACCTGCGAGCTAAATCGCGAAGACGGTGGCAACGAAGTTCTAACTCTGAATTATCTTGGCGACAACCTGAGCCAGATTTCGATCACTCAAAATTCATCTTATGAAAGTCCAGAAGCCGCCGCCGCTGAGCGCGACATCCTCGAAGCGCAACGTGCTGCTAATCTTAATATTTCTGGTTTGACGGAAGAGCCCTATGACGTGAGTTTTGTGGCCAATGGTAACATGGTCACTGCTACTATTACTGCCACTGCCGATAAACTCCGCTCTGAAGATGCTGATTTGCTCATGCTGACGACCGTCGATGGCGCTCTTGACACTAGCGAAGCCACTATCCGTTCCAACTATGAAGCGCGCGGTTTCGTCTGCAGCGAATAAAACAGCAAGCAAAGTAGCAAAAACAAACTTCCCTAAAAAGTCTTGGTCGACCAAGACTTTTTTTATTCGCGAATATCATATATAATATAGATATGTCAAAAACCTATATCTGTACTGCCATCCCTTATGTTAATGGTGACCCGCATATTGGCCATGCGGTAGATTATTTACAAGCTGATGTTTATGCTCGCTTTCGTCGTACTGCCGGCGATGAAGTGCGCTATCAAGTCGGCACCGACGAACATGGCAACAAGGTTTTCCGCAAGGCCCAAGAATCTGGGCTTACGATTGAAGAATATACCACGCGGAATTCCCAGAAATTTCGCACTTTCATTGAGCGTCTTAATATTTCTTATACTGATTTTGTCCGTACTACTGACTCCGACCATGTCCGACGTTGCCAAGAAATCTGGCGCCGTCTAGCCGATCATATTTACAGTGCCGAATATCATGGGTGGTATTGCGAGGGCTGCGAAAGATTTGTCACCCAAAAAGAATATGACGAGAATCACGGTGTTTGCCCGGACCACCAGAAGCCATATCAAAAACTTTCCGAAAAAAATTATTATCTGCGCATCGCTGACTTTAAATCCGATATTCGCCAAAAAATCCAGAGTGACGAACTTAAAATTTTGCCCGAATTTCGCAAACAGGAAGTCCTAAAGTTGCTTGACGATGCGCCGGACGTTTCAATTTCTCGCCCCGTTGGTCAGCTTTCTTGGGGTGTGCCAGTCCCAGACGACGATTCGCAAGTGATCTATGTCTGGCTCGATGCCTTGTCGAACTATATCACCGTGTTAGGCTATCCTGACGCCGCCAAGACGGACGACTTTACTGCTTGGTGGCCAGCCAAGGCTCAGTTCATTGGCAAAGACATTTTGCGCTTTCACGCCATTATCTGGCCGGCAATCTTGCTTGGTCTTGGTCTTGAGCTGCCCGAAACTCTCGTTGTGCACGGTTATGTTTTAGCTGATGGCCAGAAGATGAGCAAGAGTATCGGCAATGTTGTTGACCCAATTGCCGTGCTTGATCGTTATGGTTTGGAAGCTTTTCGCTATTATTTCTTGCGTCACGTCGATACTTTTGCCGATTCCGATTTTTCGTGGGAAAAGTACGACAACGCTTATAATAATGAGCTAGCTAACGATCTCGGTAATCTCGTGCAGCGTCTCGCGACCCTTTGCGCCAAAAATCATATTTCAGGTTGCGAGCTGCCCGTAGTACAAGATGCCGAATATACTGAGTTGATGAATCGATTTGAGAGTAGTAAGGCCTTTGACTACGTTTGGCAAAAGATTCAGAGTCTGAATAAAGCCATCGACGAAGCGAAACCTTGGGCGCTCGCTAAGGCCGGTCAAACCGCCGAACTCGAAACAGTTATGCAAAAACTCGTACAAGGCTTGCTTGAATCCGCCGTCTTGCTCCAACCGTTTCTACCGCAAACCTCGGACACGATTATTGAGATCTTCACTGCTTCCGAAATTATACCGCCCGCCACGCCACTTTTTCCTAAGGCCTAATCTTGGTTGTATTTCAACCAATAATGTTCACCGTGTGACACATCGTAGTTGATTAACTCGTAATCTTTCAAAGCCTCCGTCTCGACTGGCTCGCCACCCTCGCTATAATATACTGGTGCCAAAATTGGATTTTCCGCACACACTTCGTCAAGCAAATAGTTCAGCACCGGCTTTTCTACCCCCAAAACATTATATACCTCATTCATCATACAGTTCGGCGTTACCGTCGGCAAATCAACTCCCTTTGCCTTAAACTTAAACCCATATTCTGCATTTTGTTCAGCCACCTCGGTCGTAGTATATAAACCATCAAGTTCGAAGTTTGCGTAAATGAAGTATGGCGTCAGGTGCACTGAATTTAGCTCATCTTGATCTGTAGATTCAACGATATGATCAAAAGCCCCCGCCACATGGTCGCCAAACCACAAAACTACAGTTTTTTCGTCCAACTCGTCAAGTTTCGCTAGAAAATCTGCCAGATACTGATCCGCCCGCGATAATGATTCAAAAGATGCTTCCACGCCCCGCCAACTGTCAACTCGATTTTTGAGTGGGAAATGCCACTCTGGATAACCTGCCGATTCGTAAGGGCTATGATTCTGCATCGTTGCCGCCCCGATCATCTTTGGTCCCGGATTTTCCAATAAGATATCATAAATCTCCGCATAAACTTCCGCATCGCTTACATAACCCTGGCCATTTTCTAGCCCAGTGTGTTTCATCTTATCAATATCGATAAACTCATCGTAGCCCATTCGATCGTAGACAATATTACGTTTATAAACCGACCCAGCATAAGCATGAATCGCCGTAGCTGCGAAATTATTACTCTTCGCGTAGCTCACTAACCCTGGTATGTGGTCTAGCCTTGCCGCGAAATTCGAGTAAGGAATAGTGTTGGCCCAATAATTTGACAAACCAGTGTAGGCCGCGTATTCAATATTCGCCGTCCCGCCGCCATATTCTGGCGAATACATGTAGCCACTCGGGTACTTCTCAAAAATCTTGCGCAAATTCGGGATTACGTCGCCACCAGTATGCGCATAATACTCATCTAAAGTCTCTGGATCGTAGAAACTCTCGTCTAAAATGAAGATAATATTATCAACTTTATCCGCCAAGGCTACGCGTTCCTCGTCGTCGTCTTTCAGCGCTTGATACTTCTCATAAATCGCCTGAATCTTTTCCTCTGAATAACCCTCCGGTGCATCCAGATTTGTTGACCCTAGGCTATATAAGAACGACAAGATTAAGCCGTTCCATTCATAAGTCCCCGCCGGATCCCAAGCCGCGAAAGTTGTGTCTAGCCAATCGATCTTCTCCATCGTCTCACCGCCATGATGCAGTAGTGGGTTATAGGCTACCACCAACGTCGCTAGTACCAGCAGGGAACAAGTAACACGTTGCAAAATCGCATGTTTTTCTAGCCAATTCTGCTTCGTTGAGTCCTTGCCAATCGCTTTTCGCAAGATTCGGTCGAACATCCATGTGCCTATTAGCAGCAAGACCACGCCAAGCGCCAGCCTCATCACCTCCCCCGTATCAACGAACTCCATTAGTTCACCTGCCTGGCCCACCATTTGCAGATCCTCCGGCAACAACGGCGCCGCACGCACTTTGATCTTCTGCTCGTTAGCGTAAGCAATTATACTAATAATTGCAAAAGTCGCACCTAGCCCAAAACAAGTTCGCCAAAAAATACTCATCAACAGCAAGGTTAATAAGAAAACGAAACTGTAGCTATACCAAAAGACCGTCGGCGATTCCTGAATAAACTGTGCAATGTCGGGCTGAGACCCCCCGTACTGGCTCTCCAACAAAAACCAATAAAAAGCGAAAGCAAAACCCGCCGCGAGCACGACCGAACAAAGTACCCTGAGAGCAACTGGCATCGGGTGTCTAGGCGCTTGAACCTGCTTAAATTTCTTTTTTATTTCCGACCATTGCGGCTTTTTTACCATAAAACCATTATAACACAAAAATACTCTCGCGTGTAGACGAGAGTATTTTGCGCCGCATTATTTAAGCGTGTAGCTCATCACAGTTTTCATCATCTGTTTCGCAGAAATAGCCGCCACATGACAGTCTTGTTGCGAAGTCCGATAGATAAAAACCGATAATACCACCAACCATCGGGATTAGTACATAGGCGCTCAAAGCTAGGCCGAGCAGTGACAATAGCTCACCAAAACCAGCCGCCGAAGTTGGCAAAATCTGGAACATCAAAGCGATTGCCGGGTTGAAAGCAAAGCTCATTGCATACTGGAAGAAACCTTGCGAAATGATCGCGCCGAAAATCAACACGAAAATCAAGCTACTGGCTACCGTGAAACCAAAGGTCAAAGCGCTGCGGCGAGCATAACGAATTGCGCGAGCAAAGCAGAACGCTAAGATAATCGCGCCTACTAGCTCAACTAGCGCAATAGCCCAAAAAGTCTCGCCGGAAATTTCATCCATGATCGGTAGTTCGATCGCTGCCGCGGCGCTACCAAGACGGAAAGCGTTCACGACTAGCAAACCGAGCCAGGCTCCAATCACTTGCGCGAGCATATACAATACACCGCGAATTGCTGACATGCGGCGCGAAGCCATCATCCCAACCGTGACTAGTGGGTTCAAGTTGGCGCCCGAAAGCCCCACGATGACGACATAAATGCAGATCAAAGCTGGCGCTAGGTAGAGTGTATATTGGAACAGACCAAAGATGCTTAGCATCAAAAGCAGTAGTGATAATAACATTGTCCCAATCAACTCACCGATCAAAGCTCCCCAAATCTTCGGTGTCTTAAAAATCGTGAGAATATTCTCATTCTTATCATATTTGCGTGCAAAGAAACCATGGAGAGTGGACTGAGACTTTCCTGAGGTGCTCTTCGCTTGAGATGCCTGAGAAGCTAGTTCAGGCTTAGTTTCGGATTTAATTTCCTTAACTTCCTTCACTTCTTTGCTAGCTTCTGGCTTCGTCGAAGACTTTTTCATCGTCTTCTTTGACTTCTGATTGGCCATTTCTAACCTCCTTAAACTGATATTTCTCCAATTATAGCACACATGTGGTACAATGATAAGCACGAAGTAAACATAACATCTATAAGGACGAAACATGGGAGTGATGGTATCGAACAATCAGGAAAGAAATTCAGAATTAAATCGCCGTATTGCAGCTGATCTGCGTCAGAAAGCTCAGACTTCAACTCCCGGTGCTATGCCGACTGCGAACACTGCCGCCGAACGCTATACTGAGGGAACTAAACGCACCGGTCGCTTCACTTGGGTCTGGATCGTTCTGGTAGTGTTAGCCATCCTCTCACTTATCTACATGTTCTTGCCCATCTAATTTTCGGCATTACCTCTCAGGCATGCTATAATATATAACATGTCAGACTTAGAACAGCTCAAACAAGCCCTCAAAGCACTTAACGCCGAGTACACTAAGATCAAAACTCTGCCACCGGCGGAGCGCGGTGATTTTGGTCGCAAGCTGAATGCCAAGAAGCAAAAACTCCTCGCCGCTATCAAGCAGGCCGAGGCTAGCCTCGAGAGCGAAAGTGTCGTCCCGCTCGATGTCTACGCGCCAGCCGCGCCCAATCAGCCGCTCCCCGAGTTCCACTTTGGCACCGAGCATCCGCTTATGGTTGAACTCGACAAAGTGGTCGAAATTTATTCGGCGATGGGTTTTGATGTTATGGAGTCGCATCAGCTTGATGACGAGTTTCATATGTTCGAAAGTCTCAACTTCCCTAAGGATCACCCGGCGCGCGACGGTTATGACACTTTTCGCACGGCCGAAGGTTTTATCCCGCCTGCCCACACTTCCACCATGCAGCACCGCGCCCTGAAAAAGTACAAAGATCGTCTGGCGGCTGGTCGTGAAATTGCCGTGGTGATTCCGGGTCGCGTCTTCCGTAACGAAGATGTCGATGCGACCCACGAGCACACCTTTTACCAGTGCGAAGGCGTGTTTGTCTCGAAAGATGCCAACATGGGCCAGCTTTTTGGTATTCTAAAACAATTTTTTGAAGCTTATTATGGCCAAAAGCTTAACCTCAAGACTCAACCGGGATATTTCCCGTTCACCGAACCTTCTGCTGAGTTTATGATCGAAAAACCCGCCTGCCTTGGCGGTAAAGGCTACCTAGAAATGGGTGGTTGTGGCATGATTCACCCCAATGTCCTTAAGACTGCCGGTATCGACCCTGAAGTCTATCACGGTTTTGCTTGGGGCGGCGGCATTGACCGCCTCGCTATGCTAAAATACGGTCTAAACGACGTGCGCTACTTCGAATCTGGCAAACTTGACTTTTTGGAGAAATTCTAATGCAAAACGCCCGCAAAAACATTCTCAAAAATGCCAAAATTAACCGAAACACCCAAAAATCCTCACGAGAAAACACCCTAACCTTCTATTATAGCACACATTTGGATAAAAGTCAATAGGAAAAGCAAATTTTATGAAAATTTCACTGAATAAAATCAAATCATACGTCAATTTACCCAAAGATCTCTCTGATGAGGAACTAATCAAGCTCATCGGCTCGCGCCTAGTCGAAGTCGAAGAAGTGATTGACCTTGCTCCGGCCTATCAAAAAATCTATATTGTAAAAGTCATGAAAGCCGAGCCTATTCCTGGCACCCATCTGAACCTGTGCGAAATCGATGCCGGCGCACCGGGTTCCGAATTTAACCAACTCGAGAATGGTTATGTGCAAGTAGTCTGCGGCGCGCCGAATGTTCATGCTGGGATGCTGGCGGTCTGGATCGCGCCGGGCGCCATCGTGCCGGAGACTTACGGCGGCGAGAACTTCAAAATCAGCGTCCGCAAGCTCCAAGGTTACGAGTCAAACGGTATGCTGGCTGGTCCTGACGAACTCGGTTTTAGCAATGAACACAAAGCCATTGCCGAAATTGACCCCGCCGTCGCGCAGCCGGGCGATCTGTTTGCGGAGGTCTTTGATCTAAATGATAAGATCCTCGATGTCGAGAATAAGTCCCTCACGCATCGTCCAGATTGCTTTGGCTTGATCGGTTTCGCGCGCGAAGTGGCCGGCATCCTTGGTCAAAAGTTTACCGAGCCTGCCCTTTTTCAGGATATTGACCAGCCGCTTAAGCTCATCGCTGAGCCGAACGTCAAGATTCGCATAGCCGACCCCGAGCTCTGCCCGCGCTATGCTTGTGCGGTTTTCGAGTTGGCCGACAACCAGCCGAGCAAATATCTCACCAAAGCGGCAGTTTTTCTCGCCAAAGCCGGCATGCGTGCGATCGATCCGATGGTCGATCTGACAAACATCCTGATGCTCGAGACTGGCCAGCCACTCCACGCGTTCGACTATGATAAGCTTATTGCGGTTGGTGGGCAGTCGAACCGGGCTGAGATTATCGTACGCGCTGCACGCTCGGGTGAAGAGCTGCAACTACTCGATGGCAAGACTATTGCTCTGCAAGATTTTGACATTGTTATCACCTCGAATGATGTACCAATCGCACTGGCCGGCGCCATGGGTGGCAAGAACACCGAAATCGACGCCAGTACGCGCCGTGTCGTGCTCGAAAGCGCTACCTTCTCGCTTTATCACCTACGCAAAACTCAGATGGCGCACGGCATTTTCTCCGAAGCAATCACCCGTTTCACCAAAGGCCAGCCAGCGGCACTTTGCGGTACAGTGTTGAACGAAGCGATTCATCGTCTCGAAGTTGAGCCGTCGGTGGTCGCCGAGTGCTACCCTGACCCCCAAACCAAAACTGTTGTAAAAATCACAACAGCCGATATCAACACCTTGCTCGGCACCGACTATTCTGCAGCCGAAATCACGCAAACCTTGGAGAATGTCGGCTTCAGAGTAGAGTCTAGCAGCAATTTGAAGATAACTTCTCCAGCTTGGCGTACTGATATTCATCTGCGTGAAGATGTGATCGAAGAAGTTGGCCGCTTGCTGGGCTATGATAACATTGCGCTCAGCCTGCCCGAAAAACCCTTCATCGAAGCCGAAGTTGATCCGGTTTTCCGTTTCAAGCGTCGCGTACGTCAGATTTTGTCGCATGATTTAGCCATGAACGAACTTTTGACTTATTCCTTCGTCAGCCGCGACCTGCTCGAGAAAGTTGGCCAAGATCCTGCGGACAGTTATGAAATTATCAATTCTATCTCGCCCGAGCTGCAGTGCTTCCGTCAGCAAATCGTGCCCAGCCTGCTCGACAAAGTACGCGAAAATCTTAAGGCCGGGCACAAAGATTTTACGTTTTACGAAATGAACCAAGTTGCAGCTAAATCCGCCGGCCAAGATGCTGACGGTGTGCCGATCGTCTCGACTCACCTTGGTATTGTTGACTTGCATGATTTTTACCATCTCAAGGCGGCGATCCTCGCTTTGCTCCGCCAGAAGCTCAAGCTTGACATTAGCTATCGCCCGCTGGCCCCGAATTCTCCCGCTGCAACTACGCATCCTTACCTTGAGCCTGCCCACTCTGCCGAGCTCGTCTGGCACGATCAGGCTATTGGTGCGTTTGGCGAAATCAAGTCTGGCGTTTTGCGTAAATTTAAGCTAGAAAATACCGTTTCGGCGCTCGAATTGCAGCTCGACCCGCTCGCCTCGGCGACTACCGAACTAGGTATTGAACTCACGCTTTCGAAGTTTCCGTCGGTGGAGCGCGATTTGACCCTCAAACTAGCCGCCGATGTGGCCTACTGGCGTGTGCTAGAGATGCTCGAAACTTCACTTCGCGCTGCAGGGACTCTTTTCGAGATCGTACCGCTTTCGGTCTACCAAGCTTCTCCGGCCGATCAGACCAAAAACCTTTCCTTCCATCTCAAATTCTCCCGCCCCGACAAAACTCTGACCTCAGCCGAAATTTCTGCTATAATGGACCAAATCACTCAGGCAGCCGCCGGGCTCGGTGCAATCATAATTTAGACAAGGAGACGACATGGACGAATCAACTTTAAAGACAAGCGTTTGGCAACGGGTAGCAATCATTATTATCGCAGTTTTGCTGGTCGGCTCGATGATTTTCACTTACCTTATCATCGTACTGGGGGGCTCAAACAGTCGTGTCGACGAAGAAACTCTCGCCCAGATTCAGGCGGAGTATGATAGTAAAAACGAAGAAGTTGATGAAGCGACCGCCGCACTTTCCCAGAAATATTTCGATACTTTGCTGCAATATAAGTCCAACGTCAAGGCCTATAATCGTGCTAACGCCGAAGCTGCCGGTGTCGATGTTGCCGACCTGAAAACAGGCTCTGGCCGTGAGCTTAAAGAAGGAGACTATGATTATTACGCTTATTACATCGGCTGGTGTTCAGATGGTACAATCTTTGACTCCTCCTTCGACAATCAGGATAACCCGACTGCGCTCAAGATTCCGCTCCGCAACACCGAAAACGTCATCACGGGCTGGAAAGAAGGCGTCATTGGTATGAAACTGGGCGGTGTGCGCCAGATTTCGATCAATAGCGATATGGCCTATGGCGACACGCGCGAAGTCTGCGAAGGCGAAGATGCTTCGCCCTTGAGGTATATCGTCTTAGCTGTCGAGCAGGACGACACCCTGGAAGAGAAGTACACCGAGCTCCAAGTCTTGAACTACGAACTCAGCACACTTTTACAAGGCGGTAGTTTCTAATACCCGAATAATCCAGGCATAAGCTAACGTTTGAGTATGATTGGATAAAATAATTTATCGTGGGAGAGGGAATGAGTGAACAGCAACTTGAACTAGCAATTATTGGTGGCGGCCCGGCGGCCCTGTCGGCAGCACTCTATGCTAGCCGTGCCGGACTCAGGGCGACAGTCTTCGAGCGGGGCGCTGTGGGTGGCGTATTGACCCAAATCGCTCAGATCGAAAACTATCCTGGGTTCATCGGCACCGGCGCGGAGTTGGCAGACACTATGCGGCGTCAAGCTGTCCAGGCTGGTGCTAAGGTTGAGTATGGCGAATGTACTTCAGTACTCCGCCACGAACAGGGCTTCATCTTGCAGATCGATGGCGCGCCGCGTTCCGCGCGCGCCGTCATTGCCGCCACCGGCTCCAAGCCGCGCTCTCTCGAGCTTAGCTTAGACGTGTCTGTCTCCTATTGTGCGCTCTGCGATAGCAGCTTTGCTCGAGAGAAGCGCGTCGCCGTCGTCGGTGGCGGCAACTCTGCTTTCCAAGAGGCGCTGCATCTCATCGAGTTAGTGAAGAGCCTCACTTTGATTACCCATTCTCGCGTCAAAGCCGATCCTTGGCTGGTGCAGCGCCTCTTACGCTACCCTAACGTCGAAATCCGCGAGCAACTCGAGCCCACCGCCGAGCTGCTCAATCAGTTCGAATATGTCTTCGTCTTTATCGGCAAACGCCCCGCGACCGATATGTTCCGCCAGCTTGACCAAGAACTTCGCCAAGCATCGTCGCCAAAGTCACCGAGCCAGGAAAAGCCGCAAGAAGTGCAATACCCTGAAATGACGCGAGAGTCACGACATGAGCTACAAAATCATCCTCAGGAACAGTCGGCTGGTCAAGTCTCATCGAATAATCTGGTTTCAGAGAGCTATTTGCTAGACTCCGCCGGCTACCTCATTGCTCCCGAGAACCGGGCGGCGCTCGCGGGTCTCTTCGCGGCCGGTGATGTTCGCGCTGGCGCGCTCCATCAAGCCGTCGTCGCTGCCGCCGACGGCGCGAGCGCCGCCCTCGCCGCCAAATCCTACCTCCAAAATCTCTAAAATCTGCCGTTTGCTGCCAAAAGCCACCATCCGGAGGTCGCTAAATAGCTAAAACCCGCTAAAATCCCTCAATTCTCGCCGAAAATCAATCAAAACCCACCAAAATCCTACTTTTTCAAGCATAAGGAAAGACTTTTACAGGGGTAGAGATGATTTTGGTATTGCTTTTTTCGACAAAGTGTGCTATAATGGAAGTAATGGGGTAGGCAGAGGAGCCTATCTCATCGCACAGAACATCTTTTGCGGAAAATTCGCCCAAGATGCCGAATTTGATCAAAAATGTCAAAAAACGGCTCCGAGGTAGGCTTTTCCCGCGAAAAATAATAAAAAAGGAGGGGAAGAAGATGTTCAAAGTTAATAAGGGTTTTGAAAATTTTGTGATGGCGTTCGCGGCCATCATGGTAACAACGGTGGTGCTGGAGATGCTGCCGCTTGCAGCGCAGGCAACTTTGCTGCTAGTGGTGAATTTGCTGTTCGTCACCCTAGGCGCACAAACTTTTGCGGCACTCAATATCAAGGTCCACCGCGGACACGTGAGAAAACGCCCGAATTGGGCCAGTGCCTACCTGGCGCTATCACTATTGATAGCGTGCATCAGCCTCGGGCTGATGCTGGCCTGGACTTATCAGGGCTTCATGACGACCGCCCTGATCGAGTATGAGGCAGACCGCAAGGCTTCCGTCATTCTCGGCTGGCTGCTCGAGCTGGGTGCGATATCAGTTTTCTGGTACAAGGTCAGCTGGCCGAGCTTCTTGCGTAAGTGCGCGAAGCGTCTGGAAGCGGCGGAAAAATTGGCCGCGGTGCAACATCGGCGTTATGAGCTGGAGGAGGCTCGCCGCGCTGCGATCAAACGGGCTCGTGAGGAGAGAATCCATGCGGAAATGTATGAGACCCATACCCAGATTTCCGCAGCGGATCTCAAAGTGGCCCTGGACCGCCTGCAAGAGGGGCAGGAGCGGCTGAGTAACGCGTCTACGGATGATGCCGAAGTGGCCAAGATGGTCATGGAATACTATTTCGGCGAAGGCACCAAAGTCGAAGATATAGTGTCTATCCCGGCGGACCACTACGAGATTTTGCGCCAGAACCGCCCCGAGGTCGAGATGACCATGGCTTCGGTTCGCGGTGGCAAAGTCCGTCATGCGCGGCGTCCGAACGCTCGCCGGGGTCAAACTATTAAGTTTGCCGATCTCCTACGGCGTCGACAGAACCGCAAGACTCAAGCCGCTGCTGGCTCGCAGGCGCAGCGCCTGATCGAACACCAGAATAAAGTTGGTGTCCGCATCGCGAAATAGCCGATCTAAGTGTCGCGGCGACCAGAAAGCCGCTAGCCGCCGTCGAAAACCCGCCAACAGTTGAGCCGCCCCATTCGGCTGCTCAATTCGCACTTTAGAAAGCAAAGTCCGCCCCATTCGGCGGACTTTCTTTATGTGTGGCTTTTTACTAGTCTTAACCAAATCCGTGCTGAAGAATATTTAATGCAAATGCTTTGGCCGTGATATAATGCTTTCATGCAGTATAGCTTCTACTTCTACGACCTGGAGACGTCGGGCCTCAACCCGCGCACCGATCGTATTATGCAGTTTGCTGGTCAGCGCACCGACCTTAACCTTCGCCCGATCGGTGAGCCGACCAACCTGCTCGTCCAGCTAGCTGAGGACACTCTGCCCAGCCCCGGCGCCATCATGGTGACTGGTATTACGCCGCAGATGACCCGCCAAGACGGCATCACCGAGCGCGATTTTTGCCGTTTCATGGTCGAAGAGGTTGCCACTCCCGGCACCACGATTATTGGCTATAACTCCATCCGCTTTGACAACGAATTTATCCGCAACACACTCTGGCGGAATTTTTATGACGCTTATGAATGGGAATGGAAGGAACGTCGCAGTCGCTGGGATCTGCTTGATGTCGTGCGTATGACTCGCGCCCTGCGTCCTGAAGGGATCGAGTGGCCCTTCGCTGAAGATGGTCGCGCCACCAACCGTCTTGAGCTTATCACTAAGCTCAACGGTATTGAACACGAACATGCCCACGACGCCCTAGCTGACGTGGTCGCCCTGATCGAGGTCACGCGTCTCATCAAGCAAAAACAACCCCAACTCTACCAATACCTTTATAGTCAACGGCTAAAGCGTATGGTGAAGAAGTTGATTAATCTGAAAGAACCTGCTCCTTTTGTTTATTCATCCGGCCGCTACTCTAGCAAGTTCGAGAAGACCACTGTTGCCTATCCCATCGCCGAAGGGAAGAACGGCAATGTTTTGGTTTTCGACCTGCGTTATAACCTCGACGAGATGCTGGCTGCGGAAAAAGATGGCACGTTCGACGAAAAATACGCCTGGAAGTCCTCGCGCAAAAAGCGTCGCACTCCGCAAGCCGAGGCTGCTGCTGACCGCGCGAAACAAACCGCCGACCAAGCGAAGCAGTCGGGCGAGCAGGTTTTTGACTATTATCCCATCGTCAAAACTCTTCAGTACAACCGTTGCCCGGCCGTGGCGCCCATCGGCGTGCTGGACCGCGGCGACTGCTGGCAACGCATCGGCCTTTCGCGCGAACAAGTCGAGCGAAATATTGCCGCCCTGCAGAATCACCCCGATTTTCCCGCCCGTATGCAAGCGCAAGATTTCCCCGAATATACCGTCACGTCCGATCCCGAGTCGAACCTCTATTCGGCTTTCACCCCGGCGGACGATCTCATCCTTTGCTCGGCTGTGCGTAACAATGAGGCTGAGGACCTGAAAGATTTTCGCCCTCGTTTCAAGGACGAACGCTTGCCCGAGCTTTTTATGCACTACAAGGCCAAAAATTTCCCCGAGATTCTCACCGAGACCGAGTCCGCCGAGTGGCAAAAATACCGCGAGGACCGCCTGAAACAGCAATCCAAGTTTTTCTTCAAGGAGATGAATGCTATCAAAAAATCCCTCGAACAGGGCGAAACCTTCGGCGGCAAATCTCCCGAGGAGTGCCGTTTTCTGGCTGAAGAACTGATGCTCTGGTACGAAAACCTTCGCCCAGATGTCGAATAAAACCCCAAAATCCGCTAAAACTATTGACTTTTTCACCAATGTGTGCTATAATGGAAGTATAGCCCTTGTTTTCTACCCCGATAGGAAAAACGCCAGTTTTTCCTGAAAAACAGGGAGTTATCAGATTTTGCGGACCAAGCAGCAGTCCGCTGTAACTTTAACAACATTATTTCGAAGAATCGATCAAAAATCAAAAAGGAGGGATTTTTATGATCGAATTTCAAAATTTAGAAATTAACGCCGGGAGTTCTGCAGGTTTGAAACAGGCCGAGCTAAATGCGTTATTGGCTGTTCAAAACGAATACCTCAACGAATATTATGGAGAGGGTTCGGCGAAAAAGGGAACCTGTATTTTGGATTGTAAACCGCCTTTACGGAAAGCTGAGCGTATAATACGTTACAATTTGGCGGGCGGGCCGTACACGCGGCTATTTTTCAACACTTACATCCGCACCAGTGACGAGATGGCGGCCGATTCTATCGATGAAATGCTATCCAGCAATGATCCGAAGTCGCGCTTCTATCCTCAAAACATACGGATTACCGAGGCTTTCAATGTTGGTATCTACCAGGACGGTGAGCTGCTAGTTATGGTGCTAGACACTTACGCCGGTACTTTGCTCTTCGCTCCGAACGTTAGCCTAGATGGCAAAGTTCCGAACTATGGTGCGAGTTTAGGGCTGATTTATGCTACCGCTGAGGCGCTTACCATCATCGCTCGTGAAGATCGAGCACTCAATGAAGGAGCGATCTTGTTATTACAAGAGTCTGCGCGCACAGATTATGCGGGTGAAGCGCTAACTGCGACCAGTGCCGTACGCCGATACTTCGGTCACGACACCAAGATCTCGGAAATCCGCATGTGGCGCGAATGGCGCAATCGAGCAGGCTACCACAAAAAAGCCCGAGTTTTCTTCGAATAAGCTCAGCCGCCTTCGGGCGGCTTATTGCGTAATCTCTATTTTTGCTATATAATATACAAGCAATGAACGACGACAGTTATATCAAAATTCGCGGGGCGAGACAACACAACCTGAAAGATTTGGATGTTGATATCCCGCGCGACAAACTAGTTGTCATTACTGGTCTCTCTGGCTCTGGCAAGTCTAGTCTAGCCTTCGACACGATTTACGCTGAAGGCCAACGCCGCTACGTCGAGAGCCTTTCGAGTTATGCACGCATGTTCCTCGGTGTGATGGATAAACCCGACGTTGATAGTATTTCTGGTCTCAGCCCAGCCATTTCGATCGACCAGAAGTCCACCAGCCGCAACCCGCGCTCGACTGTCGCTACCGTCACCGAAGTTTATGACTATCTTCGCCTACTTTTCGCCCGCGTCGGTGTGCCGCACTGTCCGATTTGTCACCGCGAAGTTAGCCGCCGTAGCGTTGAAGACATCGTGAATGAAGTCATGAAACTTCCGCTCGGCAGCAAACTGATGTTGCTCGCGCCGATTGTTACACAGAAAAAAGGCAGTTTTCAACATATTCCCGAGCAATACCGGGCCAAGGGTTTCTCGCGCGTGCGCGTTGATGGTATTGTCTACGCGCTGGATGAATTCCCCGACCTGAACAAGAATGATCGTCATAACATCGAAATCGTGGTTGACCGTTTTATCCTCTCGCCTGACCTCTTATCTCGCATTTCCGGCTCGATTGAGCAAGCCCTCGAACTCGGCCAGGGAATCATCAACCTACTCAAAATCAACGACAACACGAAAACGATTGAAGCGCATGGGCAGAGCGGCACCAGCGCTAGTCTTGGAGACACTGATGACCAGGCTGGCGCGGGTCCGAATCACGACCCGTCAGGGCTCGATTCGGAGAGCGCCACCGTGTCGACAGGACAAGCGCTGGATCGCTCTGGGAATACGCTTTATACGTTTTCGCAGCGCTACGCCTGTGATCTCCACCCCGACGAACTCATCCCTGAGCTCGAGCCGCGTCTTTTCAGCTTCAACGCTCCTCAAGGTGCCTGCCCGACCTGTACCGGTCTCGGCACACGACTTGAGATTGACCCCAGCCTTGTCTTGAATCCTAATCTCACCATCGCCGAAGGTGGTATTCGCCCGTTCAACCGTGTCACGCAAGAATCTTGGTGGCTGAAGCGTCTCGCAGCCGTCGGGGAGAAACAAGGTTTCTCCATCCACACGCCGATTAGCCAAATTTCGGAAGAAAACATTCACAAAATTCTCTATGGTACGGGCGACGAGAAGTACGAAGTCAGTGTCGCCGGTCACGGCAAATGGGGCAATGGCGCGACCTACCAGTCGACTTACGAAGGCGTCATCCCGACCTTGGAACGCCGTCATAAAGAGACTGACTCCGAATTTGTCCGCAAGGACATTGAGCGGTTTATGCGCGTCCATGAGTGTCAGACCTGTCATGGCGCCCGCCTGAAACCTGCCGTGCTCGCGGTTACGGTTCATGGCCTGAACATTGTCGACATGTGCAATCTCGACGTCGATGCTACGCTCGAAGTCCTCAAAACCGACCTGAAGTTCGAAGCGAACGAAGCTATGATTGCCGAACCAATTCTGAAGGAAATCCGCGAACGCGTCCAGTTCATGCAGGACGTCGGTCTCGGCTACCTCGAACTCGGTCGCGCGGCGAACACCCTCTCCGGCGGCGAAGCTCAGCGTATTCGTCTGGCTACTCAGATTGGCTCCGGCCTGCAGGGCGTGCTTTATGTTCTCGACGAACCAAGCATCGGCCTGCACCAGCGCGACAATGATAAATTAATCGCCACCTTGAAGCATCTTCGCGACCTGAAAAATACCGTCCTCGTGGTTGAACACGACGAAGATACCATGCGCGAGGCTGATTTTATCGTCGACATCGGCCCAGGCGCTGGCAAAAACGGTGGTCGTCTCGTCGCTGCCGGCACGCCCGACGAGGTCGCCAAGAATGATCGGTCGATCACTGGCCAATATCTCTCTGGTAAACTCACCATCCCCGTCCCGAAAAAGCGCCGCAAGCCGAAAAAAGGCCAAGAACTGGTTGTAGTTAGTGCGCGCGAGAATAACCTGAAAAATATCGACGTGCATTTTCCGCTCGGTGTAATGACCGTAGTGTCGGGCGTTTCTGGTTCCGGCAAGTCCACCCTCGTGAATGGCATTCTGGCCAACGAACTCCTCGCGCGGCTCCATCGCGCTCAAACCGTCTCGGGTAATCACGATCGCATTGATGGCATTGAATATCTCAACAAAGCCATCGTCATCGACCAGAGCCCGATCGGTCGCACCCCGCGCAGCAATCCCGCGACCTATACCGGTGTCTTTAACCAAATCCGTGAGCTTTTTGCCAAACAACCAGAGGCTGAACTCCGTGGCTATAAAGCTGGCCGCTTCAGCTTCAATGTCAAAGGCGGTCGCTGCGAACATTGCCAAGGCGACGGCGTGAATAAGATTGAAATGCACTTTTTGCCCGATGTTTACGTTTCTTGTCCAGTTTGTCATGGCAAACGCTACAACCGTGAAGCCCTCGAAATTAAGTATAAAGGTCGCGACATCTCCGAAGTGCTCGACATGACTATCGACGAAGCCGCCGAATTTTTCGAAAGCATCCCTAGCATCACGCCCAAGCTCAAAACTCTCCAGGAAGTCGGTCTCGGCTACATTAAGCTCGGTCAGCCCGCCACTACTTTCTCTGGCGGCGAAGCTCAACGCATCAAACTCGCCACTGAGCTAGCGCGCCGCAGCACTGGCAAAACGCTCTACATCCTCGACGAGCCGACCACCGGTCTCCACACTGACGACGTCAAGCGCCTGCTCGAAATCCTCGGTAAACTAGTCGACGGCGGCAACTCAATGATTATCATCGAACATAACCTTCATGTCATCAAATCCGCCGACTGGATCATTGACATGGGTCCTGAGGGCGGCCTGAAGGGCGGTCAAGTCTGCGCCAGCGGCACACCTGAACAATTGGCGAAAAACGCCGATACCCCGACTGGACGTTATCTCAAGGATTTGCTGTAAAATCCTCCAATTTGCACTAAAACTATTGACTTCTAGGGCCAAGTGTGCTATAATAGAAAGATATGCCCCATCATCCGTTGAAATGTTGTAAATTTTACAACATTTTTCCAACTCATGCTTTTTCTTAAGTTCAAAAGTCAACAGGGGGCTGCTCTTATCGTTATATCAAAAAAACGCTCTTGCTTAATCCTTCACGCTCGTATATAATAAAACTACAATATAAGTCATAGATAAAAAGTAACATCAAAGGAGATCTTTATATGACGAATACTACAAAAGCTATTGCTGCGCTCAGCATCGTCGCCGGCCTTGGCGTTGCTGCCTTGCCTCTCAATGCGCAAGCTGCTAAGGTGATCGACGGCCCTGCTCCAGACACTGGTGCGGAAGCTGGCGCTACCTATGATGGCGGTCCAGCAGATGGCAAAGTGACGACCGACACCAAACTCAAACTCGTCATCAGCGATGTTCTCAGCATCGAAACCGACAACACTGAAGATGAAGTTGAACTCACCTCGACTGACGGTACCGACTACGCTTCGACTCCGCTCGGCGTCACAGTTACCACTAAGAATTCCAAAGGCTACGATCTTTCGATCAAAGCTAGCGGCACTAACGCTACCGTCACTAGCCTGATGAGTGGTACTGACCAAATCGTTGCTGGTACCGGCACGTTCGATATCTCTCAAGCCGTTGCTGGTCAAGGCGCCGCCCTCTCAAACGCTACGAACTCTGAATGGGGCTATCGTATCAATTCGCTCGATGCTGGCAACTATGTCGGCATCACTGCCAACGACGTCGTGATCGCCACTCAAGGTACCCCGACCGTCAACAGTGGTGTGAAGACTGAAGTTACTTTCGGCGCCAAGATCAAAGATGGTCAAGCCGCTGGTACCTACACCGGCCAGGTCACCTTCACCGCCACCAACAAAAACTAAGTCAGCCGACTTCAGAAATACCGCCTTTCGGGGCGGTATTTTGTTGCCAAAAGTCGTACCTTAGTCCATCGGAGTATGCTATAATGAAACGAAGTAAGGAGGTTCATGATTTTACATAAAAAATTCAAACATTTTGTGGCCGTACTCGCGGCCCTTGCGCTTGCAATTACTAACATTCCGGTCGCCTTGGCAGATGATTTGCCCGAATATCGTCTCGCAATTACGCCAACCATCAAGGAATTCGAAGATCTTAAACCCGGCGAAACCCGTACTGGCAATTTCACTATCAAAAACACTGGTAAACATGATTTTAACTATACCGTCGGTTTTGCCCCGTATAGCGTCAAAGGGGAAGATTATCAGCCAAACTACACTGACCAGACCAAATACACCGACATTTCTGACTGGATTTCGGTCGACAAGTCGAAAGGCTTCCTCGCCTCGGGTACCGAAACTGAGCTGAACTATACAATTAATGTTCCGGCCGATGCGCACGGTGGCGCACAGTCTGCTATCATCACGATTACCATGGACAACAAAGAAACTGGCGACTCAACCGCCGTTGAGACTGTGCGTCAGCTTGGCTATCGCATCCTCGGCAACGTTGACGGTGAAATTACCAAGACAGCCAACATCATCAGCAACAATGTTCCAGGCTTTGTCTCTGCTGCCCCCCTCACCGTCTCGTCCGTAGTTGAGAACACTGGTAATGTCTACACTCACGCCAAATACAGTGTCCAGATTTTCCCGCTTTTCAGTGACGAAGAAGTCTTCACTAACGAAGAAGAGCCGGAAGAGAGCCTCATCCTGCCCGAGACGAAGCGCTTCAACTCGATTTCTTGGGACGACTGCCCTAGTCTCGGCGTTTTCCGTGTTAAACAAACCGTCACCATTTTCGACGAAACCAGCACGGTCGAAAAATTCGTTATTGTCTGCCCATTCTGGCTACTCTTTGTCTTCATCCTGCTAGTCTTTCTCATTATCTTTTGGATCATCAGTCGTATTCACGGACGCAAGAAGAAATAACCTTCGCCAGCAATAAGCTAAAAGAGCGGCCGTTAGGGGTCGCTCTTTTGTCGAAAATTCTTAGCTAAAATCTGCCAAAAAGTGTTGACATTCATTTTATGCTTATGTATAATAGAGACACAAAAGGTCATAAAAATAAACACGAAAGGAAAAATATGTCCAAAATGGTTAAAACCATCGCCACCTTGGGCGTAGTTGCCGGGTTAGGAATCGCCGCCATGCCACTCAGTGCATACGCGCTTGACGATAGTGAAACGGTCAACATCAATGTCGAAGTGGGTGAAATGATTGAGATTGCTGCTACGAGCACCAACGTAGACCTCGGTCAAGCCTCGCACACTGCGAACGCTACCGGCGGTACTAAAGTCCTCGTCCGTACTAATGTGACAAATGGCTACACCGCCACCATCGCTGCGAACGATAACGCTGAGCTAAAAAGCGGCAGCAACGTCATTCCTGGCGGCACTGCTCCAGCAACCGGCGTTTCGAACTGGGGATACAAGATCGGTAGCATCTCTGCTATGATGGGTGCTAGCACCACTCCGACCCAGTTCGCCAACGTTGCTTCAGTTACGCCTCCAACCACGGGCGATGCCACCACTGGCGACAGCTACGATTTGGACTTCGAGGTTTCAGTTGCCCCGAACCAGCCAGCTGGTACCTATTCGGGTTCAGTCGTTTTGACTGCTACCGCTAATGCTAGCGTCGGTCCCTAACCGCTACTGACACTTTTTGAGAAACGCCCTCTCCGGAGGGTGTTTTTTGCGTGCCTAGAAAGTTCTTGCGCTTCAAAGTCGTGTGATATATAATATATTATAGATTGAATTAAAGGAGGTAAATGAAAGGTTTGAAGGCTTTTCGTCGTGTGTTTAGCGCACTTTTTCTGTCGACATTATTAGCCATCACCAACGTGTCAGGTTTTGCTAGCGCAGTTGAAACGGAGCCTTATCGCATGCGTGTCAGCCCGGCCAAAGCCGAACTCGGCGAACTCATCCCGGGCAAAACTTATACTGGTACTTTTACCGTCGAAAACACTGGCTCGAGCAAAATTGGCTACAAAGCCACACCTTCATCCTATACTGTGAGTGATGAGCTTTACACCTCAGATTTCGAGCATGCTACTGATTATAACCATATTATTGATTGGGTGACAGTCAGCCCCGAGAGCGGCAATCTTGAGCCGGGTGAAAAAGCCGAAGTTTCCTACACCGTCAAAGTGCCAAACAATGCCCCCAGCGGCGGGCAATACGCAGCTATCTTGATCCAAATGATTGAGCCCGAATCCGAGGCAGCCGGTACCGCCGTCACCGCTACCAAGCAAATTGGTTTCGTACTCTATTCCACCGTTTCTGGCGAGACCGTCAAAAGCGCTAAAGTGACCAATAACAAAATCCCCAGCATCCGCTTCAATCCACCCATTATAGCCTCAGCCACAGTCGAGAACACTGGTAATGTTCATATTTCCGCTTCCTATGTTTTGCAGGTCTATTCGCTTTTCGGCGGGGAAGAAATCTACTCCAACGAAGATCATCCCACTGAAATGGTCATCCTCCCCGAAACCAGCCGCCTCAGCACTCAAACTTGGGACAACGCCCCGCATCTCGGCATTTTCCGTGTTAAGCAAACCGTCTCTGTTCTTGACGAAAAGTCAATTACCGAAAAAATTGTCTTCCTCTGCCCAGTTTGGTTACTTTTCGTCCTGCTCCTACTGATTTTCTGCATCATCTTCTGGATCGCTACTCGAATTAAAACGCGTAAATAAGGAGTTATAAAAATGAGCATATTTCAACACAAAATTTCGCTAGGACTCGCCGCCGCTACGGCGCTACTCGGCGCAGTGCTGACCTCTACCCCGGTCTTCGCCGATGAGCCGCAAGCTGTCGAGCTTCAAGTCTCGCCCACCGCTGTCAATGTCACCATGCAAAGCGGTGAAGTCATTGAAGGGAATTCCGATATGTGTACTACTGTCGGCGAAGCTTATGGTTGCCATGTCGAAATCCAAAATAACGGCTCCGCCCCACTCCGAGTACACGTCTATGTCTCGCCCTACTCGATCACTAGCGAAGACAACGAGGCTGATTTCACTAGTAGCGATAATACTTATACCCAAATCTCTCGCTGGCTTAAACTCGACAACGGGCAGGGTGAATTTTTGAGCGACGTTTATTATAACGTTGGTGCCGGCGAGACGGTTAGCGTGCCCTTCCGCGTCACGGTCCCCGACGACATCCCTGGCGGCATGCAACGCGCCGTAATCTGGGCCGAGGCTGACCGTGCCGACAATAACGCTTCTGGCGGTATGGGGATCAACACTAACGCTCGCGCCGCCATCGCGATTTCCGGCCGTTCTATTGGTGATGTTCGCCAAGTAGCCGAAATCACCGATTATGGTTTTGACCGCTTTAAGGTCGCCGGCCCACTTTCTGCGCACGCTACCGTGAAAAACTCTGGCAATACCGATTTTACGATCAACTCTTACTACACCGCTCGCACCTTCTTCGGCAAGGTACTCGAAGAGAAAACCGACGCTGTAGCAGCTTATCCAGACATCGAATATCATCTCGACATGAATTGGGAGAACACGCCATATCTCGGCATCTTCATGGTTAATTATAAAATCTCAGCCGGCGGCACTGTCAAAGACGAAACTCATATGGTAGTTATTATGCCAATACCTATCCTACTTTTAATCATTTTGTTGTTGACAGTTATCATCGTCTGGATTATAATCATAATCAGAAAACGCAAAGAGCGCAAAGCTCGTATGCTAGTCTAGTTTTAGCTGGCTAGTATACAAGCCACCGTAATACTATTGCGAGTAGTATTCTGCGAGACGGTTTGCTTGATGCGAATTCAAAACAAAAACTAAAAAGAAAGAGTGTAGGATATGCAAATAGGCAAAAAACGCATTTTTGGGCTACTTGGTTTGACTATGGTCGGAGCAATGCTAGCCGCAGCTATTTCCATTCCGTCGCCCGATGCGTCGGCTATGGAAACTGATGTTAACGTTACCGTCAGAGTTAATGAAATTAGCTTAAGTGTGGCCTTTACTTCGCCCCAGGATGGCGCCATTCTGACCAATCCCGACCTCGAAGTCAGTACCAGCTACAGCAAAGCCACCAAAATCGATTACTTTTTGAGTTACACCAACCAAGACGGTCAAGATGTTCGTATCCCAGTCGGTTCATTCTCACCTACCGACGACGACGGCGTGCATAGTTTTATGCTAGACCTGCGCCGTTACACGGGCAATAACAATTTCCGCCTCAGCACAATTGCCTACGGCGCCACTGGCGATCAGCGCGAAGATACGGTTTCCTTCCAGTATCGCGTCATGAATGCTACCTACGACGGCGTCGATGCGAAGGGCGATCCTAAGATCAAGGCCGAAGTTAGCACTGATGTTGATAAGATTCAAGTGCAAGTCTACGACAAAGATGGCAACGCTCTGTTTGTCGACGAAAATGGTGCCGAGCATCCAATCATCGTAAACCGCGATCAAATTGATGAAAACGGTCAGGTCATGATCACGCTGCCATTTGCTGAATATGGCGCTGACCCAGGCGATTATACAGCTGTGCTCGTCAGTTACGACGCCGCCGGCAATATTATCGCTATCAACCCAGTCGACTTCCCATACGTCCTCCCGGGTACGCCAGAAGTGCCTGATACCGGTATTTTCATTGGCGACCTCAACATTTCTCGCCTCGACTACCTTCTGACTGGCCTCATCGCTTTCGGCGCCGTCGGCGGTATGGCTATCTACCTCATCTGCCGTCGCAGCCGTCATGACCGCTAATTGCCTAAGCTCAGTGCGGATAACTACACATCAAGAAAATAAAGTAGACAAATTGTCTACTTTATTTTCTGGTGGTCGATAGAGGACTCGAACCTCTGACCTTTTCTACGTCAAAGAAACGCTCTAGCCAACCACCCAACAGAGATGAAACAGACTTAACCTAACTAGTAGAATTGGAAAAGTTCATTCTTAACTATCCTCAGTATAGCTCATCTACCATAAAATGTCAAGCATAACTTCTACCTCATGACAGTATCATAAACGTCCTTCAGTTGCCGATCTTTTATGTGGGTATAAATGCGCGTGGTATCCCAATTTTGGTGCCCCATGAGCTTAGCAGTATGCCGTATATCCACACCACAATCAAGCAGTTTAGTACAGAACGAGTGCCGCATAGTATGTGGCGTAGCCTTACCGACCGGCAGTTGTCGACGTATCCGTCTGAATATCATTTGCACAGTTTTGGGGGAAAGACGTTTTCCCCCTGTCTGTGCCGATACAAAAAGAGCGGCATTATTATCGGTTCTCATGCTGAGGTATTGCGTGATCATCTCCTCGATTTCTTCAGTAATATAGCATACTCGAGGGTCTTTGCTTTTACCCACGACCACAAACTCACGATTATGGATATCGTTGATGTCTAGCCTGCACAGTTCGCTGATTCTTAACCCAGTTGCATATAACATCTTAATAATCAATACATTACGAAAGCGGTTAATCGCTGGGTAACCCCGACAAGGATGGCTAGCCGCTTGGATGAGTTGCTCAATCTCATATCCTTCGAGGCAAAGCGGAACCTTCTTCTCTCGCTTCGGAAGCTTAATGGTATCTGGCGAGATGGTCTGAACACTACGCTCCCTACACATGCGTAATACTGAGCGCAGGCATGCTAGATAATCTCTCGTAGTGCCTGCCGAATGCTCCCTACCCTTAGTGTTGAACTGAAAGTTGAAGGTAAATTGTTTGACTGAGAGCGGAGTAATCTCTTCGATGTCGATATTGCTCCACTCTGTAATGAATGCCTTCATGGCATACTTGTACCCCTCGCAAGTGTTAAATGACCCACCGTTCGCCACTATCTCTTCTCTGATATACAGGTCAAACGCCTCCGATATTAGCATAAAAATAACTCCTCCCGCCCATTAAGTTGATAATGCTGGGGAGGGGTACTTTTGTTCCGGATTTCTACCTGTTTTTGCAGAAAATCTTCCTAGAACACCCAAAATCCGGAACTTTTTGCCGATATTTGTACGATTTGGAAATAGCTCTAGCGTTTCAGCCGCTTCTTCAACATGTTAGCATAGATACCGCTCACATATCTCACACGCTCCAAACCAAACGGCTTCTTATTTGCCGCAATCTCGAGCCCGATCCGCACCTCATTTTCCGATAAGTTCTGCGCCACCTTGTGCCACCAGCCTTCATCCTTCTTGGCAGACGGACCAAGTTCTCGCATGATGTCCTTGACGATCCGACTTTCGTAAGCTTTCTTCAGCCGACGCCTTTCTTGAACGTTAACGTTAACGTTAGCTCCTCTCCCCATATACCTCCTTATAATTTATAGCACCAAAAACCTGACCGCTCGTCATCACGGCTTTTGGCAATTTATTGTTCGGCATACCATACTTATGAGAAAATACGCCATGCCGGGATTATGACGGTTAAACGTATTTCGAGCGCGAATACGCCTAACCGTATTTGTATTTGCAGGGCACAAAAAGCCCCATCCCCTCAAAAGAGAGGCGGGGCTTCAAGTGTCCATCTTGATGTTTCTATTGTAGCAAACTAGTGAGGGTTTGTCAAGATAGAACTAGTCAAGCACGAACCACTTGTAGAACTCTTCTTCTGGGATTTGCCACAGCTTGCACCAATGTTTCACAAAAGGTACCCCGTCAAACTCTAGCGCTTTAACTCGTGCTGGCTTGATGGCGATATCGTAGAATAGCGGTATTATGTCTGCGCTGTGTTCGTTTTCGTAAAAATGTAGTACGAAACGTAGATATCCATTCTCTTCGTGGTTGCTCGCTAGCCTTGTAGCTCGCTGGATATTCTCGTCGGTTGGCTCTCCGTACTCTTTCCTGCATCTGAGGTTGATTGGTAGTTCTTTAATCATAACAAACCTTTCTGTAATTTGATATTATCTTAGCTATAATCTAGCACACAAACCACCCTCGTGCGAACTTTTATGCCGATTATTCTTATGCAACTTTTTGTCTAAAATGGCAATAGTATTAAGCTTGCTATTCATACTGCTAATGCCTGTAAGAAAAACTTGAAAATAATCATAATAATTACTTGACTATTTTATACATACACACTATCATGGTATTAGTACACACCGAGTGGGTGTGTAAGAGTAATTGGGCGCTGTGGCGGCGCATTAGCATGATTAATAAGTTGACAATCCCGTTTCAGAGCGTGGCGCAGGCTAAATAGCCACCTGGATGACTTCCAGAATCATGCGCCTGAGCCACACTCTGGTACAGGATATTTTTATTGGCGAATGGGCCGATTGTACCTTGACGATACTTATAGGACGAGAGAAACATTCTAAAATAAAGATGAATGGCCAGGCTACCGGGACAGGCCCGGAGTGAACTTTAACAATATGGAGGTCTCTATGGAAGAGGTCTATACGTGGACGATTACTTTGCGAAACGGCAAGGTTTTACGTGCCACAAATCACCCATTCCATTTTTGGGTAAAAGAAAAGACTCAATCTAAAAAGAAAGAGTCTTAACGCCAAATCTTGGATTAACTACGCGTTCAAACTAAGTTAATTCAAGTAAACCGTGTGGTAGTATCGCCACACGGTTTTTTAGTCTACATAGTAAACAAAAAAGCCCTAAGGCGATATACATAGGCATTATATCACATAAAGCTTATTTTGTAAATACTTTTTATCGTTTTTCGCGTAAGCTCTCATGTTATTCTTAGCATATATTACGCTAAAGTTTTTTTCAAGCCTTATTCCTGTGCTATAATATTCGCCGCTTGTGGAAAACTCCCAAAACTACCACCCACATCAAAAATACGGTCAAAAGTCTTCTTTAGTGAACTAAAGAAGAAGCTAAGTGAACACTATTCTACAGAGGTAGAACGGTAGAATTACTTATTTAAGTGCATCTAGCCAGAAATAAGTGATCCGTCGCCACTTAAAGTTTTCCTTGCGCCTTCAACTTCTCCACCTTATCGTGAATATAAGAGTTTCCACCCATACTCTTGTATATCTCATAATTATCCCAGAAACAATGCAGCTCATCTTGGTCGATTGGTTGCCCTTGCTCTACGTCCGCCAAGAAGCGCACAATATAGTTTTTCGCATGTTCTCGATCGGACAGGTCATGCTTCTGCTCGAGTTTCTCCAGTTTGTCGCTAATCGGCTGAAGTTCACTCTTGAGCGCTCGGTGCAGTCCATTCTTCGCCATTTTGCCGAGCGCGGCGATGGCGCCCACCCCACCTACTAGCCAAACCGCCCACTCAAAAATCTGCCCAATAGTTATACCATCCATCGTCCTGTTATCCCCCAATATTCTGTGCCAACGTAATCGCTCCCGACGCCGCGAGACCACCCACGATTCCTGTGATAATCCCCAGCCCGATAAACGGCGCAACCACCCCGCCAGCCACTCCAGCCACGCCGATCACGATCGCCTTACGCCACTCTTGATCATAGATTGCCTTGGCGAGTTCTACAAACCCCATCACGAAGCCCACCAGCAGCAGCGCTGTCATCGGCTCAATTCCTAGAATACTTAAATCCATCGTCAGTCCTCCTTATTTATTAATCCTCAGCACCTGCCCCGGGAAAATCCGGTTCGGATTACTAATCCCGTTATCCTGTGCAATCTTCTGATAAGTCGTACCAAACTTCTGCGCAATACCCGAGAGCGTATCCCCGCGCTGTACCGTGTACTTCTGATAGGTTGCCCCGCCTGCATTGGCTTTCGCGTTCACGATCTTACGGATTTCCTCGTAGTTATAACCCGCCTTCTCCAGCAATTTCTGCCGCTCCGGCTGGTCTTTCCAAAGCCCGCGCATCACCTCCTCGGCGATCTGCTCATTCGACTTCCGCGGCTCATTCACCCATTCGACCACCCGCACCCCGTTGAGCAGTTCCGCCCAGCCAAAGCATTTGAGACCTTTGAGGCTGGTCAGTCGCTTGCCGTCCGAGTAGAGTACCCCATGGTCGCTCACAATCACGTGTTCATACGGGCTGGTCGTATCGACGAAGATTGGCACCACCACGTTGGTTGGCAGGGAAGCAATGTCATGCAAAGTCCCACCACGTCGCTGCGCTTCCATGTCAAGCTTAGCACTGGCATATTTCGCGCCGATTCCGAATCCGAGGCGCACATTTTGCTGACAGTAGCCCACCGTCTTACCCATTTTGTTGATGTCGAAATTCTTTATCTGTTTCCAAGCCATAGTTACTCCTTTACTTCCTCATCCTGCGTCCCAGGCTGAGTTTCATTTTGATATTGGTTCAATAGTTCCTCTGGTGTGATTTCTTCCATTTTGTTATCCATAGTTCTCCTTTCTTTTATAATTAAGCGACCCGAATCGCAGCGAGTGAGTTGTGGTTGGCAAAGCCGCCGCTACTACCCGTAGCCGTCACCTGTGAATTGATGGTTGTGGGACTAGTTATCGTCACTTCTCCTATGGTGCTAATTGTGAATTGGCCTAAGACTCCACCCTGCTGGCCACCGTAGAATCCAGTCTGAGGCGACAAAACGTTCCCGCTCCCATCCGTAATCCGCATGTAGAAATTCTGATAAGTACCACCTAGAAACTCTGCTCGCGAATTTGCAAACAATATATAGGTCCCCGGCTGATCTAGTGTCAGGCTAGCCGCGGTCTTATAGCTCCCATTGGCGACTGTTCCAGTCGAAGTTGTATTTTTAGTGTACTTAGAGCCAAAGGTTGACCAGTCGATATTCCCTGACTTTACAGCCTTGCTTGTAATGTTCTTATTTTGAATAATGTTGTCTCTTAAAGACCCATCTTGGGCATGAGACTTGAGAATGCCAGTCACCAAATCGTCCAGCCAACCAACAGTCGGATTTAATTCCACTTTGTCACCAATCAAGTGACCACTATCATTGCTCCCGGCTAGCCAGGTCATCTGAGTAATGGTATTACCGCTAACGACACCCTTCCAATCCGACTGCGTGCTTGTGTCAACCGATCCATCAGACATTAGCCGGTATGTTGAAAAATGTACTGCCGTGTCCGTAGACCACCCAGCCAAATCGTCGCAGGTTAATACGCTCCCGCCTCCTTCGCGGGCCGTCGTCACGGCAGCAATGGATGGATATACGCCAGTTCCATTTGCCGCCTTATTAAATTTGTCCGTGATTGCTGCCATTTTGTCTCCTTTCTATGTCAGCTTAAATCTTTTATCCCAATCGGCACGTACTCTGCCACGACACTAGATAAGGCGTAATCCACTCCAGCAGTCGTAGACGATATACGATAATCAAACCATTGTACGTCCTCATCAATTTCCACTATTACGTCGAGACTATCAATATTCTCAGGTGTAGCAGGCAACCGATCATCGACGTCGCTCCACCCTTTTAGCGATGTCCAGCTCCTGTTTGCCTCGCTCCAACCGAACGGCGTTTTGAGCGTCGGCACATTAACCGATTGTGTCCATTTGAGTTCGCCGTCCTCCGTATAAGCAGAAATTTCGATGTCGATATTTCCACGCGGCTTCAGCAGTGTGAATACGACTTGGATTAACCTTGCCCAATCGCGCCCATCTTTACTCCACTCGATTTTGCCACTTTTAATTTCTGTTTCAAAAGGAGCATCCTCATCCTTCGTGTTAAACATGCGTGTCAGCTCGCAGATTCTACCTTCAGAAAGGACCAAAAAATGAGTTCTTCCACTATTATCGTTGTAGAGTGTCATCCAATCGGCATTAACATACCAAGACAAGACCCAAGCGCCTTTATGCTCAAGATCAAACGCCCAAATCCGGTTATTTTTAGCAGAGCCAAACGGTAAAGCCCAGTAGATAGTACCCTCGTATGCTAAACCCACGGCTCGATCCATTGAATTCGTATTAAGAAGCGAGACCTCGTTTTTGATTGTATTGCTAATACGTGTGGTTGAAAGCACGTTTTGTAGTTGTGGTTGTGTTCCAGTTGTCTTGAAGCCATCTCGCGATGGATAGTAGAGGGAGTTATTATAGATTACTACTCCGTCTGGACTATCTGTACCGTCAGAGCCACTATCCTCTGATACGCTCCAAGCAACGAACGATCCCCCACCATAAGAAATCGTATTAGGTGACAGATGATAGCGTTTGCCGCTACCATTACTGCCCTGCGTCAAAACAACTACTGTATTGTCTCCTTGCCCTTTACGAAACGGCATTACAGCGATAGGTACTTCCTTCGTTCCACTAGCAATGGCAGAGTACCCACCACCGTTGCTAGGTGAGAAGTCGAGTTCATGGTCATAGTCTCCACCCCTCCAGAGGTGGAACGGATTATCAATATCTCCCACCAGCCAGACGCGCCCATTGATGACGGCTCCTCGCTTGGCCTTTGGCCCTGCGGTTGAGTTATAAGTCGGCATTGGACCGCGCCCTAGATCTTGCGCTCTAGACCCATTGTCTGTGAAGATGCGTGTTCCAGGGTCAATATTACCAGCAATAAGATAAAGCTCCGGCTGACCAGCTCCGTCAGCCGCGGTACCCATATAAACGTTATATCCGACAGCATCTTTTACTGCTGGCCATTCAATCGTCACCCAGTTTTTATCAGGATCCCACATATCACGCTGGGTAGAAACTGATTGGGCTAAGACTTCCGAGCCTTCAGTCTCGCCTACCGTCGAGTTTGCCGTGATGGCATAATACACTTTGAAAGCTTCACCTTGGAGCTCATGCGCCTCTTTGAGGGTTGGTGCAGAACTTGGTTTTGTTAGTTTCTTAAATTCCGTAATTTTCCATTTTGCGGTATCGATATAGCTCAAAGTATCGACCCCGTTCAGAACTAGGACATTTCCTCGTATTAGCAAGAAATGTGCTGTAGCTGTAATATCATAATCTTTTCCATCGATTTTTTGCCAAGTCGCATCCTCACCCTTTGTGTAATAAACGTTCGCTTTTCCATCAACTACCATCATTGCTAGCAAATAGAATACTGGATAATTATTTTCCATCACCTTACATTCAAATAACTCGCCAAGTATCGGTCCAATCGGTTGTGGGCCGTACGGCACTAGGGAAGGGCGTGGTCGCACTACGCCGTTTTGCTCGAGTACTACATTTGCCGTTCGAAGTAGGGAATTATCAACGAGACGTCTGGCATCATAATCCGTAACTGTACCGTTTGCCCAGTCCATGACGGCTTTACGCTTGATCTCTGGTGGTTTTGTGGCTTTAGGCGGATCAATCATTACCAGCTCCTCCCCCCCGAATTACGCCATGTTCCGCGGACCTTTCGGACCTGACCTCCACGGTTTCTTTGAATCATCCCAGTCATCAGGTTATTAGCTTCCGCCATCAGGTTGCCGTATTGATTTTGTTTGACAATATCATTGCGGATATATTCAGCCGCCACAATCGTCACTAGCCACCATGGGTCGTCCACTGAAACATCATCATTCGAGTTTTCTAGATCCTCAACTGAAGCATAGACTGGGACGAATAACTTTCCGCCAAAGCATGGGTCGTCCTCAGAGAAGCGTCTATTAAACACCAAATTCTGACCGATCTTTGCACAGTAGTTGCCTATCGGATAGTTTTTCAGATCGTCATAGTTTACTAGCTGGAATTCGACTTTATTGTCATCTTTCGCTAAAACATAGACATTATCTCCCTTCGAGGTAGAAATCTCTATAATATCATCGTCAAGTGGATACTCGTCGTTATTCGAAATAGTCCCAATCTGTCTTCCTCGCTCATAGCATGAATCCCATGATTGTCCTGGCTCATTCAACCATGCGTTCTGGTAGTAATTCGCTAGCCCTCGGATTTTTTGCCATTTAGCGTTGGACGGAGCGAGCGTCGTCGCCTTACCAGTCGCCTTGAGGATTACTGCATCAATTAGCTCCTGCAATGTCATTCTGTGGCTCCTTTCTTAATTTCGTGATAATGCCCCCAACTCGTGCCATAAGTCTTGCCTATGTCGCCCTTTTCACCCTTTGGCTCTTGTTCGCCTCGCGGGCCCTGGACACCTTGATCACCCTTATCTCCCTTCGGCCCCCTTAGGTCTGCTAATTGTTCCTCGGTGAACATATCGTAAGTAAACGGTGCTCCAGTATCGCCCGTGTCTCCTTTGTCACCTTTCGGACCTTTTGCTCCCTCTGGGCCAGCTACATTTGTATTAGTGACATCGATTCCGTCACTAATGTTTGCCGTAATGTTTAGGGTGCCTAAGTCAATTTCTTCATTCATAGTCGTCAAACCCTCTCAAAGTCGCCGCCGGAGTGACCGTTAGTTTTCCTTCGAGCAAGGTCACTCGATCCATATCGGACTGTCTCAATACGATGTCATAAACGTATTTACCTGGCTCAACATTCGCCTCGCTTGCAGTCAATTTGAAACTAACTACTCCAGTCTCTGTGTTTAGCACGCTGCTAGCATCCAAAGTCTTGCTAATCGCTGCATTTGCATCGGTTTCGTCATTATCATATTGGGGCTTCGCTGTGAAAAAGATCGTGTCTGAACTTGTTATGGCTGGCACAGAGTTTGCGTCTAGCACGGTCAAGCTTATTGTCTGTGTATTGCCGCGAATTATTTTGATGTTTTTCGCCATAGTCCTCCTTAGTTAATACCTTTCTTTACGCTTATCTTCGCCTGTGCACCGAGTTTAGACTTCTTAATACCTGTAGCTAGGGCAACCGCATTCATTCTGCGGCTAGTAGAAGGCATCCCAGCTTTCGAGTTTACCTTGATGCTATTGCCGCCTGCTAGAGCCTTTGTATAGGCTGCCAGAGCCGCCTTAGATGCGTTTGAGTAGGCAGACTTACTTTTACTGCCCTTTTTGCTGCCACTCTCCAAATTGTTGATATTGCGATTCCGAGTTTTATAGGTTGATGCCGTGATTACTCCCGCGTCATACATTGCTCGATTCATTGCGTTGAGATAGCTGACCATATCTTCACGGCTATCTAATTCGTTGAGCAGTGCCTGCATGTCAGTTTTTGACCCAGCCAAAGAATAGGCGTCACGCACATCTTTGTTCCACATTTGGCTTACTTTGAGCTTTCGAAGCTCCTTTTTACGTTTAAGTTCTTGTACCTCTGTTAAGTCGCCATTAGCCTTGTCGTTCTCAAACTTAGCGGCGGCCAGTTTATATTCTGCATTTCGTCCTTCATCAGTATAGAGATATTTCTCCCAATCTTCTTTGTCCATGGAATTGTAATTGTCTAGGATCTTTTTATACTCATCTTGAATTGAACTGTTAATTTCTACACTATGACCACTATTACTCTCACTAGGGCGATTGTAATTACTAACATCAAAACCATTTTGCATTAGCGCCTTCTGGCGTTTCGACAAATCAGCCGTGATCTCGTTTTCTCTACCCTGCTCAGTTTTAGCAGCGAACCCGGCAATCGCCTTAGTATCAGCATCAATCCGATCGAGTGCCTTCTTCTGTTCGTTAGCGTCAAGCGCCTGGAAGGCTGGGTCAGCTTTGAGCTGATTCTTGTAATCTTCTGCGAGGGTCGCCTGAATGTCGTATTGACTTTCCACACTGGCAGACATAAAACGCCGGAAAGCTCCTTGGCTAAACACCGCCCCCACTCCACCTCCGTCAGATTTGTTGTCTGGGTTATCAGCCAGTGCCTTAGTCAGATCTTTGAACAATCCACCGCCCCAGTTCTGAATAAAGTTGTCGATGATTGGCGCATCAACCCCAGTCGCTTTTGCCATGGCTCGTGCTACGCCAGTTGTATATTTTTTGCCTTTATCTTCTGGAGCTAGATTGCTGTCATACTCGCTTACGATTTCTTGACCAGTGTAGGTATTCTTATTCATCGCGGTTTCCACAAGAGGTTTTACAGCCGTTGGTAGAAGTTGGTTCACGGGGTTATTCGCATCAATACCGGTGACCGCGGTGAATATATCCCCGCCCAACATCATCAAATCTTCAGGCTTGCCTTTGAGGTTATTGACCGCATCAGTAATGGGATAAATCATCTGTGGCAAAGGCACTTTGGTCACTCCGACTACTCGATTCGTTTCTGGATCATAATGAGCGTCCGGTCCGAAAATGATGAGATTACTCTGTTTCTCTTCGTCTCCAATCCGATCCCATAGTTCTTGGTTCTGTGCACTGTTCATCCCGCGCACCGCCGCTGCAAGACCCGCGAACGTCGCCACCGCCATCGTGGTTCTCACTGGTCGTTCTTTAAACTGTTTGACCGTAATTCGCCCACCCTGCACCCCAGCGTTCAGGAAGGGAATAACCTTGTTTAAGACGCGTACCGTTGAACCAGCCCGTCCAAAATTCAAGGTATTGTTCCTTGCGGCCTGTGCCTTCTCCGCTGTTGACCCCTTAGTCCCATAATATTGCTGTGCTCGGGTGAAGTATTCCGTCTTGCCAATCACATCCGCTAAAGTATCAATCGGGTGTTTAAGCTTTTGCCAAGCCTGTTTCGGTAGCTGATGTGCTTGCTGTAATTCTTTCACCAACTCTCCAGACTTATAACCGTAGGTTTGACGATATTCGCTGCCGATGATCCCTTGGCGCGCCAGTTCAGCCTGCATCGCTTTACCTTTCTTGCCAATTCCGAAAGTTGCCATCAGTGCCTTAGGCGTGCCGGCGATGTTTGTTTTCAAGTTGCCTGTAATAGTTGTTTGTAGCTGGTCTCGCACTAAGTTTGAGACGGCAAACATCGGGTTTGCACTCGTTGCTCCAGTACGTAGCACTTTTGTTGGTGCGCCAAGCACTTTGATAATATTCTGCGCGAAATCCGGCATAGCTCCGTTGAGATTCTTCATTTCCTTAGCTACTAGTGCTGGGACTTCATAGCTTACTTTCTCCCCGTTGACGATAAACGAGAGCTTGTCGTTGCCTGGCTTCGGTTTTGCCCCTTCTGGTAGTCGAGCCTCACGGAAGGCCGCTGTCTCGGAGAGCTGCTTCGCGACTTTATTTCGTTCGCCTTCGTTGACCGTCCGAATAGCGTTTCTAATCATGGACTCCAGTGGGTTCTGGACAATCCGGTCGGAACCCTCAATCTTCTGCACTGCCGTCTGCTTGCCAAGGTTGCCGAGCTGCTTAGATTTATGCATGCCCATATCCGCAACGCTATCTAGTACACGGTTCATCGGCACGTAGTCAGTATTATCCTTAACTAATTGATTCCGCAAGTTCTTGCTAATCAAGCCAGTATCAACCGCGTAATCCAGCATTTTTGTATTAAACTCGCGCACTACCTTTTCTTGCTCAGCATATTTATTACCCACTGACTTAATCAACGCTTGGTCAGCCGCGTCGTTTCTTCCTGTCCTGAAATCCGCTCCCTTAGTTCGCTTCAGCTCTTGACTCCGCTTAGCAATCAGGTATTGCTGGAATTCATCTGCGTCAGCAGTTTTCATCTTGCCAATAGCGTCAGCAAGTCCGCTATCTTCAATCATCTGCCTTGCGATAGTATCAGAGCTGCGCACGCGGTCCACTCCCTCACGCAAGTTAAGCCGCTCACCTTTATCTTTGACGTAGCGTTCATAGGCTACAGCGTCGTCAACCAAGTAATGTTTGAGATTGTCGATCGTATCTTGGGCTTTTTGCTTGATGGGGGTCTTATTTTCTGCCTTTTGGGCGGCAACTTGCTCCTGAACGTATTTTTGAGTATCAATTCCTGAGTTCACAGATTCATCAATCCACTTTTCTCCCGTAATCGGGTCAGTATAGCGCCCGCTTCGGTCGCGTGGTTGAGCGTCGAGGAGGGAATCGTAGCGAGATTGGAGATTCTCGGGCATTTTGTCGTAGAAGTCGGAGCCGTAACGCAGATAGTATGATTTCAGGTCGTTTCTAATATTGACATTATCGGTGTCTTGTGCTATACTCAAAGCACGACTATGAGTTCCCGTGTCATCTACGAGCGATTTGGTCGCGCTCAGAAGAGGTCCTCGAGGCCTCGAACGCGGGAACTCTTTTATATCGGCAATGTTATAGCCAATAGCATTGCCTTTTTTAGACACTTCAATATCTACCCTCGGATAATACACTTTCCCGTCACCGAGATCTACGGCGACGCGGCCGCTAATGTAATGATCGACGTTCGGCTTTTTGCTAGTTTTATGATTTTTAACCTTCCTTATCCCTTGCATATTTTCAATCAATTCATTGAGGTTGCCTGCCATACTGCCCTTTTTGACAAAATCGCTATCTGACATATTTTTCTGCTGATATCCCATCTCGTTGCGTGTTTTTGCTGTAATACTTGCTTCCGTAGCTGTATTGCCAACTTTGTACGTTTTGCCCTGGAAGCGTTTACCGATAACGTCACGAATTGCCTGACCTATCTTATTGGCTGACGTATTTCCCGACAAATTATAGTCCGTCTTCACTAAATTACTTCCATCCGGCGCTCCACCCTTGATGATGGTGAAGTTGCGACTAAGTCCTGCGTTCGTAGCTTTGCCAGTAGTGTCGCCGCTCATACCGGCATAGGTTGGGCGGAGAGTATTTCTGCCAGCCATCACCTCCCTCAGAGTATTGAGACTACTTTTAGCTTTCTGGTTGAGGTTTGGCTTCTGATTAGCTCCATCGACTAGTTTTGTCGTTAGTCCAATCCCACCGCGTCTATTCAGCTCGTCGTTGGCTTTATAACCGAGCTTGGCGAGTGTTTGTAGCGCCGATGGGTCACTCTCGCCACCTGGCTTGAACAGATCACGATTACCATTCCGCCCTTGCCGCACTGCGCCCGCCACGTCGACTGCTAGATCCCCGACGATATTATTAGCAAGTTCCGTTCCAAATCCTTCCGTGAAGTTCTTATCTCCGCCTAGCGCCGAGATACCTTGGCTCGCCGCCGTCGTGCCAATTGCCCAAGGCAGCTCTTTAGCGGCATACTTCCCAAGAGCTTTGCCAACTCCCGAGAAGTTCCGGTCTGAAAGTAGACTTTGCAGACTCTGCCCGTCTTTGAAACTAATATTCGGCCCAATCCCCTTCATTCCAGCAACCGTCAGCCCAGCGCTCAGCGCCGAGTTTCCAATTCCCGCTAGTTTGCTCTTCGTAGTCTGGTTTTCTCGAGCCATATTACCATCAAGGTCAGCGTAATAGTTGCGATTACGGTCAGTGATGGCCGAAGCCACAGAATCAGCCACTCCCAGCCCAGCATTAGCCAGCCCATACGCTCCGCCTGTCAGAGTGTTTGCTGCGATATTACCGACTGTATTAGCGCCAAAATTGACGGCATCGAAAACCGGGCTATTACCATGATTCTGCACAGCATTATTCTGCGAGACAGCCCTAGCTGTAGCCACTCCGCCTTTATTCCCCAAAGCTTCGGAAACTGTCCCAACCGCATTTATAGCCGGTTCAGCCATATTGCTCACTACACCGCCACTCGTCATCCAGTCTCCAAAAGACTTGCCAAAAGATTTATTCCCCCTATCTTCATTTGCGAGAATATCGTTATAGACGGATACTTCAGCCAGCAGTGTCCCGAAAGCGTTCTTGAGATCTTCTTGACCTTCGTTATCAGCCTTAGTAATTGCTTGCGTCAGGGTATTCTTAGACTTCTGGAGATTCTGCCAGACCTCCCACTTGTCGTCGTTAGACAGACTTCGGTACTTGTTGATAAAATCTTCACCCGTGGACGGCAGACTGCCGTCTTCTGTGAGCATTTTCTTGAGACCATTACTCATTTGACTAGCAGAGCGTTTTTGGAGAGAATCGCCAAATATATCCTTATATTGATCCTTGGTGGTCGCAAGAGCTGACTGATATTTATTCCAATAGTCGTTATTATTGTCTAATAGCGAGTTATAGCGTTCCTTAGCTTGGTTGACTGCCGCCTGCGCCTGCGTATTATCGTCAGCTTGCTGGCTAGTTGAAGCATTATTCATTGTATTCGGTTGTTTCAGTGAAGTGCGGAGCGCAGGGCTAAGCGACGGGTTCAGGGCTGGGTTAAGCGATGGTCGTAGGCTCGCATTGCGCGCTGGGTCATACGTCGCTTTCTTCATTGTCGTGAAAGTAGTATTATCAGCGCCGCTTAGGGTGTTAAGCTTAGGAGTATTGTTCTTGTTTTGTAGATTTAACTGCGGTGCGGGAGTTTGTTGTGCGCTTGCCGGCAGGGAACTTGGCGCAGGAGAGCTCACGGTATTCGCGGTGCTAGTCTTGAAAGTCGCTTGACCCATAGGATTTGTCCGAAAATTACGAATCGTATTCTGTGGATTTGTCATGGTGCTAAGGCTTCTTTGGGCGCTCAATGGCACTAGCTGAGCCGGCGTGACCGTAGTATTTCTCGCGCTATTTCTCGCGAGATTAGTATTTCGGGGCACTCCAGCCGAGCCACTGTTTAGTGTTCCAGCTAAACCCTGTGGTTGCAATCTTTTCCTGCGCAAGTCATCCGACCAGTTAATGAGGGTTGCCATTGCCTAGCTCCTTGCGTATGGGTTGCTATCTTTCCGATCCCTAATACCGAGTAGCATTGCAAGCGTCGGCGTAATATTAGCGCTCATCCCAGCTTGTGGCGCATTGCTTACCTCAGTCGTGAGACTTGAGCCCCCAGTGTTATAACTTGACAAGGTTGGAGCCTGATAGTTGGCGCGCATACCGTCATATTGCGGCGCGATGAAGCGGTTGAGCTCGTTCAGACGGTTTTGGTTAGACTTCATCTGTGCCGTCAGCTCGTTGATTTTATTGCCTGCGCCTGCTCCAGCGCTACCCCTCTGCGCATAGGCATCAGCAAGAGTTTGTAGTAAGCTATTCTTTTGGTTAAGGACTTTCTGTTCGTTCTCTCTGATTTGTCCAGCCTTCCAATCTTCAAGCTTTTTCCTATCGTTTTCGTGATCGATTTTGTAATTTCCCCAATTTGTGTCGAGTTTCTGCTGGTTTTCTCCGAAAGTTTGGTTTGCACCGGTACGCTCTTGATTGGCCTGCGCCGTAACGAGTTCTGGAGCATTATATAATGCCGCTGAGCTCCCACCCGCACCCATTGCTCCAAGCGTGCGAAGCAACCCGCGTAGCCCCTGTGAAGCGCGGTCGGCGATGGTATTCTTGTTAGTTTGTAGTTGCTGTTGATTCCTAGTTGTGCTAGATTCATAATCAGCTTTGGAGCGGTCATACGCGCTTTGCAACTCATTTCGCTTGATATCATAATCGCTGTCCGTGCTTTTATTCAGCTCACCTAGCAGACCATTTAGCCCACTAAGCTGATTTTGGTTTTGCTCAATGACACCGTTCCAATAATTAACTGCGTTGCGATCGTAGGTAGACTTGTTCTCATCTGCAGGCGCCGTTGGCTGTTTCGGTATTTGTTCTTGATTTTGTTCTTGCCGCGCCGGAGGGTTTGGGTCGCTAATCTTATTACTAGCCCACAGTGGCACGCTATATCCAGTCACGAGCCCGTTCTTCTGCTCTACCGACGTCCCATTCCTGCCTAGGTTTTGCACATCACCATTGACATTTGCCCAGATATTACCATCCGCGCCCGTCCACCAAGCATAATCGTTGCTTGGTGCGTTATACTGAGTCACCCACCTATTATTTTGACCTGCTGGTGCAGCTAATGGCATAAGAAAATCCTCCAAGAGTTAATCAAATTAACCTTGGCGGATCTTTTACTTTTTCCGTATCCCCAAGCCCGACTATCCAAAAAGCACGGTGCGTGTGGCTCTTTCCACTTGCTATCGCCTCCGTACTTTTTAGGTAGACTTTGCTTAAAAGCTAGTACTTACATTGTAGCGCGTCTGTCGAAAAATGGCAATGTCTAGGGGTTTATTTGCATACGTAATTATTGCCGACCATGCCGCACCACTTGTCCGAGCCACTGCTTATATTTGTATCCGTTGATCCAGACGGCGAGTATTGATCGAGCGCAGGAGATTCGTAATTTGAGGTGAAATCTGGAGAAGGCGTAGAATTGGATGGCGCATAGCCAGAGGTATATGGGCGATACGGTGATGTGTATGCATTTGTGGCTCTACGTGTAGGCGGAGTGTCAGCGAGCTCCACCATTTTCCCCTGCCCATTTTTCGCACAAAAATCTTCGGACGCGTGAGTAAACCCAGCGCCGTTTGCAAAATCCTCATCATTATAATACCGGTAGCTACCATCTGAACATGTCATATACTGCCACCGCCGTGTTCCTCGCCGGATAACCTGTTTGACCGGTGCTTTTGTCTCTTCCACTCGGTCAAGAAAACGGTCTACTTCCGTCTTAGTAAGTAACCCCTTCCTTTTGACTTTCCAGATATAAGTCCTCTTGCCTTCGGCGCCGACTTCCTCAATTTTTTCCGTTCCTTGCTCCATCTCTGGGTCGTCAATATACTCGGTAGAAAATTCCACTGACACTTCACCATTCTCCACCTCCTCTATTGGGAACTGGACTAAAAACACATAGAGACAAATACAAACCGCCGCCAATATGATGGCGAGGATGATCCATAACTTGCCATGTCGTTTATTTTGCTTTTCTTCCTTCACCTTAGCCTCGTTTTCGTTTGATGACGCCTTATGGCGATTTGTATTGGACGTATCGTGCTTTTTTGCAGCTGCCATCTTCTCTCCTTAGCTTATTTATTTTTGCGTTTCAGTTCGTCGCTAATTAAGGTCGAAGTTGTCCTGAACCACGTATTGTAGGTTCTCATATTTAGCATTGCCCACAAGATAAAAACAAAGGAGAGAGCTGCAAGCTTGGAGAGCCATATGGTTTCGAGTATGCTCAATCCACTCATCGTGAACAAGGCGACCCAAACGCCTTTTGGGGTATAGCTAAAGGTGGCAACATAGCTAGAAATAATCATTTGGGGTATAGAGATAATTCCCGTAAATAGAATTATATAAAGCCATTCTGAAATAGCATTCGTCGGAGCATTAGAAGCAATAACACCTATAAGCATCGCAATGATCGCCAACCACTGCGTGGCAACACCAGCCAAGGAAACAGTTCGAAGTGCATGATAATACCCCTCATTGCCCCTAGACAGTGCCAACCTATAATCTATTTTTTCTTCATTTGCCTTTTTGCGCTCGCGGCTGATTGCTTCTAGTGCGACGCGCTCCTTCATGGTAGCCACCTTATACTCCCTTGCTTATATATTACGGCCGGCCCATACTACAAAAATGGGCGACCGTCTTAGTCGCCAAACTTACCATCATAAGTTATACAAAAGCTTACAATGAATAGACAGTCGCCCGTTCATACCTTTGCATAACGGTTAATAATGGTAAATTTGGCACTCTAATTATAACAAAAATGCGCTGAATTCTCAAACCGTCACACAAGGGCAGAGCACAGGGGCCACATCGGGGCTCCTGTGCGTCAGGCGAAACTTAGCTATTTGCTAGACGCCACTGTTTTGACAATCGCCACAGCCTTCTTGGTACCGTTCGCGTCAACTACCCAAGTACCCGGGCGGAACAAGCCACGAAGCAAAGCACCGTCCACGCCAGCCGCGATAGCTTCTTTGCCAGTAAGCACGTAGGTCTTGTAGAGTTTGCGCACATCTTTCATGACGCGCTTATCCCACAGTACAGCCTTAATATCCTTGCTAGCAGTAAAGGTGGCTTTGCCGTAAGGCGCAGTGCCGCTGAGTGCCATCGTGTTGAACAGCTCATCTGGCAAGACGACCACCTCGATACCCTTGTATTTGCCAATAACGCCGTCTTCGATGATACTATCATTCTTGTTTGGCGCATAGATTGTAAAGAGGGATTTGTCGAGTTCTGGTTCAACGGTTGCTGGGATAAACATCGCCTGCGTCTTGGCGTAGCTACGGACGTTCTTGAGCGTTGCAATCATCGTGTTAATATCATCCATAATTGAAGCAGTTGCCGTCACGACGTTTGAGCCACCATAAGTAGTCGCTGCCTTGATTGCCGTAGCAATACGGATTTTATCAACTAGCGGTGCATACTGTTCGCGGATGCCAGTGTCCAAAATTTCTGCCGCGTCTGCCAACGCACCAGCCGTATCGTTGATATCGACGTTCGGAATCACCTGGTTAATGTCATAGAACATCTCCAAGTCTTTGCGCACGACATTGCTCTTGATTGCACTCGGCGTGCCAAAAGTCGGTCCGGTATGCTGGCCAAGGAAGTCGCTCGTATCAACCGTGCGGAAGTAGGCGCTAGCCACACCACCATCGTCCTTAAATTCAGTCGCCTTGGTCACATAGCGCTCGGTTAGGGAACTTTCGCTAAAGACCTGGTCTAATTGTTTTGCATATTTGGTTGCGTAGTCAGTATTACGCGTATCTGTAGTAGCAGTATCTGCCATAATTTTCTCCTTATAGCTTAAATGGTATTTGGTTATACCGATCAGCGATTGTCGTGCGCACGTTTCAAGCCTCTAGCAAACGGATCATTATCGCTTTCCGCTCCGGACGGATTTATCGCTCCACCAACGACGTCCACGCTGGCCATCATTTTTTGTGCAGCTTTTCTCCCGGCGACCTCGCCCCGAGTTTTCGCTGTGCCTGCTGCGTTTGCAATTGTCGCGTAGAGCTCGTATGGCGAAATCTGGCTGCCCATAATTCTGCCAGTATTTGAATCCCGTATGATTGCCGCGTCGAGCAATCGATCAGCCTGCGATGCAAGGTCTTTGTCATACTCGTCAGAATTTGGGTCGAACATAGGGAAGTCTCTCAAAACTCGTTCAGCCTCATTCATCAAAGCTATATTGGTTTCCACGAGCTGATTGTTATACTCATCCATTTGGCGAGCCTGACGATCGAGCTCTTGCTCAGCTTGCAGAAGTAGCAATTGCGCTTCCGTTCGCGTGAAATAGTCTCCAGTTTCTGGATTAATTTCTTCCAGTAGCTGGTCTACGGTTGGCAAATCATCACGGCTTTTTAGCTGATACTTTTGCCGATTCAATTCCTCGATCTCACGCTTCAGAGCATTACGTTCGGCGACCTTATCGCGTATTTCGGTATTAAGTTGCTGTTTGCGCATCTCTGCGCCTTTAGCCGGTCGGTCTTCCGATTCTTCGACTTTGGCTTCCTCGCTAGAATCTTCAGTGGTCGGTTCTTTGAACTCCTCGCTAAAGTCTAACCTCGTGCTAGTCTCGGTATCGGTCGACAGGTTGTTGTTTTCGTCGGTTGATGAATCCGTCGTAGTAGAACCTAACTCTACTGAATTATCTTTTACATCGTCTGTTTCGGCGTTATCTGCCATGCTATCTCCTTATATTTTTACGCCTCTTCAGGGTGGCGATCCCGCGGGTCGAGATTAACCCTTGCCTACCACCTCAGGTGGCAAAGTGGTAGGCAAGAATCAACCTCATGGTAGGCAAGAATCAACCTCAATTATTTCTTATTGAACATCTTATTAAGCCTTTCTATTGCACTAATTTCCGAGCGCAAAATCGCCACAACCCGTTGATTTGCTTGAACTTCATGCATAAAACGCTCCGGATCGTTGGTACACTCAATCGAGTCAACACTCGTATAAAACTCAACTCTCTGGTGCAAACGCTCAAGGATTTTTGCTAGAATCGGCTGCTCTTTTGCGTAGTCTGTTCTAGCTTTCAACTTGCGCTCTTCTTGCGCCTGCGGCGGTGCAATCAGCTTCTCGCTGCTCCTTTGGTATAGATTACCTTCCATCCATCAACCTCCCGATATTCTCTAAAATCTCTTCCCCCGGCATACCCTCTCTCGCAGCCTCAAGTGCCTGCTGAATTACTTCATCCGGTACTCCACGCTCACGCAAAACATTTATAATCATCTGCTCTTCGTCCGCTCCGACCATTGCTGCGTCTTCTGTATTCTGCTGCTTGTCAAATTCATTCAGGTCAATTGTTAAATCTTCGGGGTCTTCCACGCCGGAATTGGTGACAATTTTATTCCAAGCCGCGGCGAGGTTTTTAGTCGGGATTAGCCGTGCTAAGACTGGGTTATCGGCAATTTGTAGCAATAGCTGTAGCGATTCTAGCTGTTCAGATTGACCGTTTAGCTTGCTAGTCGAAGCGTCGACGCGAAAATGTAGCGCCGGCGTCGCACTTGAATAGTTGATTTTAATCACATTATTATCGTTCACAAAGCCTTGTTTGAGCTTGTCCTCGCGCTCCAGTTCACGCAAACGGTCGGCGGTCTTTTGGTCAAGCTGCAATTCTTCAACCCCTTCGCGCTCAGCAAAATAAACATTCACAGCCGTTTCCGCCCAGTTCTCGAAGAACGATTCGAAATTCTTGCGCAGGTAGTTATCGTCCGTGCTCATTATTTCTTTTTGCTGTTTCAAAGCTGCTGGTGTCTTACCCCAACCTGGATTACCAACCTCACTTCCAATGCTCGTATCTCCACCAGAATTGAAAAGATTGAGTAATTGGCTCTTGTTTAGCCCATAGATATTTGCATAATCCCGAATTGCCGTCGTGTCAACGCTGAGTGGCTCAACGTTATTGTGCGGGTCTGAGCCCATTTCGATCAACGCGTCCGCCTCATAGAACGATTGTGAAGTATCAACGTTGCCAAACACTTTGAGCGGCGGCGCAAGACCAAGCGCACGGTTGAATTTATATGCGCGCATATCCCCGTCGAGCATATTTTGCATTCCACCTACTAGTTCAACGATTGAACGCCCGAACGGATTGCTCCCGTCAACATCAGCGTAGAAATAATCAATCGGGATTGCTCCTCGCGGGTCTTTGTTTTTCTTGCGTCTAATAATTGCGCCTGCCTTGTCCTCGCCCGCTGGGCTACCAACGTAGAACATTGCGCCAACACCTTTCTGGAAACAAGCCACAATCTCGATACCACCGCTGGTTATGTTGTTAGCCTCTTCGCTTGCGGTCTTCGCCTGCTCGTCTTTTTGGACCACACTGCTGCGAATTTTCTCCAAAGCCTTAATATTCCACGAATACTCATACTTTTCGCCGTTTGCCTTGGCAGTTTTCGCCAGTTCGCGCTCGCCAGTGATGATCTGCTCGATTGTTTCTGGTTGCCACCAAGACCGCATGAATACATAATCACAAGAATAGAGCGACTTCTTGCCCTCCTGGAAGAATATATCTCCATAATAAACCGGCACCATATCAGTCGTAAACTCACCATTCTTCTCCACGAACGGAGTATAGACTGCTTGTCCGCCAAAAGTTAGACCATTTTCGAGCGTAGTCCAGAATTTCTGAATCAAGTCATAGTCAGAATTTGCGTATGGCAAAATCTTGTTGAGTAGAATAAATTCTGCCACAATTGGTAGCCAATCACTGTCGTCATCCGAAGTAATTGTGCCGGTAGGCAATTTTTGAATTACACGTTTCGGAGTTTTACGTATCAAAGCCGCTGTGGTACCGTCGCTAACATTCGCATACCGTTTTGGCACATCTGACGGTGCTTCATTTCTGGCAATTCGTTCGTACTCATCAAAATGCTGAGACCATTTTTCGGTCCATTCTTTTGCCGACTGGTACTTTACCCAAAGATTTTCTTCTGTAATGAAATGGTTCATCTAGCACTTCCGTGTGTAGTACGGCGCTCCTACTTTTTAGATGAACCGCTTTAGCTTATTCTAGCACATTATTTTTAATATTCAAGCTTCGTGTAGCATTTTATGACATAGTAATCAGTACTTTTAGCTATACGCTCGACCCGCCAGACTGGATCCAGCATGGAATGATCCTTCTTTAGCTCGTCGCTAAACTCGAGGTATAGCTCCAATTCTTCCTTCTGATCCCGTACCCTGAACCGTTCTTCATAACGTCGACGAAGCGGCAATTTCACTTCACCCTTAACGACATTCTTTTGTACGATTTCCGTCTTATTCCCGTCAATTTTTGTCTCTGTAATTTTGCCAAATCGATCACCAAAATTTTTCATCTTACCTCCTAACCGATAATATGATTAATACCACGCCGATTGACGTGCACCTTGATTGTATTGCTATTCCCAGACTGCCATGAGTTTAACCCAGCGATTAGATACCTCATTGCGTCGCACGCATGGCTCGTCCAATCGTGGCGTGGTGTTTTGTGTAGCATCTGGTTTTTCTCGTCCCATTCATAATGATATTCCTTCAAACATTTGATGAGACGTTCACATTTTTCGCTGTTAATCCAGACCCGACTCATCGCGTTCCTGACAGCGTTAATCCCGTCTTCCACGCTCCCTACTTTCAGAACTGTTGTATTATAGATCCCCATATCACGGAAGAAATCCTCACGTGTTTTGCCAGTTTGAAGCTCTCTCGCTTTTGCGTCATGAGGCAGAAAATAAGTTTCGTAGGAATAAGGTTTTTGTTTAACCGCATCAATGTAGCCACTTAAAGCTCGCCCAGAATCTTCGTAGTAATCAATAATATGGATTTCATTGCCAACTTTTTGAGCAAAAATAATAGCCGTAGTATCGCTAATCCCTAAGTCCCATGCCGTGAAAACTGGCGCTCCGCTATCATATGCTACATGTGCACTAATTCGCCCTTCCTCTATTGCTCTACCTACGTATTCAGCGTAGATGCTACCCTGTGCTTGTGTGCGCGGCTCGCCCATCCAGACATGCAAATATTGCCCATAATCTTCATGTTTCATCTTTTCACGGTCAGCAATCACAGTCTCGCTCAAAAACTCTTCAACATCTTCAGAGTTGATTTTGCAAACGAAAGTCTTATCGTCGGCCTTATTCACGATCTCCGTCATCACGGGGTCATTCGGCGTATCAGGGTTAAACGCCCAAATAATCTGGCTGCCCTTTTTGCGAATAGTCGGCACGAGAATTTCAATCGACTTTTTGCTAACGCGTTGCGCTTCTTCCACAAAAACAAAATCCACATCAGGGATCGACTTGAGACTGTCAGCCGTTTCACGTTTAAGTCCCTTAAAAATCGCTTCCGCACCAGTTTTTCTATTGCGTATAGATGTCTTCGTTATTTCAAAATTAGGGAACTGGTATTCGCTTATAATGCTTTGCATTAAGCGATGAACTGAATCCTCGATGCTATTCTGAACCTCGCGCACGCATAGAACCAAACACTTCCGTTCAAGCATTTTGAGCAACAAAAACAGACAAATCGTATATGACTTCGCCGCACTCCTCCCGCCATAATACACAAGATGTCGATACTTTGTTTCGAACAACGCTTCGAATTGCTTGGGTATTCTAATCTCTATTTCGTTCATTTCCGAGTTTTGCCTAATTTCTTATTGCCTGCGTCCACCAAAGTAATCTTCACCGTCTCCAAGGTTTCTCCATTACTTGTGATGTCTTGCTTTTCGCTAAACTCCGGGTCGGTCTTAGCAATAAACTTAGCTGTATCCTGCGCTAACCTTTCATCCGGAGAGTCCAGCGACTTACCTAACACCTTTTTCGCTTTAATCACGAGGCTTTGCTTATCATCTGGCTTTCCAATAATTTCCGATATAATTTTCTCCATCCACTCAAGGTTGAAAGTTGTAATATTTTCTGCATATTCTTGCGAGTAGCCAGCTTTAAGCGCTGATTGTAGTGCATTTCCATAAGTAGGAGAAGTTGGAATGTAATAGCGCATCGCAAAATCGATTTGCTTAGGTGCGAATCTTTTTGTAGGTGTGTAATTTTTCGTCATAATCCTTAATCTCCAAATCTACTCAACATACCACTTACAAAACAAATTGCCACCGTCGTCCCAAACGTCCCTGCAAACACCCCCATAAAAAACGACATCCAGTCCATTATTTCTCCTCCTTTAGGATTTTGGTTAATTTACTTCTAACCTTACGGAACATCTGTACTCCCTGGTATGATTCTGGTGGTCTTGAGCCATCTCTGTCCACGAGCCGCAATAAATAGTCATACTCTTCTCTAGTAAAACACTCCACCGCCGAACTCTTCAGACCTATCTTCCGAGCTTCCGCAATCTTCTTCTCAACCTGATTAGGTTCCTCAGAAACTACAATCTCTTTATATCTATCACTACCAAGCTCTAGCCCAAGTTTCGTGTAGCCCAGGGGCATAGTTTCGAAATATACAATTTTACATACACGCACCCTGATCCTGCCCCCATTAGCGATAAATTCAACCCAACTATCCATATTATTTCTCCTCCATCTTATCCACTACTGCCAGCGCCTCAAAGATTAGTTCCTTGAGATGCTCTGACGTCTCTTCTTGTTTTTGTCGTAGGCTAATCGGGTCCTTGATATCTACCCGCTTACCTTTGAACTCTAATAGTACCCTCATAAATCCTCCGTTATTCTTATTTGAACCGTTTAGCTCCAAACGTTATCCCTGTAATCTTCGGGAACGCTTCGCACACTGCTTTGACATTCTCTGGGTCATCGTCGATGAAATAAATCTTGTCGTATTTCTTACCACGATCAGGCAGCGCGGCCTGCAAAAGTTCTGTTTTCACTACCGGTGAAGGCCGATAGTCGCCATCTCCTCTCATCAGTAGCGGCAAAGTATACATCGCATATCCAACATAGTGCTGTATCCAAGTTCGAGTGATTGAACGCGTCCGAGCCGGTCTCCCAGTCAAAAAGATTACTGGGTTTTCCGCTCGAACAGGCTCGCCAGCCGACCAACTACCATACCGTAGAGAAAAAAGTAGACTTAAACCGTCTTGTATCACCTTATCGTCCAGCATAGCATTGTTGCTATAGAAGGTCTCATAATTCTTCTCCTCCAGATAATGCAACCTATGCGAACAATCGGCTAGTACTCCGTCGATGTCGCAGATGATTAGTGTTCTACTCACTTCTTGCTCCTTTTTGATGTATTTTTTGCCTTACTTCCCGCCACTAAGCGTTTCGCGTTAGTCCGAATGTCTGTAATTTTAGCCTTAAGCTCAGTATTCTTCTTCTGTTCTTTCTTTAGTTTTCCCTTAAGCTCTTCAATCTTCTCCTCTCGGCGCTTCACTCTTTCCGTAGTATTCTCCTGAACAATTAATAACGCATCATACTTGAGCTGTAGCTGTCGACAATCATCAATTTTCTTCTCGAGTTCATCGATATATTCTTCGCGAACCTTAGCGCGCTCATATTCCTCTTGCAAGTAATATTTGACATCTTTAATCTCGACTCTTTTGGTAAGTTGCAAATCGGTTCTAGCGTCTAGCAATTTATTGAATAACTTACTCATTTTCCTCCTCTATACACTCAGCGCTATTCTCATTATTTGTAGCTTCAAGCGTATCTATACGGTTCGCGCCGACTAAAACCATAGCAATAGCAACCAGGCAAAGCGCAGGCCCGATCAATATGCTATACAGCGAATCCTTCTCTTCGTAAGCATAACCAAATATCACCAACCCAACAAACCCTATAATTATCCCAATGATTATCAATGCCGCTGCAACTGCCATTATTCTCCCTCCTCCAACTTCCGCCCACAGTATGGGCAATACCCTATCCATTGGTCATATTGGGGTTTGCCAGTTCCAAGGCAATACATTGGTATTTTCTTATCTTCTTCCTCATAGTAAGTCAGATAGATCACCCCAGGAAAATCCCAAGCTTCGCACATGCTTGTAGCAACCGTAATAGCTTCACAACGCTTACACATTCTTCTCCTCCAATAACTCTGGGTTTGAAAGAACGTGACCGATATTTTTCAGTACATTAGTACTATTCTCAAGTGTCCAACCATCATCTTCTTCGCTGTCATTGAATTTAATCCGCCAAGCACAAACTTTGGATTCGTAGTAGACATACCCCAACGTCTCGTTAAATTCGTCTTCAACAATACTCCCCTCAAAAATCTCCTTGCCATCTTTGTCAAAGAGGTTGGTGGATTGAACAACTTCGCAAGTCTCAAATATTAAAGGCACACGACCAAATTCGTTCACTAGGTCTTGAATAGTGAATATCTTGCCATTGAACAGCCAGGCATCATCCTCTTTATCCCACACCATAAACCGTTTAGGCATAGGATTAAAATCAACCATAGATTTTGCCTCCAGTTTCCGCCGCATCTTTAGCGGTCATAGTCGGGCCTTGGTCTTTTAGTTCTTGCTCTAGGTCCTTCAAAGAATCACTTTGTAGCGTGCAAATTCGCTCCGCATCCGTTTCAATCTCCCGCAACGTCTGAGTCAGAACATCCTGCTTGTCTTGCTGGATGAACTCTTTCAGGTTGCTAGCCCGACTCTTAATTCGCTCGGCGTAGTATTTCTGTAAGACTTGTTTTTCGGTATTTTTGATAATCATTTTGCTCCTCCATTTAGCTGCGTATCTCTTTTTACCTCTAGCTCTTTCATTCTATTCCACTTATTCTCCGCCAGCGCACAGGCATCATCTTTCATAGCCTTGAGATCAAGTATAATGGCCTTCATATCCTTCTTGTGCGTTATCTTAAAGTCTTCTGGCAGTTTATTATACTGAGCCAGAGGCTTGATCAGTTCGCACAGACTAATAACCGTCTCAAGACCCTTTGCGTATCTATCTACCCTCTGTCCGCATTCTTTGGCTTGAGCGATTTGCAGTTTACTGACTGTGTTTTTCATTTTCTTCCTTTCGGCTTAAATTCTACCTGTTCTTCCCAAAGGATTTCTCCTTTACGCTCACCTTCAAGAAATGTGTACATAAAGCGTCCACCTATGTTAGTTCCGACAGCAAGGGCGAAATCATCATTAGTGCCTTTCTGTCGAATCTTGCGACGACCTTGTTTTGCTTGTTGCTGGCGACGGTATGTTTCTTCGTCAATCATTTTTGTGGAACTCCTTTACTTGTACATAACCTCCATTTGTATAACAGTTGAGATTTTTATCGTGATTGCACCAGTATGCATACCCTTCATTACCATCAATATCAGTATATTGATAGTTGTAGGGGTTATCGTTTCCTCCAGCATAATAGATTAGAGCACTAAATCCGAAGAGCAGTCCTAGCACTATGGTTGTAATCACCAATAGGGATATGAATGGGTGGTCTAGTGGGTCAATCATCTTTACTCCTCCACCCCCAAATATGTTTTCCATTCTTCAGGATGAGCCTTGACAGAGGCTTCGGCATCTGCTTGACTGGCGAAATAGATTTCTCTGGTAATTGACCATTTTGCATTTTCTACTTGCAGGTGCCCTAAATGACCTTTAGTCCTGTTCCCACAAAACAAATAGAAAGAGACGCAAAATCTATCTTGCGATTCATCGGTCCAATCTGGCTTAAAACCTTTCGTATCTCGCTCAAGAATTACCTTAGCTCTGCGACGAGCGAGTTCTTTTTCGGCTTCTTCTCTAGTTAGAAACGCATTACCAAGAGCGATTCGTTGACCATCTTCATATTGTGTCTCAAGTTTACAAATTTCAGTCGTGATAAAACCATCGCTAGCAATAGAGTAATATTTGTCTCTCCCTTTCAAATCCCACACCGTCTTCGGTTGCTCTGGGATTTCCTCGAACCAGTCGGTGAGGATTTTGGGGAATTTCTTCATTTCTATTGTGTTATACACCAGGATAATCTTGCCTTCTTCTGTCCGAGTAAGAAGTTGACCATCAAGATCTAGCCAACACTCCTGCCCCACCTTGAACGTTGGTAAATCTTTCTTCAATTTATATCTTTTCATTCCTTCCTCCTTATATCCTTAGCGCCCCACCTCGTCTCGCAAATTGTCGAGGCAGGGCATAAAAGTTAGGAAACCCGTGGCTGTTCGGCTTATTCTGTGAACTGCGAACCCAGATAGCTTTTGCCCACTTAGCCGCCGATCATTCGCGGCGACACCACGTTCCTAATATTTCCACATCACGACCAGCACGCCCGCCATGAATAGGTCAAGCAACCCCGCCGCTAACCATGCCACGTCCGGCAATACGCCAAATTCCGTCAGTACTGCGACGCCTAGATTGCCTAGAATCACCACAAATACCACTAGCAGTGTCCCCACTATTTCAATTGCCTTATATACCCACCTACGCATTTCTACCTCCTTATTTTTGCCTTAATCTATGTCTTCCCATTCCGCATTAAGCTCGGCTAGGGAACGATAGTGCATACAAAATTCAGCCCCCATCGCCTCGTCCATCGGCACGGCAAAAATCATAAAACCAGCATGCCCATCGCTTTCCGTTGCGACCATATATCTGACACCGTCCTTATATCTCAGCTCCATCTTCCTAAAATCCTAATCCCTTAATCTTTTCTATATCTGCCGAAATACGTTCCATAATTGCGCCCTCAAAAGCTTTCGCATCGGCAATCCTATCAGCCACATCCTCACGCTTAATTTCAAAGACCTGCAACTCAAGCCCCGGAATCAAATCGGTGTAGAGTAGGAAGTATAATTTCTCCAATTTTTCATTTACAACAAAGTATTTGACTACTTGGGGCTCATATTCTTGCGGATACTCATTTGTGAGGTACGCTTTGATTACTTCCCAACTCGCTAGGCATTTAACTTCAATCGCTGCCAGAATATCACCGTTGTGATTTTCCACGGCTCCGTCTGGCGAGATGTAGATATTTGGATTATCATCTGATACCCAGACACCTGGCTCCTTATCGATGAGAAAATCTTCTGGATGTCCATATCGTTCAGCAAACTCATCCAAGGCATCATTTTCTAGCAGATGACCTCGCACCATCATGAACTCGGCTTTTGATAACTGGCTGATATTTGGTATCCTATCAGCATAGTCATTCGGCGTAATTGGTCTTGCCACTTCGCTATCAATCAGCTCATAGTATTTGCGTTTAGGATCAGCCTCAAGCTTGAGCTCAGCCAGTTCTTCCGGCTCAAGCATAGCGGCGAGATCCTCAACTTTGCTCCGCTTATCCTCTGGCGTTAGTTTCCGCCCATCTTTTTCTAGATATTCTACAATCCTTGACTTGAGCGGTAGACCGGGAATCCATAAGTCCTTAAACTCGCTCCCGCCGGATTTGCCTTTCCTAAACTCCACCCATTCCTCGGTATTTTGCTCAATTTTTAGTACTTTCATTCTGCTTTTCCATTAACTTTTGCTTCAATTCATCTTTCTTGGCGACTACTTCAGTATCCATCCGTAGCTCACGCGAAAGACTGACAAACGCTTCTCTTAGTCCGTCTATCGTCTTTGCCTGTTCGAGGCTTCTTATAGCATTCTGGACAACTTCGGTGGTCTTTCCTCTAGTCTCATTGGCGGTCTTATAAATGCCTACAAGATTAACCGTGTCTTTACGATTCAGGTCTCGACCAAATACCTTTCCAATATGATCAGCTGCATCCTTGATAGCAAAAGAAACTGCGGCTGGTGCGCCCGTAGCTACGGCATCGGATTTGATGTGTGACAAATCGGCCGCAGAAAAGTCTTTATCCGTTTTTAGCGGTACGGCACCTACGCCATCATGAAATCTCCATTCGCTCGTGACTGGATCACGATAGTGTAATCGCACGATCGCGCAAACCGACTGTGCCAACTGGAATACATTTTTGATTTCAATCTGCCAATCCTGAAATATCGAGTCAAGTAAAGCCTCGGTTTTATCAATTGGCAGATAATCTACGCCTTTAGCAATTGGATGTTTTTTAATCCAGGCTCGTGGCGGACTATTATTGAGATATTCACGCAGTTTATCCTTATTGGCAACTTCTACGGCGCGATTCTGATCAATAAGCGTAATTAAATCACTACTTTTAGCCATCAATACCTCCCCGCCGCAGCGTCCATCATCTCTCGCCAGTCTTCCAAGCCTTCTTGTAGCTCAGTCTCGGCTTCGACTTTCACCTCGTCGTATAACTCATCCACCATTTCCGTCGCCAACCGTTCAAGGTCAACAATTGGAATCTTCTTATTGCTAGCCAATTTGTCCGCTAAGACTTCAACCAGCTCTCTTTCTTTCCGAATCCCGTCAAGGTATAATTCTTTCAGGTATGCTGGGATGCCGAGTCGTACCGCGAGATCGTGAATATTCTCACATCCTTCACAAACTTCGCATTCGCTATGCTCATAGCCGTACTCATCTTGATAATTCCAGCATGCCCCATGGCATCCGCAGACCATGCAGTCGCTTCGATAATAATTTTTCATACTAGGCAGCTTTCCGACCAATTTTAACTTTGATCTCTTCTGCTTTTCCTAGCGCAATAATTTCTACTCTCATTTCCTAACTCCTTTGTTTAACTATTTGCAAATGTAGTCTCGATCATCGCCATACATCGTGCCTTGGTACGTCCAAGTGCAGTTATTCTGTACGGCATAACTCCTGAGATCATTCGCCCGCTTAATGTTCACGATGACTCCAGCCAGCACAATCACCGCGCAAGCTAGAACCCCAATCACAATATTTTTGTTCATCCTTTTTTGTTTCCTATCGTTTTATTCTCAGCACAGCCCGCGGGTCGGGGCATATCGAAAAGGAAGTTATTAAAAATAACGGTTGGTGTCATCAAACAAATTGTTGATTATAATCGTGAGCTGAACTTTTCCAAAGAGTGTATCAACTCATATCAGTTTAGGAAGGTGCGACCCGCCAGCTGTACCGAGAACTATGCGGATTCTTCTGGCTCCCGTCTGTCTAGCCTCACCAAAAACTCTTAGGCTGACTCCATAGAAACCAGAAAAATCCATAAATTTACTAAATCTTCTAAATTTGTATAAATTCTCCGAGCAATATCCGAATTGTTAATCATGCATAAACTTCCGCTACCCGTAGCCGTTTATTATCTCTACGGAGGTTCAAGATGGACACTTGAAGCCCCGAGGGAAACAAAAAATCAGGCCTTAAGCCTGATTACTTTTATCAAAATAAACACCTCGCGGTGTCTATTTTCTATTCTCTTTCTGGTGGTCGATAGAGGACTCGAACCTCTGACCTTTTCTACGTCAAAGAAACGCTCTAGCCAACTGAGCTAATCGACCATATTTCCTAATAAATCTTTTGCTATACCATGAAACCTATCAAAGTTCAATCTTAGCACTCATAAACTTGGTGAGTCGGGAGGGGCTCGAACCCTCGACACCGGGCTTAAAAGGCCCGTGCTCTAACCAACTGAGCTACCGACCCAAGCTTACGAAACCCATTGTACCATAGTTTCTCACAAAAATAAACCCCCAAAACTGGCGATCGGTTTTAATAACTACTAATCATTCTCGAAATATTGGTAATCAACCGTCAAATTCCAGCCTTTGTGATTCGAAACTGATACCATATAATAATTACATGGATCGCAAAGCCGTTGAACAGTTTATCTACCAAAATTTTTCTGGTTTTACGGAGGAATACCCTTGGGAAAAGACTCCAAATTATGCCGTTTTTCGTCATCAAGATAACCACAAATGGTTCGCATTACTTTATGAAATCAACTATTCAACAATCATTCGTCAAAATCCTCAACTCACTGCATATAATTTCTCTGCCAAACAAAGTCCTCGTGGCAAAGTTTCCGCAATTAATCTCAAATCCGACCCAGACCTGATCGAGGATTTGACTTATGCACAGGGAATTTTGCCAGCTTATCACATGAACAAACGGCACTGGCTCACAATTTTACTCGATGGGAGTTGCCCTGACGCTGAAATTGCACAGTTAATTGCGCTAAGCTATCGCCCGACAGCACATCGACCAACTTTCAAAATGATCAAAAACCAAAGTTCAAATCCATAACTAACCTGCGTATTTATCAAATGGTCCAAACCTACACATCTATGCTATAATAAACCCATATGAGTGAGAGTAAAAAACCTGCAGCTGCGACCGCTGCGAAGCCCGAAGTTGTTGCTGACTATAACGGCTATGATTATAAAAAGATTTTTTGGGAAGATGCTGATCGTAAATATGAGGACATGGCTGATCGCCTGGCAATTCGGCGCCTGCTCCCGCACGAAATTGATAATTTTGTCGATATCGCTGGTGGGTATGGCCGTTTGGCGGACGAATACATCCCGCGCGCCAAAGTCGCTACGGTGTTTGACTATTCGAAGACCGAGCTGGCGCAGGCCAAGGAGCTTTACGGCGACAAAATCCAGACCAAGGCCGGTGATATCTATAAGCTGCCTTTTGCCGACAATAGTATCGACGCCCTGATGATGGTCCGCGCCACGCATCATTTCAAAGATATGCAGAAAGTTTCCGATGAGCTTTATCGCGTCCTGAAGCCAGGCGGCGTAGCCGTCATTGAGGTTGCCAACAAGAAAACCCTCCCCAAGATGGTGCGCTACTGGACCAAAAAATCCGACATCAACCCCTTCAGTCGCGAAGTTGCCCACCTAAAGGAGCTCAATGCGGGCGAATTTTATAATTATCACCCGAAATACATTGAGGCCATTTTTCAGAAATCCGGCTTCCAGATTGACGAAGTGCTTTCGGTTTCCAATTTCCGCAGTGCCAAGCTCAAACATCTTTTTGGCACCAAAAACCTTGTCAAAATGGAGAAACCCGCCCAAAAACTCCTCGCACCCATCCGTTTCGCTCCTTCGATTTATTACAAATTAGTCAAATAGCTCAGAATATCCCCAATATTCCAACTTTTTTCAAGTTCTCTAGCATTTTTGGCACTTTTATCAGCTAACGAGGCCAAGCCCTTGTTTTATCATTGATATAGTCCCGACCTTTTCGCAATTTTCGTATAAAACTATTGATAAAACGCTCATGGTATGCTGCAATGGAATTATAGCCGTCGGACGGTGTAGTTTTTGACGAGCTCGTACCGAAAAATGCCAAAAGCTGTAAGTTAAATTAGCCAAGGCTAATCAAAAACTAGCCAAAACTAGTTAGAGCTAGCCGTAGCTTGGTGTCAAAACGTTAAACAACCGTTCGCTGCTAACCTTGAAACAAAAACCGTCAAAAGCAAAGGAGGGGATTATAATGACGGAGAAGAAAGAAACAAAGCAAATAGATCAGGCGACTCGACCCGAGACGACGGCTCTGCTGGCTCAGCAGGTGCGAGCCATGGACTCGGTCGAGCAGGCTGATCTCTATCTGCGGGTGTTGGCGCGGCTTTCGCAGAATTTTCAACTTGATCTAGACGGCGAAAGCCGCGCCAACCTGCAGTTCATCGAGCAGCTCATGGCGAAGGCCAAGATCGACTTCAAGCCCAGCCCAGAGACGCAACTGACGACTGAGCTGCGAGCTGAACTGCACCCATTCCAGCGGTCGGCGAAATCGCTGTGCTTAATTGATCGTCTATTCAAGGCTGAGTTATCTAGAAATATCGCCGTGGCAGATATTCATCAGCAGCTTCGAAATATTGCACAAAAAGAACGGGAGATAGCCGAGTTCTACCGGACCGAACTCCAAGTTCCGCTATTGATACGATGGATCAGCCACTGGGCACATCTTCCAGAGCTTGACTATTTGGGTGTTCAGGAAGACCAAGCCAGGGTTCAACTTTTCGACGCCGAGCACCAGCTTGATGAGGCGCTTAACGTTATTCACAACGGTTTTAAAACCCTAGAGCCACAACGTATGATTTTAGTCAAACACCAGCGTGAAGACTTCCATACGGCCCAAGAATATCTGTCGTGGGTTACCAAGTATATGAGCTGGAGCAACGAGCTCTTCTACTCATTGCCGGACGCTCAACTTGGCCTCGTCCTGCGACCACTAGTCGTCGAATCGGTCAACGCTCCTTATTCATAAAAATGGCCCCACGCGGGCTATTTTTTAGTGCGTGCAACAAAACCCACTGGCTAGGCCGGTGGATGTTTACCGCTTTTGCGACTCGTTACCGCCTAAATGTTTACATCAAAAAAAATAAACACCCTTAATACCTCACTTATACTAGTCTGTATTAAACGTGTAATTCTCATTTGGTAGCGCCAGCTGGAATCGAACCAGCATTGTAGACTTAGAGGGTCTATGT
>CAZVPV010000003.1:42170-73107 GCA_964629195.1 uncultured Candidatus Saccharibacteria bacterium | reverse complement strand
CCAGCATTGTAGACTTAGAGGGTCTATGTCCTATCCGTTGAACGATGGCGCCACTCTAGTCCGCGCCTGGTCTCAGACGAAGTCTGGTGACCTCTGCGGGAAACGTTATTCGCCCGGCGCTTCAGCGCCACGGCGCGAATCCCAGAGATTCTCGCCACCTCAGGCAAGGCCTGGTGACCTCTGCGGGAATCGAACCCGCGTTGCCGGGATGAAAACCCGGTGTACTAACCGTTATACTAAGAGGCCGTGAGATTATTATATCAAAGGCCTCTTAGTTCGTCAACTGCGACTTCAGTCCTGCTATTTCTGCAACTTACCGAGGCCCTCTGCGAGGTCAGTCGGTAGCAGAATTACAGTCTTCTGCGACGGGTCGGTGCTAATTTTTTCCAGCGTCTGCAAGGTACGGATATTAATACCGCCCGGTGTACGCGCTAGCATATCAGCCGCTTCCGCTACGGCTGCCGCGGCGCTTTTCTCGCCTTCAGCCGAAATAATCGCCGCCCGTCGTTCGCGTTCCGCTTCAGCCTGCTTGGCCATCGCCCGCTTCATATCGACCGGCAGCTCGATGTTTTGCAAGCGCACACTTTCAATATCGATCCCCCATTTGTCGGTCTGCGCGTCGACAATCTCGCGAATTTGCTGCGAAATCTCGTCACGTTTTGACAAAATTTCGTCCAGGTCAAAGTTGCCCGTCACGTCGCGCAGCGCCGTTTGCGCGAAAGTGCTTGTCGCATAGCGATAATTTGTCGTCTCGAGCACGGCCTTACCGGCGTCGATCACTCGTGCGTAGACCACCGCGTCGACGTTCACCGTCACGTTATCCTTCGTAATCACCTCTTGCTTATCAATATCCATCGGCGTAGTCCGGATGTCTACCTTACGCATCTTGTCGATATAGGGAATAATCACTCGAAAGCCCGGGTTCAACGTGCGCGAATATTTCCCGAGCCGGAGCACTACACCCCGTTCATATTGATTAATAATCCGAATTCCCGGCAAAACAATTGCTAAGACAACGATTAATAATAAAACTAAGATCGCCATAATTTCTCCCAATTACTTTGCCAAAATTATAGCATACTCCAGCCAAAGCCCAAAGCACTAGCTCTGTACAAAACTATAACTATCCTAAAGTTTTTGACACTCCCAGAAAACCTCCGTGTGGAAATCTTCCGGTCCATAAGGCGGCTCTGGATAAAACCTCACCCCAGTATGATTCGTGTCACAACTATACCTTGCATTCGAAAAATATACTGCATCCTCCCGGTGCGCTTGGTTATTATATAGCAAAATCTGTCGCAAATAAGTCATTGCTGTGCCCGGCTGCTCAAGCTCTGAAAGCACCTGCTCGGCATTTTGGTTGGTTCCGAGCAGTCGCGGATAAAGATAAGTTGAATAATATTCCGTCGCCAGTTCGTCCAGCTTGCGTTCCGCCTGCCGCTGTGGGTCAAAAATCGCTTGCACCGACAGCGCCGTCGCTACTGATAAAGTCGCCACCATCAAAATCATCACTAAGATCTTTTTCTCGGTTGTCATCGCAAAATTGACCTTTTTGATTTTCATAACTTACCCCCATTTTAGCATAAACAACTTCAAAAAGCAGCCCAAAAGTCGCCAAAATCCCGCTGTAGATCTCACCTTCCTAAAACCCTCAAATCCAAACCATCAAATCCTTCAAATTTTTCATAGCAACTTATCCCGTGCAACTCTATCCCTTGAGCCAAAGATGTGTTATACTAAAAAAATGAGCAAAATATTTAAACGTACAAAAATTCTATCTACGATTGGCCCCGCTACCGATAGCGAGGAAACTATTGACAAACTAATTGAAGCCGGTCTTGACGGTTGCCGTCTCAACTTTTCTCATGGTACTTACGAAAAAATGGACGAGTTTATCGGCTGGATCCGCAAAGCTGCGAAGAAGCATGGCCGCCATGTTACGATTGTGCAAGATTTGCAAGGTCCAAAGATTCGCCTTGGTCAGATCAAAGATAATTACATTGAGATTCACGCTGGCGACGACATTATCCTTGACTACGCCGTGAAAGAACACGCCGGCGGCCTGACCTTGCCGATTCAATACAACCTTGCTGAGAAGGTTAAAGTGGGTGAGCCAGCCTATCTTTTCGATGGTAAAATCCAGGCTCACGTCCAGGAAATCGTCTCTGATACTGCGATTCGGGTTACTGCCGAGAACGACGGCTTTCTCAACAGCTATAAAGGTGTGAACTTGCCTGACACCGGCTTCGGCGGCGATATTTTCCCCGAGAAGGATATTCGCGATATCGATTGGGGTGCTACGCGCGACTTTGACTACGTCGCGATTTCTTTCGTCCAAACTCCGGAAGATATTCACACTTTCCGTCGACTGCTCAAAGAGCGCAACTACAACGCCAAAATTATTTCTAAGCTCGAGACCAAAGGTGCCGTCATGGACGACAAAAATCTCGAAGAAATTGTTAAGGCAACCGACGGCGTGATGATTGCGCGCGGCGACATGGGCTACGAAGTTGGTGCGGAAATCGTGCCGGTGGTCCAGCGCAAACTCATCAAACTTTGCCGTGAGCACTCGAAGCTTTGTATTGTGGCTACCCAGACCATGGCTTCAATGGTTGACAATCCGATCCCGACTCGCGCCGAAGTGAGCGACGTGGCGAACGCCGTGATTCAAGGCACCGACGTCGTGATGACCTCGGAAGAAACTGCCATGGGTAAATATCCGCTCGAAACCGTCAAGGAAATGACCAAGGTGATCGATTACGTCCAAGAGCATATCGAAACTACCGACATTCCACAGTCTCCGCGCGGCGACAATCCGGACTACGATGCTTTGGCCGAGTCAGCCGCTCGCCTCGCCGAACAACTCGACGCCGATGCGATTATCTGCCAGACTGCTTCCGGCTCCACCGCTCGCGCCATGGCTGCCCAGCGCCCGAGCCGCCCAATCTACACGGTTACACCGGACAAGCGCGTTGCAAACCAGCTTTCACTGGTCTATGCCAACCGCGCTTATGTGCGCGAATATAATCCGGACTTTGGTCTCGATCTCGCCAAAGAGTTGAAAGAATCCGGTGTTCTCGTCCCACGTGAAGGCCGCGATTATGTCGAAGTAGTAATTGTTTCTGGTGACAAGGACGTTGCTGGCACCGACACGATCAAAATGCGCCGCATTTAGCAGCTCTAGGTTCAAAGGCAGCATCAAACAAGTGTTGTAAAAATTACAACATCCATACAGGAGATAATTATGTTCCAGAAAAAAACTATTCGCGATGTCGACGTGCGCGGTCGCACCGTGCTCGTACGCACGGATTATAACGTCCCGCTCGCAATTTCGCCGGTCGACCAGTCGGCCGAAATCACCAGCGACTTTCGCATCCGTGCCAGTCTGCCGACTATCAATTATCTTCTTGAGCATGAAGCCGAGCGCGTTATCTTAGTTTCGCATCTTGGCCGCCCGTCTGGCAGGGAAGATTCAGCTTCTCTGCGGCCGGTGGCGCTCCGCTTGGCTGAGCTGTTGCCGGGTGTTTCAGTGAACTTCATCGATGCTGAGCTCGGCCCAGAGACTACTTCCGCGCTGGAAGATTTGCCGAACGGTAGCATTGCCTTGCTTGAAAATCTCCGTTTTGACCCGCGCGAGGCTCAGAATGATGACAATTTTGCGCGGTTACTGGCTGAATCGACCAGCGCTGATCTATTTGTGTTGGACGGTTTTGGTGTCAGTCATCGCGCCGCGGCTTCGACTGTTGCGATCACTAAATTTCTGCCTGCTGTCGCTGGACTTTTGGTCGAAAAAGAAGTCTCGCTGCTCGAGCAAGTTTTGCATGAGCCGGCACATCCTTTTGTGGTCGTAATTGGTGGTGCCAAAGTTGCTGACAAGCAACCATTAATCGACGAACTTTCACCACTAGCCGACCAAATTTTGGTTGGCGGCAAGATCGCAGCCGACGGCTATACCTCTGCTGACCCGAAAATCTACGTCGCAGCCGATTTCGACACCGATGGGGAGGGAGCAAAGCTCGACATTGGTCCTATTGCCACGGCTGAATTTATTTCGCGTCTCAAAGATGCAAAAACCGTGCTTTGGAACGGTGTATTGGGCAAAGTCGAAGACCCGACCTATGCCACCGCTTCGACCATCTTGGCCAAAGTTTTAGGTGAAAACCCTGCCTATACTTCAGTCATTTGTGGCGGCGACACGGCTGGCTTCGTCGAGAACCTCTGTGCCGAAGATCCGAGTCTCCAATACTCACTCATTTCGACTGGTGGTGGCGCTGCCCTTGAACTGCTCGCCGGCAAAACACTCCCCGCCCTCGCCGCACTGGAAGATAAATAATATATATATATATATATATATATATATATATAATAGACAGCTTTTGTCATCATCGAAGACTTTCGCGAAATGCTACCACAAAAGAAAATAGCCATTCATTACGGCTATTTTCTTTTGCTGCATCATCAGCTCAGCTTATAGCTCTAGCACCCCGATGTTCCCGCCGCTTTGCTGAGCGCGCCTCGGCTCCACTTCGCCGTAGTGCAAAGCGTCGACGTTGGCCGCTAAATGTCGGGCGAGCGCTGCCTGTGCATTGCCAACGTTTTTAGCCTCACCCTTCCAGATTTGCATGGCGGGTTCCTGCAGCGCTCGCCCGAACGCAAAGCTCACCGGCCACGGGAAAGGCGAATTTTGCTCAACCGCCGTCAAGTTTTTCGTCGCCACTTTCGGCTCTTGCCCGCCACTCAGTAGACAAATTCCCGCTACATATTTTGGCACCGCGTGCCGCAAAATTGCCGCCGTCGCCATGCCAACTTCATTCGCCAGCGCTTGCCGCTCCGCCTTCTGTCCCGCCGTAATCATATTACATTTCAAGACACATCCCGCGAGGTCTACTCGTCGCTCGTCGAGCTTCTCGAACACCGTCCCGAGCACTCGCACCGTCGCATCCATATCCTGCTCGATCGAAAAATCACCTTCGGTCAGCACTTCCGGCTCAATCATCGGCATTATCCCTGCCAGTTGACATTCCTTCGCAAAAGTCGCCAAATCCTCGGCATTCCGCTGTACGGCAAAAAAGCTCGGTCGATCTTTACCCACGCGAAAAACCGCCCGCCACTTTGCGAACCGAAAACCTTTCGCATAATAATGTTGCAATCTTTCCGCCAATCCTTCCAGTCCCAGCGTATAAGGCTCACCGGTCTTCGGCATTTCCGCCAGGCCCTTGTCGACTTTAATCCCCGGAATAATCCCCTTACTCACTAGAAAATCCACAAAACTTTCACCATTCTTCATTTTTTCGCACGCCGTCGTCTCGGACAGGATTACCCCGCTCACCGCATCTTTCAAACCCGGTGTGGTGAGCAGCATCTCGCGGTAAGCTCGGCGATTTTCCTCGCTCGCCTCAATCCCGAATTCCTGAAATCGCTCCGCCAGTGTACGGTTGCGCTCGTCGATCGCCAAAATCCCCTTATGGCCCGTCATCAGCGAACGCGCCACTAGCCGCACATTGCGCCGCTTGTCGAACTCCTTCGTCGCCAGTTCCTGCAACTTTTCCGCCGTCAGTGACTCTGCCAAGCTCGCATTCTCCGCGTTCAACTTACCCCAGAGAATGGCGTCCGCTGGCGTACCGCCCACCGCGATTACCCCGAGCACCGTCGCCGCCATCGTTGCATAAATCGTCAAATGTGTCATTGTATCCGTGTGTTCGAGACTCCAACTTTCCTCCGCATCGCCAAAATAAATTTTTCGCGGCGTCAAGTGACAAACCAGCTGCGTATTTGGCTTATCCGCCTCAATTTTATCCACGATTTCGTCCTTACCTCGGAGTAGTGGCTCCTCTTCAAGGAATAATACGTCCGCCATCTCCGCCAAACGCTGCTCGGCCGGCGAACTTTTCTTCGCTGTATGCACGGCCAGTTTCGTGCCGTGAGCAAATTTCAAAAAGTTCGCAATCTCGTCCACCAACCGCGGCGACACCGTGGTCGAACGGTCAACAAACAGCCATTCCGGCGTGCCTTGCGACGCCCCCGGCATCGTCCAATCTGTCGCCTTGCGCTGACTCGGCACAAAATAAGCAATATCTTTATGCCGGCAAAAAATATAACGATAATCCGCCGGCTCGCCAATCCCAGTCAATTCGCCATTCTGATATTCTACGCTCGAACCCAAGATATTCGCCTCAATCCCCATGCGCCCCAACACTGACAGCGACACCGCCGCCCCGCCATACACACTCGTACGGTGATAAAACGGATGCGCTGCCCCATTGAACCCCAGTTCCAACCAGCTCACCCCCTTATCGTCCCGCTCAAAATGATTCCCCCGCTCGTCCAGTTTCAGATAAACATCTTTCAACACATTCCCAATAATCAGAATCTTACTCATACCCCCAGTATACCACAAGAGGAATCAGAAAGGCAGGGAATCAGCCGATTTTTCCAATCTGTACCCATGCACTACGAATTGTGAAGTTTATACTAAAACCATGAAAAATGGGTCGCAGCATATGCCGCAACCCATTTCATCTTGCCTAGCTCATCCTATACGTTTTGCGCGCCCTAGTTTGGTTCGTACCGCCGAGTATTCTTTAGCGGCTTCGTCACTTCCTTGACGACATAACACTCGTCGAAAGTGTCGCCCTTGCAGTAGTAGGGATAATACTTCACGCGAGCATCCCCATCGCGATACATCGTTACGACATTTCGCCCATGGAATTCTGTCTTGAACGTAAATCCCTCGGCGAACACAGCACCCTTTCCCTGCGTGGAAGCTATCGCGGCCGGTAGACTAATTCGTATCCCGAAGCCAGGATCACTCCCCGCCGACCAGAGCCTAACCACAAGTTCATCGTCGCTGCGAGTTTCCCTGAACAGCAGAGCCAGCTCTCCATCCGTATAGGACGGCATTAACTGGAATCCGTCCAGCTCCCACTTGGTCTCGCCCGCCAGGACGCTCCTGATTATGCCCTTGCGCGGAATAGCTACCCCAGCTACCTTCACGATATAAGCATTTGTCGCTATTTCTGCCAGACCTCTCTCTAGCGAAACGCCGCCAGCATTTAATAGCTCCATTTTACAAGGAGTACCAGTATCCCTGCATGCTCTAAAGCTCTCCAGTTTGATCGTCTCTCTAATCATAAAACTACCTCCTCCCCCAGCCTCTTGCTGGGCCATTTTTGTGTTGTCGTGTCATCACCCAAATTATGTCCTTTTAGACCAAGATCGCAAACGTCGTCCATCGACTCCATTTTCGCCAGTTCTAGCAAAAATTACAAGTCCTTGTAATCAGGTTTACTAAACAGTAAACCTGTGCCGTATTAGACAACAAAACGTAATTTGAGCAAATTTCACGACAACCTCAGAAGAAGGTTAGCAAGATGGTAATTTGCGTAGGGCTCTGCCCCCAGTACCCTATACTTCCAGTATAGCACACTTTTCTATAAAAGTCAATACCCTTTACGTTTTTTATCTTATTTTCCACTATTTTGTCACAATTTTCCCCGCATTTCCGCACAATTTATGGAAAAACTATTGACTTTTATAAAGTTGTGTGCTACAATGGAACCATCCTCAGCACGATCGGACGTTTTTGGACGTTCAGCGGCTAGTAGTCGCGGCGATCGTGATCGCAGATCTGAGCCTGAGGATTGCATTGCAATTTTCCTCCGCGGAATTGTCATGCAAGCTCGACTTGACTGGGCCAGCTGCCAGAGCAGCTCCTGCTAAGTCACTCCTTTTTTGCCTTATCAGGACAACGGAGGCGAACCCATTTAAGTGATTGAGATTGAGATCTTCAATCGGGGGCCGGGTTCAGCCGAAAAAAGGGAGCAAAGCTCGGGGTAACGTGGTTACCTAGGCAGCAAGGCTTAAGAAAAGTTCGAGCGTGGGGTCAAACCGCCCCGGATAGCTAGATCAGCTAAATGGCAGTCTTGGTATCATCAGGACGTGCCATCAGGCAAATCTCCTATCGAAGGTTACCGACCAGCTTGCTGGTCACCGGCCAATTTTGGCCGCCGGCCGTTCGTTCGGCCACCGGCGAAGAGCGCCAGGCGATGAACGCCAAGGGATGAGGCGCCAGCTGAAGTCGCAAGCTGAATTAAGTTGTCATCCCGTAGCCCGTTAGGGTTCACCTGTTCGCGTCTCATTTGAGCTTAGGAGCACGGCTCCGCGACAGGTTCGACGACGCCACTCGTGGAGGCGTCTAAGGAAGAAATGTCCACGCTTTCAGTCCTGCGCAGGACTAGGCCTGACCGACTCGGTCGGGCCATTTTCTTTAGATACCATTGCATCCAAAACACTATCAGTGTCAAAAATCTAAAACGACATTCTGACACAAGATTCCGAGCCAGTGTCTCACTCGAAGTATCATCAATATCAAAATAGCGACCCCATCCAAGGATAAAGGCCGCTATTTTTATGCTGTTATTACCTCAGCGTGCTAACTAACGCACTTCAACCCGCACCCGCGGCACACTGCGACCGGAAAAGTGCGTTTTCTTGGTCTTCACAAAGGTGACCACGCCGTCTTTCGCCGCGTGAATTGTGAAGTTGCGGCTCATATAAGTCCCCGGACCAGCGATTTTCGTCGCGCCGGTCTGGCGCACTAACACTTCACCGTTCTTGACTTTTTGACCACCAAAGCGCTTCACGCCGAGCCTTTGGCCTGCATTGTTGTGGATATTTTTGGCGGTACCGCCTGCTTTGACATGCGACATATTATATTTTCCTTAAAACTATTATTTCTCTGGCCACAATCTGCCCATCACGATGATAAAGCAAGTCTCCTTGTCCCAGATTTCTAAATCTCTTTACATTATAGCCTAGCTTCTCTATTTCGTCAAGAATATTTAGGCGTTCATAATGCCCATCCGCGCGCAGCCACGCCGGCATAGCTAGAGCCGCCGGCGTGCCGGCCTCGATCTGGGGCGCCAAATTGCGCAGGAAACCCAGCGCCACCCCGCGACAATACTGCTTTTCTTGCTTCAGTTTGATCTCGGCCGGCACTTGCGACATCGGTTGACCAAGAAACAACTCCGCCGCCACGGCTTGTATTGGTGGCTGCCACTGAAAGTTCGTTGCGTCGCCCTGCTCCACCTCAATTTTGGCTAAGTCAAGATGTCGCCCCGCGAAAGTGGAATTGCTGGCTAGCGGGTCAGGAGCCTTGCGCGATTTTGCGAGGTCATCCGGAGGCTCGGCCGAGGCTAAGCGCGACGACCCTGCGACGGCAGGCGTCGTCGACGCGGACCGAGCAAAACTGTGCAAGCCTCCTGACCTACCAGCAACCAGCCATTCCAAATTCTTCCGCGTATATTCCACCATTCGCGCGTCCAGATCAGTGCCGTAAGGCGTATACCCCATGATGGCGGCCTCCTGTAGCACGACACCCGTGCCACAGAAGGGGTCGAGCAGGCGCGTCTCGGCCGGTAAAGGCCCGCAAAGGTTGATCAGAATCTGTGCCAGTTTCGGCGGCAGCATTCCAACCTTTGCATCGCGGGCCGGCCGCGCCCGATCGCGCATCGCATAGTCGTCAATATTCTGCACCCCAATCACCCGATAAAATTTCTTACCATTCTTCAGAATCTCCAGCCGATTTGCGCGAAACAACTGGTTATGGAAACTGGTTGCGCTTGACAACACGGCGGTTTTGTTCGGTACCACGCGCACGCTATGACCATTCTTTACCAAAAAGCGTTTCAATTTCAATGCTTCGCCCTGCGCCCGAAATGGTGACGCTCCGTGCGAAAAGTCCGACACGCCAAGCGTGATTTTATGTCCAGCTGGCAAAATTTTTAGAAATTCCGGCAATGGCTCGGTAATCTCTTCCGCTATTTTCAAGGTCCCGCCCAGTCGGCGAATATCGGGCGACTCACCGTCTTTTGCTAGCAGCAACAGCTTGGCTGGTGTATGCACACCCACCTCAAATTCTGCGAGCTCCGGCGTCAAAAACTTCACCTCGCTAAACAAACTTTCCAGCTCTGCCACCGAGATAAACGGTTGACGCCCGAGCACCGCAACATACTTTTTCATGTCTATAATTATACCATCCCCGCTGACGCCTGCCCAGCAGTATCTTGTCTGGCCGTAATATGACAGCATTGTCATTTTCTATTACAAAGCCGTGTGATATAATGAACGGTGAAAGGAAAATCGATGTTCAGAAAAATTCTTACGGTTCTTACTTTGATTTTGGTTGCTTTTGTGGTCTGGAGCGCTCGTGACCAAATTTTCCAAGCCGTTGATTATCTCGCTAACACCAATCTCTTCTTTGTTTTCTTGCTTATCCCCGAGCAGCTTTTCATGTATTACTGCGCTGGGCAAATGTTCTTCTCCTACATGGCTGCCAGAGCTCGTGCCGCGGGCACTAAAGAAAACACCAAATTTTCCTCTTGGCTGCTCGCGCGCATCTCTTTTGAGCTCAACTTCGTCAACCACGCTATCCCGAGTGGTGGTTTCGCTGGCCTCGGCTACATCACTTGGCGTCTCAAAGCTTTTGGCTCCTCGGCTGGTCAGACCAGCTTCATGTATGCCTTGCGCTACGTCATTACCATTCTGGCCAACCAGGCCCAGACCATCGTCGCCATTCTTGTACTGATCATCGCGGGCGGGATTACTGATAGTGCTTGGTGGGTGATCGGCCTGACCAGCCTAGTCTGCGTCGGTGTCATCGTGGGTGTTGCGGCGATTATTCTGATCGCCAGTAGTAAGAAACGCATCGCTTGGTTTGCCAAAAAACTCACCAATCTCGCCAACGCTTGCGTACGCACCGTTACCTTCGGTCATAAGCGCCAAGTTTTACAGCTCGCCACCGTCGAAACTTATTTCCTCGATATCTACAAAGACCTCGCGACCGCGCGTGCCAACAAGAAGATTTTGATCCATCCGATTATTTGGGGCGTAGTTTACAGCTTTTTTGAAGTTGCGACGTATTGGCTAGTCGGCATTAGTATGGGCCATCCTGAAATTCTGCCGCAGATCATGATCGCCGAGGCAGTGGCTTCCGTGATTGGTGCGGTTATGCTTACCCCAGGAGGGGTTGGCGGCTATGAAGGTGCCATGATTTTATTGATGACGGCGCTCGGTGTCGATACCGGACTCGCTACGGCCGTCGTTATCACTACGCGCGTCATTGTGCTAGTCGGAACTATCGTTAGCGGCTATGGCTTCTATCAAAACGCCATCTCCAAGATCGGCAAGACCGAACGCGCCAAAATCATGCAAGAAGTGGACAAATAGTGGCGATTGACGATTACGTTGCGCATCGTGCTTCTGGGGCGGTATCCAACTTTTCCGCCAGCTCTAATCATTTTGCCGAGGTCGACGAGTTTGCTAGCGAGATGATGGCCTATACGGTCAGTGAGTTTATCGCGCATTGCAACCTAGCACTCGAACAAACCTTTCCCCTTGTTTATATCGAAGGTGAAGTTGCAAGTTTTAAAGTCAATCAGCGCAAATGGGTCTTCTTCGATCTGAAAGAAGAGAATGAGAGCGTAAGCTGTTTTATGCCGCTTGCGAAACTCACTTTTCCCATCATGGATGGCATGAAAGTACGTCTCCGCGCCGCGCCCAAATTGACCCGTCGGGGCAAGTTTTCGCTAGTCGTCGACCGTATCATTCCGCTCGGTGAAGGGAATCTCAAAAAGAGCCTTGAGCTTTTGCGCCAAAAGTTGACCAAGGAAGGCCTGTTTGATCCTGCCAAAAAACGTCCACTACCTGAGCCGCTGCAGAAAATTGGCGTGATTTCTTCTACGGATGCTGCTGGCTATGCTGACTTTCTCAAAATTCTCGACGCCCGCTGGGGCGGCCTCCAGATTTTGACCGCTCATGTGCAAGTGCAAGGCCTCGCCGCACCGGAACAGATTATTCGTGCCCTCAACTATTTCAACCAACATTCCGACGTTGACGTGATCGCGATTTTGCGTGGAGGTGGAAGTGCCGATGATCTCGCTGCTTTCAACGACGAAGCTCTCGTGCGGGCTGTGGCGGCTAGTCGTATCCCGACTATCACCGGCATTGGCCACGAAATTGACGAAAGCCTTGTCGACCTTGCGGCTGACTTGCGCGCTTCAACTCCTTCGAACGCCGCCGAGCTACTCACGCCCGACAAAAAAGTCGTTTCCGCCCAAATTTCTGCTCAACTTGAACAAGTTTTTGCCGAGTTGACGGACCACCTTGCCGAAACCAAGTTAGCGAATCGCGAACAAATCACCCAGCTCACGACCGATCTTTTTCAAAAGTTGCAACTTGCCGAGGACAAAATCACTGCTCAAATGCGCCTCCTCTCTAGTCTAAACCCGGAACAAATCTTGAAACGTGGCTATGCTCTACTTTCGGGTAAATTATCCCCCGGAGAATTGATCAATATCACTACCTATCAATCTAATATCCAAGCGGAGGTCAAACATGTCGCAGAGCGTCACCCCTAAACAATCCAAAGCTAAAGCTGAGACCACATCAATTTTGACCAAAATGGCACAACTCGAAGCGTTGACTAATTGGTTTTATAGCGAAGATTTCTCGCTCGATGAAGCCCTAGCCAAATATCAGTCTGCTACTAGTCTTGCGACCGAGATTCAGCACGACCTAGCCGAGCTGCACAACCAAGTCGAGATTTTACACCAAGACTTTACAAAAGATTGATCCTTGATATATAATAATATATATGCAAGCACAACCAACTTCTTCTGGTAGCATAGTCGCGCCCAGCCCTACGCCTTCGTCCACTTTTGGTCCAGCTGCTCCCGGCACCATGCCAGTTGCTGGCACCGGACCCGCAGGCGCTGGCGGAGCTAATGGTATGGGCCCCGCTGGTAGTGCGCCGAACGGCACTCCGCTCACTGCCGCGCCTGTACCATCCCCCTTTAAGCCCAAGCATTCGCGGGTTGAAATCGCCAAAACCATTGCTATTGTTCTCTTGAGTATTTTAACCGTAGTCTTTATCGGTCTGTTTGTTTGGAAATTCATCGAATGGAATAACGTCAAAACTGATGTCGATGGCCAGATTGACGTTGCGGTTGCCCAAGCCGTCTTCGATAATACTACGAAACTCGAAAATGAGTTTGTCGAGCGCGAAAAGTATCCTTATAAAGCCTTCGCTGGCCCAGCTGATTACGGTAGCCTTGGCTTCGAATATCCCAAAACTTGGAACCTCTACATCGCCAAAGATGCGGCGTCCGGCGGCGATTTTGAGGCTTATTTGAATCCTGGTGAAGTCTTGCCTGTTGGCACCCAAACTATCAATGCTCTGCGCGTCGTGATTCGTGATAACGCCTTCGATAACGAGGTGAAACGCTTTGATTCTTATGTCAAAAACGGCCGCACCGCTTTGTCTACCCGCAATGTCGGCGGCACTCTCGCTAACATCTATACTGGCGAGCTGATGAATGGCATCCAGGGCATTCTCGCCGTCTTCAAACTGCGCGACAAAACTGTTCTGATCCAGACCGACGCTATGCTTTTCTCGGACGAATATTATAAACTGCTCGACACCGTCAATTTCATCGAATAACCCACTCTGCTCTGAGCGCGTGCTATAATGATAGTATGTCTGTGGAGGTAAACGGAATTTTGGTGGCTGCGCATGAGCTCAAAGCCCCGCTCAGCCTAATGCGCCAGTTGGCCTTGTCGCTCGAGCTAGCTCCAACCGCCGAGCAACCGCGGCTCAAGTCGCAGCTGGTCGGTGTCTCGGAACGCGCCCTACGCCAAGTCAATGACCTCACCAAAATCGCCCGGCTCGAGGATGGCTTATTCGAAATGGAGCCGGTCAGCGTGCGCGGTGTCTGCGAGGCGGTTTGGCGTGAGCTTGCTAGCCTCTACCGTTTTGAACGCCGTGAGCTTCGGCCAATCTACGCCAATCGCCAGAAGCTCGCCTATGCGAACCGTGACCTGTTGTATAGTGTGATTTATAACTTTTGCGCTAATGCACTGCATTATTCTGACGCCGAGACCACTAGCCAACTTGCCGTGCGCGATTATCAAGGCTATATTCGCGTTAGCGTGCGCGATTTTGGCCCAGCTTTGCCATCGCAGATTTGGCAGGAACTTAAGACTGAGTCGCTCGACCATCCCACTGACATTGCTATGCGCCCTGGCAGCTCTGGCCTCGGTCTCTACATTGCCAGTAAGTTCTCCGGCTATATGCATGCCAAAATTGGCGCCATTCGCCATCGCGACGGCACGAGCTTTTTCGTCGACCTGCCAATTTCTCAGCAAGTCAGTCTCTGGTGAAACAAAATGAGCATAGCATCATAAAATATTAATCGCATAACATCAATCATGAACACTTCTTCCCAACAATCTCCTGTTAGTACTCCTACTCCAAGCTCTTCCGTTAGTGCGTCAGCCTGTCCACGTATCCTTATTGTCGAGGATGATCCGCTTATGGCTGAATGCTTAGCGCGGGCTTGCTGGGGTATGACTTGTCAAATTTTTCACGACGCCATCAGCGCCATGACTGTCATGTCGGAGGAAGAGCTGCCTGACTTGATTCTCCTCGACGTGCTTCTGAATGGCCCGGACGGCTTCACCTTGCTCAATGAGTTGATTTCCTATCCCGACACTGCCGCCATCCCGATCGTGCTGGTCACTTCGCTCAGTCTCAGCTCGGCTGATCTTGCGCATTACGGCGTGCGCGCTGTGCTTACCAAAGAATCCATGACTCCAGCCAGCATCTATCAAGCCGTCACGCAAGCACTTAAACAATCTCAGCAATTTAGACATTCCAAGCAGCTCGAACGTCCTGAGCATTGCGCGCAGCCCGAGCAACCTAAATGGCCTGAGCGGCCAGGGGAATCTTAACATGCCATCCCAAGCTATCCGCACCCAGGCTATCGTGCTCCGCCGCACCAACTACGGCGAGTCGGACCGCATTTTGAATCTACTCACTCCTGAAGGCCGTCTCGACGCCATGGCGAAGGGTGTGCGCAAAGAGAAGTCTAAACTCGCCGGCGGTATCGAAATTTTCTCGCTCGCCGATGTGGTGGTGCATTATGGCCGCTCTTCGCTTGGCATCCTGACCAGCGCCAAAATGCTGCGTTTTTATTCCAATATCATGACTGATATGGCACGCCTCGAACTCGCCTCGACCTGCATGAAACGTCTATATAGCGCCGCCGAGCAAGTCAATAACGCCGAACATTTTAGTATTTTGAAGCAAGTTTTGGCTGGTCTGGACCAAAATCTGCCTGTTTTGCTGGTTGAAACCTGGTTTTGGTTCAATTTAGCCCGCACGAATGGCGAAGAAGTTAATCTCATATATGATATAAATGGTGAAAAATTAGACCCCAAAATGCCCTATTTTTGGCAAAAAACCGAAAAATCGCTCCAATTTAACTCATCTGGTGATATAAAAGCTCGCGAAATCAAGCTTGCTCGCCTGATGCTCGAAAAGTCGCTCGCTACCATCGCCAAAATTGACAATGTTATGGATTCATTGTCACCCTTGCTCAGTATGGCGCGGAGCTTGAACTAACCAAGCTGAATTAGAAGTGTTATAATATAGTTATGAACAGGGTTCCTCTCGCCGAGCGCATGCGCCCGCAAAGTTTGGATGACGTAATTGGCCAATCGGCCATTATTGGCGAGGGCAAAATTTTGACTGAAATCGTCAAAAAGGGTGAGCCGGTCAACCTGATTTTCTGGGGGCCGCCCGGCACGGGCAAGACTACTATGGCGCGCATTTTGGCGCACGAGTTCAAGGCGGATTTTGTCGAAATTTCCGCCGTCACTGCCAAGAAAAAGGACGTTGAGGACGTGGTCGAACGCGCTAAAGTCAACTGGAATTTGAAAACCCGCACCCTGCTTTTCGTGGATGAAATTCACCGTTTCAACAAAGCTCAGCAGGACGCCTTTTTGCCGCACGTTGAATCTGGCCTCATTACGCTGATCGGGGCGACCACTGAGAACCCCAGCTTCGAAGTCATTTCGCCGCTCCTCTCGCGCTCCCGAGTCGTTCTTGTTTCGCCGCTCGATCGGAGCGGGATTCTCGAAGTGTTGGGCCGAGCGGTCGAGGCCGAAGGTGCCAAGAAGCGCGTGGCTGACGAAGCCTTGGAGTACATCGCTGATTTATCCGCTGGCGACGCCCGCTCGGCCCTGGGCGACCTCGAACTCGCCCTCAGTCTCGCCGACCAGGTCGACAAGTCCGTCGTCGAGGTCGCCGTCGGCAAGAAAATGCCACTCTACGACAAATCCGGCGATTATCACTACGACAATATTTCCGCCTTTATCAAGTCCATGCGCGGTTCCGACGTTGACGCCACGCTCTATTATCTTGCTCGCATGGTTGCGAGCGGCGAAGACCCGAAATTTATCGCTCGGCGCATGGTGATTTTTGCCTCCGAAGACATCGGCCTGGCAGGGAACGGTGCTCTCAACCTCGCGGTCAGTTGTTTTCAGGCCATTGAACGTGTCGGTATGCCGGAGGGTGGGATCATTTTGAGCCATGTCGCCGTCGTCTTAGCTAAAGCTAAGAAAAATCGCGATACTTACAACGGTTGGGCGCGCGCTCAGGCGGCCGCCGAAAAGAGCATGGGTTGCCCAGTCCCGACTTGGCTTCGCAACGCTCCGACCAAATTGATGAAAGATCTCGGTTTTGGTGACGGCTACAAATGGGAAGCCGGTTTTCACCACGAAAAGAACTATCTTCCGGACGCTGTCAAAGACCAACACTTTTTCCAAGACGCTAAACCAAACCCTAAATCCCCGGCCTAAATTCATTCTAAATACATTATCGACCAGTACTCTAAATGTTGTAATTTTTACAACAAAAACGCCACATTTTCTCTACAAGAGTAGTACTAACGGCTCACACTAGATGTTGTAAATTTCACAACATATTTTGCTCTCTGGACATCGAAAAATCTATTGAGTAGCGCCACCAAAAAACTCAAAATAAGCACAAAAATCTTATTGACACGCTACATATAGCGTCTTAAAATAGTCATAAGACGCTACATATAGCGTCAGTCAAAAAGAATTATCAAAAAACAAACAATTCATAAAAAATGCAAAATGAGGAGGTATATTTTTTATGTTCAAAAAAATCGTCAAACGAGATGGTAAAATCGCTAATTTCGACCCTGAAAAAATCACTGAAGCTATTGCTAAAGCTGGCTTAGTGACTGAGGAATTTAAACACGACCGCGCCAAGCAGCTTTCGGATAAAGCGATTAAGCGTATGGAAACCGAAATCAAACAGCGCACGCCGAGCGTCGAACAAATCCAAGATATCGTCGAGCAGATTTTGATGGAATCAGCCTTTAAGCGCACGGCTAAGGAATATATTACTTATCGCCAAGAGCGCAACCGCGTCCGCGAGGCGAAGAGCAATTTGATGAACATCTATAAGACCATCGCCATCGCCGATGCTTCCGAAGATTCCGACGTCAAGCGTAGCAATGCCAACGTCGACGGCAACTCCGCTATGGGCAAGATGCTCCAATTCGGCGCTGAAGGCTCGAAAATCTTTACCAAATCGCTCCTAATGAAGCCAGAATTTGCTGCTGCGCACGATAACGGCGAAATCCACATTCACGATCTCGACTTCTACGCCACCGGTACTTTGACTTGCTGCCAGACCGATCCTCTGAAACTGTTCGCTGACGGCGGCTTCAATACCGGCCACGGCCATCTCCGCACGCCAAACAGCATCGGCAGCTACGGTGCCCTCGCCGCTATTATTCTCCAGGCCAACCAAAACGAACAACATGGCGGTCAGTCGATTCCGAACTTCGACTATGCTATGGCGCCCGGCGTTGACAAAAGCTTCCGTAAGGCTCTAAAGCGCGGCATTGCCGATTACGAAAAATTCACCGGCAAAGATCTCAAAATTAAATTACCCGAGGATTTAGCTTATGGCGATGAGAAAGCTCTCAAGAAGCTCAAAATCCCTGAAACCGTGGTCGAGACTGCGAACGAAGACGTCGAGCGCCAGACTTTCCAAGCCATGGAGGGTTTCATCCACAACCTCAACACCATGCACAGCCGTGCCGGCGCCCAAGTGCCATTCACCAGTATCAACTTTGGTACCGACACTACACCGAGTGGCCGCCTAGTCTCGAAGTGCTTGCTCCAAGCCACCGAAAACGGTCTAGGCCGTGGTGAAACGCCGATCTTCCCAATTTCAATCTTCAAAGTCAAGGAAGGTGTCAACTATAACCCCGAAGACCCCAACTACGACCTCTTCAAACGCAGTATGGAAGTCAGCGCTAAGCGGCTCTTCCCGAACTTCGTCTTCATCGACGCACCGTTCAACCTGCAAGGCTACAAGCCAGGCGACTATAATACCGAAATTGCTACCATGGGCTGCCGCACGCGCGTGTATAGTAGCATTTTCCCCGAAAGCGATGGCGTCACGACCAGCCGCGGCAACCTCAGCTATACCACGATCAACCTCGTTCGTCTCGGCATTAAACATGGCATTGCTCTGGGCGAGCGCAAAGAAGCCGACTGGTCTGGTTTCTACAAAGAACTAGACGAAAAAATGGATCTCGTTGCCGACGAGCTGCTTGAACGCTACGAGTTCCAAGCTAACCAGCACGTTCGCAACTTCCCATTCCTCATGGGCGAAGGGAACTGGTTCGGTAGCGAGAAACTTGGCATGAACGACAAGCTGCGCGACGTGATCAAGCACGGCACACTTGGCATCGGCTTCATCGGTCTCGCCGAAACGCTGGTTGCTATGCTCGGCGTGCATCACGGCGAAGACGAGGAAGCTCGCGAGCTAGGACTCGACATTATTACCCATATGCGCGAACGCTGCGATGCCTACTGTAAGAAATATCACCTCAACTTTAGCCTAATTGCTACTCCAGGTGAAGGTCTCTCAGGCCGCTTCACTAAGATTGATCGCCGTGAATACGGTACCATCAAAGGCGTCACTGATCGCGACTACTATACCAATAGTTTCCATGTGCCAGTCTATTATCCGATCGGTGCCTTCGAGAAAATTGAAATCGAAGCCCCGTATCACGCCCTCTGTAATGGTGGACACATTACTTATATCGAGCTTGATGGCGACCCGTCTGATAATATTGAGGCTTTCGAAGCAGTCATCCGCAAGATGAAGGAGTGCAACGTTGGTTACGGTTCCGTCAATCACCCAGTTGACCGTGATCCAGTTTGTGGCTATTCTGGCATCATCGAAGGTGATCGCTGCCCAAGCTGCGGCCGCATTGAGAAAGAGGGCGACGTGCCGTTCGAAAGATTGCGCCGGATTACTGGTTACCTGGTCGGCAGCCTCGAGCGCTGGAACGATGGCAAGAAAGCCGAGGAACACGACCGCGTGAAGCATAATGTCGCTTGCAACAAAAACGGTGTCTACACGACAGAAGAGAAAGCTGAGCGTGAAGCTGCCAAGAAAAGCCGCAAAGCTATGACAGGGAAGAAATAATGCAGATTCGACTCTCCGGTCCCCTTGAGCACGACAACATCGTCAACGGCTACGGTCTGCGCGCCGTCCTCTGGACCCAAGGTTGCAAAAAACACTGTATGGGCTGTCAAAATCCTGAAACCTGGAGTTTTGACGGCGGCGTGCTGGTCGACGTAGACGAAGTGAAAGCAAAACTGCAAAGTTTCAAAGGGCAAGCTGGTTTAACTTTCTGTGGCGGCGAGCCCTTTGAGCAGCCCGAAGCTTGCCTTGAAATTGCTGAGTGGTGCCGCAAAGAGTTGGGCTGGAACATCTGGAGTTTCTCGGGCTATACCTACGAAGATTTGAAGGAAGCTGGCGGAGCTAAGTGGGAATTCTTGAAAAATCTCGATGCTTTGATCGATGGCCCATTTATCCTGGCCGAACGAGATTTGACCCTGAAATTCCGCGGATCGCGAAACCAGCGACTCCTCCATCTCGAATATGGCACCGGCAAAATCCTCAGCCAAGAATAAATCCCGCGCTTATGCTTGGTAGTAAAATCGAAATACGCTAAACTAGAGTTATCAGGAGGCAACATGCAAAATCTCAGTATGATCGCAGCAGTCAGTGCAGATTTCGGGCTCGGGAAAGACAATGATTTACTCTGGCGCTTTCCGGCCGATCAGAAGTTCTTCCGCCAGACTACACTTGGCCACCCCGTCGTTATGGGTGGCAAGACCTATCGCTCGCTCGGCAAACCGCTCCCCGGTCGCGAAAATATCGTGTTGTCTCGGCAGCAGATCGCGGATCCAAACGTCAAAAGTTTTTCTAACCTAGCCGAATTGAAGAATTATCTTCAAAGTTTACCAGGGGAAAAGTTTATCATTGGCGGTGCCGCGCTATATCGGGAATTCTTGCCGCTGGCCAACAAAATTTATCTCACTGAAGTCAATGCAACGAAACCAGCTGATGTTTTCTTTCCGGAGTTCGACCACAATAATTATATAGCGAAAGTTCTCGCTGAGCACGAACAAGACGGCATTAAGTTTCGCATGATTGAGTATCAGCGTAAGCAGATTGACCAGCACGATCAGTATGAGGTGGATCATGAGTAGCGACGATTTTGTGTTCGACGAATATACTGAACGGCTTGCCCTTACGGAGCTGAGTGAAGCGCTTGAAATCGACCAGCTGAAAGTGGGACTAGACCATGGTTAAACAGAATTTTGCTGAGATGCTAAAAGATGCGGCTAGTCGAGGCCGAGTCTATCTCGACTTTGCTGCCACTTCTCCGCTTCTGCCTTGCGTTAAAGAACGTATGTCGGAAGTTCTTGGGCAACTGACGACCGGCGAACTAGGCAACGCTTCTGCCTTACATTCGCCTGGGCACTTAGCGCACGAAATTATCGAAACCGCCCGTGCTAGCGTAGCGCGGCTCATCAATGCTGAGCCCGACGAAATTATTTTTACCTCGGGTGGCAGCGAAGCTAATAATACTGTCACCAACATTTTCGCCGGCCAGCCTCAGGCGGTCAGTGCGATTGAACATCCCTCGTTGCTCGAGTCGGCTAAACAGCGCGCCAGCAGTCTCATGGTCCTACCAGTCGATCGGAAAGGCCGTGTTGTCTTGCCACGTACAAGTCGTGCGGACAGTAATCTAGCCCCAGGCTGTTCAAATACGCACTCGGATGCTCAATCAGCCGACTTCTCGAATGCTCGGCTAGTTTCCGTCATGCTGGCGAACAACGAGCTTGGTACTATCCAACCAGTTTCCGAGCTCGCCGAGCTTTTTCCTGCCGCACGGATCCATTCGGATGCCACGCAGGCTTTCGGCAAGATCAAAATCGACGTCAAAGCGTTAAATGTGGACTATTTGACTATCTCAGCACACAAAATTGGTGGTCCTGTGGGCATTGGTGCGCTTTATGTCAAGAAGAATGCTCCATATCGTCCGCTAATCATCGGTGGTCACCAAGAACAACGTCGTCGCGCCGGCACTTCGAATCCGCTCCTCGCGGCCAGCTTTGGTGCGGCAGCTGATTGGGTCTGGGAAAATTGGAGTTGCCGCAAGTATCTCCAAGTCGCTAACCTGCGCAATCTACTTGCCATGCGGATTTTACGCGAAGTGCCATATAGTAGCACCAATGGTTTTGAACAATGTGTTTATGATAAAGCAAGCAATAGTTATAATACTTTACCAAATATCTTGAATGTTAGTGTTCAAGCGGCGGAAGGCGAGTCGATCCAGCTTTATCTCGACGCTGCTGGTATTGCCGTTTCCACTGGTTCAGCTTGCGCCGCCGGCGACATCAAGCCTAGCCATGTACTCATGGCGACTACTGGCGATGCCGAAGTCGCGCATAGTAGCATTCGTTTTTCTCTTGGTCTCGATACGACCGCAGAAGATATTGACCGCGTCATGCAAGTTCTTCCGGTTATCGTCGAACATTTGCAAAATATTAGCACTATCAAATTAAAATCACCGGAGTCCAAAAATGAGTAAACCACAAGCTTCATGGGTATATTCCGATCTCGTCAAAGAACACTTCCTTAGTCCGCGCAATTTTCTCATGGGCGATGAGTCCAGTTTCGACTATAATGCTTCCGGCACGGTGGGTAACCCGATTTGTGGCGATCAAATGACTATGTATCTTAAAGTTGAAAACGGTCACATCGTCGATGTTCGCTGGAAAACCTACGGTTGTGCCAGCGCGATTGCTTCGACCTCCGCCCTTTCCGAGTTAGTCAAAGGTCTATCGCTTGACGATGCGCTCAAAATCGGCCCCGACGAAATTACGGCTTATCTTGGCGGCCTACCGAAACATAAATTTCACTGCTCCGTGCTCGGACACGAGGCACTCGCCGCCGCAATCAGCGCCTACCGCGCAAGCTAAGATTGTGCTATAATTTGACCAAGATGGTGAATTTTGATCCGGAATCGGTCGAGCGTCTTTCGACGTCTCAAAAACGCCGCATTCTACTCGAGGGGCGTGAGATTTTTGTCGTCTTTGCCCTCATTATCTTTGTGCTAGGTTTGATGATTATCGCGGGCGGCGAAGGGAAGTGGGGCATGTGGTTCGTCATCCTCGCCATCATCATTCTGTTTATCAGTTCCAGCCGTATTTTGCTCATGCGTCCCGAAAAGCAGAAAGAGTTCATCACTAATCGTCTACTCGAAAAAGCCATTCGCCAAGCTGAACGTCAGACCGGCGAGATTGTCTCCGAAGCTGAGCGCGATCGCTTACGTTTTCAGCATGACCCGGCTTTCCACGCCGCCGTCGAGAAACGTGCCTCCAAAAACATCAACCGTGCTCATCAAGCCAAGCTCGACCGGCTAACCGCTGAGCTTCAGAGCCTTGAAGCAGCTCGTACTGCTGAAATTGACTGGCTCGAAAAGTTGCGTTGGCAGCAAGCCTGCTTGCCGGCCTTGACCTACAGTTTACGCGATGGTCAAATTCGCCTCAACCACAATCTTTTGCGCAATTTTTCCGATTTAGGCCACATGGAGTTAATTGTCAAAACCGGCGATCGTGTCGCACGACGGATTTCGCGCGTTGGCATCCAAGGACATTTGCAGGATACTTATAGCAAAGCCCGCGATAAAGTCGACCATGAAGTTGGCAAGAGATTACAAGATCCGCATGTCGAAGAGATTTTGCCCGCAGTCGAGCCCGCCGCGGCCCCAATCTTGCCACCTATTGTTGCTACTTATCAAGTACCGACCTGCGAATACCTTGCTGTACGCATTTATTTCAAAGATCAGACCACTACTGAGATCATTCTGCTGCCTACGGCCGTTGACTGGCACAAGAAGCGTTGCCAGCGAGCTTATCAGACTGTTTGGCAACTTTTGGATGAACTCAACATCCTGCGCCAGACTCCCATGCCCAAAGAGGTTATCAAAAGCACGGACGATCCTCGTATTCACGAGCTTGATCAGCAAATCGCCATCGCGAAGCAGAAACTCGAATCTGCTCGGAATTCTGCTCCGACCTGCGAAATCCCCGAGCGCTACCTTTCATCAGACGCTGCCCAGCCTGCCGCCACTCAATCTACTGCCGATCGCAATGTTGAACTTGAAGAATCAGATGTTCTGCCTGACGAAGACCCCGCCGCTTTTATTATTCCACAATCATCGTCCGATAAGATCACGCAGCCTCCTGCTATAGATGAGCTCACAGCAGGTAAAAACGCTACTAACAAAAATACAGAACCTCCCGCAGTAGATCAGGCTATGGATTGCCAAAAATCCCAAAAAGACGTAAAATAAGAATATGCAGAATCGCAAAACCACCGTTTCAATTGTTCTTAAAACTCTGCTCGGTCTTCTTGCACTTATTGCCTTCCTTTCTGAGTGGTCGACTTATGGCGATGCTGTTCCGCGTCTCTTTGGCTACTGGGTCATGCTTTTTGCTATGGTCTTCTATTTTGCATCTGCAGTCTATCTCTTTTTTCATCGCCGCGCTGGTATCACCGGTTGCCTACCGCGCTTCACGGCGTTCATCGTTCTCAATCTATTGATATTAATGTTCGGCGCACTCATTTTCCGCGTCAACAATATCAATTTCCCCACGGCCGGTGGTTTCAGCGGCACCTTACTCTGTTTCGTCATTCCCATTTTAGCGCTAGTTGATTGGCTAAACTTTGCCGAGAAAGGCGCCCTGCGCACGACCGACCCGTGGGCCTTTCTCGCTCCCAGCGTTATCTTTGCTTCGCTGATCATTATTACCACTGAGCAACTTCCTACCAACTATCTTTGGCGCTACCCCTACCAGTTTCTTAATTACGAAGCCATTGGTCTCCCGACCATGGCATGGCTACTTTTGATTGGCGCCACACTCATCATTATCGGTGGTTATGTGCTATTTTCACTTGATTTTGCCATGAGCGGAGAATTGGCTAAACATATCGTTTTGCCTAAAATCAAAACAGTTGTCGTGGTCGAGGCTCCGCACCCAGAAATTAGCATTGACGGCGCCACCAAAGCTCACCCCGCTATTCAGCGTAAACCAAAATCGCGCGGCACGATCAACGACGTCACCAAAGTCAAGCCCAAAACTGTATCTTCCGCTAAACCCGCTACCTCCAAACCTAAGAATCAAGATAAAAAAGACAAGCTCGCCAATGTTGGTAAACTCCAACCTATTAAAGGCGCCAAGTCTCCGAGTCAAGCCACCAAAATGCCAACTAATGAGGTCAAGACCGATCAAACTGCTAAAAACAATCAAACTATTAAAAGTAACCAAGTCGCCAAGGCTAATCGAAGCGACAAAGCTAGCCAGGCTAATAAAACCAATCAATCTAACAAAAAGCCTAAGCCATCATCTGAACAAAACCTTAAAAAAGATGAATTCAAAATTCCGCAATCCACGTCAAAATCAGACAATTCCACTAAAACTAAATCCAAGGATCACCAATCCACCAAGACGCAAGATGTCGCAATTTCTTCTGCGCGCAGTGAGTTCAAAGTCCCGAATTTATCACCAAACCACGACGATGCTTCTCAAAACTCCAACCAAAAGCATAGCCAAAAATCACGGCAAAATTCGAACAAAAAGCATAATCTCACCCAAAATTCGTCCGAAAATTCTGCGCCGGCCAAAAATTCGGACAAAAATAACACCGAGTCCCACAAGCCAATCCAAAATTCTGCCAAAAGTTCTTCCAATGATCCGAATTCTGAACGAAAGTCATCCGCAAAGCGCAAAATTCGCCACTTCTAACTGAACTTTTCTGTTATAATAAACATAAGGATAAATAGCTCGTTCTGAGAAAATTACATGGAAACCAAAAACTCTACTAAAAAAACTATCAAACCGCGCAGTGCAGTTTCACCTGCGCCGATAAGTTCGTCTAGGCTTTCCGACGAGCTTGAACTGGGCGAGGTCGAAGATCTGCCGCACCGTTCACGCGCCGGCCGCAGTTCTACAGCTAAAACGATAACGCCCGATACCGCCGAAGACCTAGCGCTCGATCTCTTTGAAGAGATGGAAGATGAACGCGAGCCAGTTTCTGAATTTGAGTCTAGTGTTGAAGAAGCGCCTTTTCAGGATTTAGAAAATCTGATCAAAAGTGGTGAGCTAGATTCTGATTGGCAAGTTGAGCTGGCGCTCAAAAATCCGCAGCTTTGCACCCAGCTGCGCGAAGTGGCCGACCAGAATAACCTTGACGTCGATGAAGTCGGCGACTATCTCAATATTTATTACCGTGATTATAAACGTACTATGCGTCCGCAAACTGATCGTTCGCTTGCTGAGATTGTCTCGATTTATAATTGCCTTGGTATGGCTGCGCCAGTTTCGCTCGGTGAACTTTTCGCCCGTCGCCCGGAAGAAATCGATAGCCTCTACCACCAAACCTCCAAATTTGTTGATGAATTACCTAAGCCGGAGGAGTTTCAACAGCAAAACCTTGCCCAACTTTTGGTCGCTTTCGCGCGCAGTTATTCGAGTAAAGTTTTTAGTGACGAGCTGATTGACACGATCACGGCTTTTGCTAAGCGTGCCTTGCAGGATGATGCCGAAACCGACGATCTCGTCCTCAGCCTAAAAGTCGTCGCCGCCAGCCAAGACCCAGCCTGTCTTCCTGCCTACATGTCGTATCATCACGAACTTGCCAAGGACCCTGCACGCGCCTCAATTTTGCAACATTATTTTGAACTGCACGGCCTTGACGACCAACGTATTCAAGGTTTTCGTGACAACATTTTTCCCATGCTCGCCGCTGGCGATGCTGAAGTCGCTATTCTTAATCACCCACACGGTGCTTGGGCGGTCAAATATGGTGCCTTTAGCTTGGCGGATTTTGTCTGCCATTGTCTAGTTAGTCAAGCTAGCCCGTCGAGTCTCGCCGAACTACTCTGGGCTTACCACACTTTGCCGTCGGGCGATCTTGGCAAATTCCAACAGAACCGCTACGACGCTGAGCACCTGCAAGACGTGCTGTTCCCCGATTATGGTTTTATTTATGATAGCCTGCCGGATGCGCACGAGTTCTTGACTTTGATGGTTGCTTACTATGACGCTTCAGAACACGGTCCTTCACTGGTCGCCGCCACAGCACTCCAAAAAGCCCTAGCGGCTCGCCTCAGTTCGAATGGTGCTCGCTATTATGACGGTTTTGATCAGTTGATTTTTAACCTTGATAATTATGATCGTCCAGTTCGTCTCAGTGATAAAAACGGCGCCGAATATCGTATTCCGGCCATTGAAGTTTTGCGTCGCCTTGCCAAAAATACCAACCAATCTTCACTCGCTAAGCCGCAGACTGGTGACATTGAGCTTGATGACTTAATCAACAGCGTTGAAATTTGGACCGACCCCGAAGACGGTCGTGTGAAGGTAGATTGGCAACAAGCTGGCGATTTGGTCAAGTGTATGAATGATATTCTGCTCGAAAAACAAAACAATATTGGTTTGCGCCCGACTTTTATCGCAGCAGTCAGCTTTACGAAGCGTCTCATCACGCAAGCCCTAGCTAGCCTCACTGCCGAGGACCGGCTCGAAATGCCGTTTGATTTAACTTTCAAGGAAATTCTCAAGTTTCGCGAGCTTACGCTCGCCCCCGACAAGTTCAGCACTGCCGGTTTTGAGAAGTTTTGGAAAAAGTTTTCTGACGTCAACCCAGAAGACGTCTTCGGTATGCGTGAAAGTTATCAGTTACTCGCCCAACGCCTCCTGTCGCAACTCAACAAAATGTCAACCAAATATCTTCAGAACCCTTATACCGCCCATCTTGTGCAAGAGATTTGGCACGACGGCCTAGTCTGCGAAATTTGCCAGCTTGCCGGCTGTCATGCTATACTAGATGAGTAAACAAGGAGTTATTATGGCAGATTTTAACAAAATCCTCACCCCTGGTGACTATGAAAATGGTGAAATTAATGTTGTCGTCGAGATCCCTACTGGCTCGAACCACAAGATCGAGTGGGATCGTGAGAACGCTTGCTTCATGCTCGACCGTATCGAGCCGATCGCTTTCGCTAAGCCTTGCAACTACGGTTTCATCCCTCAGACGCTCGACGAAGACGGCGATGAGCTCGATGTCCTTTTGATTACTGACCAGCCACTCACTACTGGCATTTATACTAAAGCTCGCATCCTCGGCGTGATGAAATTTGTCGACGACGGTGAAGTTGACGACAAGATTATCGCCGTGGTGGATGACGACCGCAACAATGGCGATCTCTACCAGAAGATCGAAGATTTGCCAAAGCGCCTGATCGACCAGATCAAGTTCCACTTCAACCACTACAAAGATCTCAAGAAACCTGGCACTACCGAAGTCAAAGAATTCGCCGACCTCGACGCCGCGAAAAAGGTTATCGCCGATTCAATTGAGCGGTGGAATAATAAATAGATCAGCTTATTAAAATCTAAGCCATTAAAACCATCCCCTAGAGGGATGGTTTTAATGTGTCCTAGATCTACTAGCCAAACCAGTAGATCTTTACTGGTCGGCAGGTTTTTGATGATATAATGTAAGTAATACTCATTAGTTAATAGTGGAGATCGTCATAGTGGCTGATTCTAAAAAAGAACAGGAACGCGCAGAACTACACCGTGTTATCTGGAACATCGCCAACGACCTTAGAGGCTCGGTTGACGGCTGGGACTTTAAACAATATATCCTCGGTATGCTCTTCTATCGCTTTATTTCAGAAAACCTGGCTAGCTATATTAACGAAGGAGAACATAAAGCCGGTAATATAGACTTCGATTACGCTAGTATCTCCGATAAGCAGGCCGAAATTATTCGTGAAGACATAGTTGATACCAAAGGCTTCTTCATTCTCCCCAGCCAGTTATTCAAAAATGTCCGCAAAAATGCCCGTAATGACGAAAACTTGAACGTAACACTAGAGAAAGCGCTCAGTAGCATCGAAGATTCCGCGAAAGGTCACGATTCAGAGTATGATATGAAAGGACTTTTTGATGATCTTGACGTGAACAGTAATAAACTTGGCAGCTCAGTGATGAAACGTAATGAACATCTTGTCCAACTCATGGACGGCGTTGGTGATATGAAGCTTGGTAACTACCAAGACAACACGATCGATGCGTTCGGCGATGCTTATGAATATTTGATGAGTATGTATGCGTCAAGTGCCGGCAAGTCTGGTGGCGAATTCTATACTCCACAGGAGGTATCCGAATTGTTGACGAAGCTAGCCATCAATGGAAAAACTTCCGTCAACAAAGTCTACGACCCGGCTTGCGGTTCAGGCTCCCTTCTTCTTAAATTCGCGAAAGTTCTCGGGCGGGAAAATGTTCGCCAAGGTTTTTATGGTCAAGAAATTAACATTACGACTTATAATCTTTGTCGTATCAATATGTTCCTGCATGATATCGATTACGACAAATTTAATATTGCGCTAGGAGATACACTTATAGACCCGCAGCATTGGGACGATGAACCTTTTGAAGCTATCGTATCAAATCCACCATATTCGATTCGTTGGGAAGGCGAAAGCAATCCAGTGCTTATTAATGATCAGCGTTTCGCTGCGGCTGGCGTTTTGGCGCCGAAGTCTAAGGCTGATCTTGCTTTCATCATGCACTCGCTCAGTTGGCTCGCCACCAACGGCGCAGCGGCAATAGTTTGTTTCCCAGGTATTATGTATCGTGGCGGCGCCGAGCAAAAGATTCGCAAATATCTAGTCGATAATAACTTTGTTGATGCCGTGATTCAGCTCCCTAGTAACTTATTCTATGGTACTAGCATTGCTACCTGCATCATGGTACTCAGGAAGAATAAAACCGAAAACTCAACTCTATTTGTTGACGCCAGTAAAGAATTCGTTAAGGTTACGAACAGTAACAAACTGACAGATGCTAATATCGAAAAGATCTTACAGTGGGTCACCGAGCGCAAAGATATCGATCATTTTGTGCGCTTAGTCCCGAATAGCGAAGTAGCCGAGCAAAACTATAATCTTTCTGTTTCTACTTACGTCGAGCCAGAAGACACACGCGAAAAAGTTGACATCGTGAAGCTCAACACCGAAATTAAGAGAATCGTGGCGCACGAAGACGAGTTACGCAAAAAGATTGATAGGATTATTAACGAGATCGAAGGGAATAAGCAGTAATGGATCTAATAAGGCAAGACTCGTCAAGATTTATTCTTTACAGTTCTGATGAGGAAGAGGTGCAAATTGACGCCCTACTTGACGGTGAAACATTATGGCTTACTGCTAATCAGATGGCAGAATTATTCAATAAAGATGAAAAAACGATTCGTAAACATATTAATAACATTTTTGCTGAGGAAGAATTGGACCGTAATAACAACACGCATTTTTTGCGCGTTGTTGGCGTGAAGCAACCTGTGGCATTTTATAACCTTGATGTCATCATTGCTGTCGGCTATCGCGTTAATTCGCGTCGCGCCACGCATTTTCGAATTTGGGCTACGAATATACTGAAAGAGTTTATTATTAAAGGCTTTGTACTTGATGACGAACGTCTCAAACAAGGTGGTGAAGTCTTCGGGAAAGATTATTTCCGCGAATTACTTGAGCGCGTCCAGTCAATTCGCGCCAGCGAGCGCCGCATATGGCTACAACTTACTGATATTTTTGCGGAATGTAGCATTGATTATGATAAAAAGTCAAAAGTAGCTCGCGATTTTTATGCTACCGTACAAAATAAGTTCCATTATGCAATCACTGGGCAAACTGCGGCAGAAATAATTTATACCAGCGCGGATGCCAGCAAACCAAATATGGGGTTAACGACATACAAAAATGCTCCAGATGGCAGAGTTTTGCAAAGTGATGTTATCGTAGCAAAAAACTATCTGAATGAGAAACAGATTCGCAAGCTTGAACGTAATGTTTCTAGTTATTTTGATTATATCGAGGACCTAATCGAAGACGAACATGTTTTTACAATGGAAGATTTTGCTAAAAGCATTAACGATTTTTTAAACTTTCGCAAATACAAGATTTTGCAAGGGAAAGGAAGCATAAGCAAAGCAATTGCTGATGCTAAAGCGAAGAAAGAGTATAATATTTTTAACAAAACGCAAAAAATAAATTCTGACTTCGAAAAGCAAATCAGCAAAACCGCAGAGAGGGGATTAAAATGAGCAAGATTGACGACATGATTAGAGAAATGTGCCCGGATGGGGTGGAACATAAGTCACTTAGGGAAGTGTGTAATATTACAAAAGGCGCTCAACTTAATAAGGTTAGTTTAACTAAAAGTGGATTGTACTCAGTCATTAACGGTGGAGTGCTACCGTCTGGATACTGGAATGAATATAATTTCACTTCTAATAAAATCACAATAAGTCAAGGAGGGGCATCTGCTGGGTATGTAAACTACATTACTACGCCATTTTGGGCTGGAGCGCATTGCTATGTCATTGAATCTTGCGAAGAGTCTACCGTGCTATATGGCTATTTGTATCATTTTCTAAAAAATAAGCAAGAAGAAATGATGTCGAAGCAAACTGGAGCAGGAATACCTAGTGTAAGCCTTAAAATGATTTATAATTTCCTGATCCCCGTTCCTCCCCTCGAAATCCAAAAAGAAATCGTAAAAGTGCTTGACAACTTCACGGAGTATAGTACTGAATTACAGGCTGAATTACAGG
>CAZVPV010000003.1:1665-42070 GCA_964629195.1 uncultured Candidatus Saccharibacteria bacterium | reverse complement strand
CTGAATTACAGGCTGAATTACAGGTCCGTATTAAACAATATGAATACTATCGTAACAAGTTACTTTCTTTTGATAGTTTGACGTCTGAGGGGGGGCAAGTTGAATGGATGTCGCTCGGCGACATCGGTGATGTTTGCATGTGCAAGCGTATTCTTAAATCTCAAACGCAAGATCATGGAGTCCCTTTCTTTAAAATAGGTACATTTGGTAAAAAAGCAGACGCTTATATTTCTTCAGAACTATTTCAAGAGTATAAAACAAAATATAGCTATCCTAAAAAAGGCGATATCCTCATCTCTGCTGCGGGGACTATCGGTCGCACTGTTATATTTGATGGTGCGCCAGCATACTTTCAAGACTCAAACATAGTTTGGCTGGATAATAATGAGGAAAAAGTAAGTAATAGGTACCTATTTCATTTTTATCAGACAAGCCCCTGGCAAATATCAACTGGTGGAACGATAGCCAGAATTTACAATGACAATATTAAAAATATAAAAATCCCAGTCCCCTCAAAAAAGGTCCAAGAACGCATAGTCTATGTTCTGGACAACTTTGAGACCGTCTGCAACGATCTCAAGATTGGTCTTCCAGCCGAAATTGAAGCGCGCCAGAAGCAATATGAGTATTACCGTGACAAACTCCTGAGTTTCGACACAACTGTCGATAGCGGCACCGAGAGAGAGAGAGAGAGAGAGGATTAGCTAAACTTCGTCAGTTTATCTTTGGTTATGCAAAGGTTCGGCTTGGTGACGTTATCGTCTCATTGAATACTGGATTGAATCCCCGATCGTTTTTCAGATTAAACACTGATGATGCAACAAATTTCTATATCACTATTCGCGAAATACACGACGGTAATATAACCCCTACCGACAAAACTGATATGATGAATGATAAAGCCTTAGAACTATGCAATAATAGATCAAATCTTGAAGTTGGCGATGTTTTGTTCTCTGGAACTGGAACAATTGGCGAAACTGCGGTTATTACGACTGAACCAAACGACTGGAATATTAAGGAGGGTGTTTATGCTATAAAACCAGACCAGGAGTTCCTCAACCCAGCATTTCTCAGATACGTACTGATGTCCAAAGATGTAATCATGGAATATGAGAAAAAGATCGTTGGCGGTACAGTTAAAAGTATCCCGATGAAAGAGCTCAAGAATATCTTGATCTGTATCCCGACGTTGGAAAAACAGCAAGAGATTGTAGCCCTCATTGATAGATTCAATACTCTGTGTAACAACATCAAATTTGGTCTTCCCGCCGAAATTGAAGCTCGTCATAAACAATATGAATATTACCGCGATAAGCTACTTAGTTTTACAAAGAAGATATAAAAGTTTCTGCGCCCGTTACTAGTATTCAGATACTTTAGATTTATAGTATAATATTGTTATGAACAAGTTCAACATGGTCGCGGAGAGTGAAGTCTCTACTGTCCTTGCCGAATACAAACCTGAAGCGCAAAAACACACGACTTACCAAAGCGAAGCCGATCTTGAGCGCGAACTGATTCAGAATCTCCAGGACCAAGGTTATGAATACCTACAAATCCACAACGTTCATGATCTTGAAGATAACTTGCGCAAACAACTAGAAAAACTTAATAACTACCTCTTTTCCGATCGAGAATGGCAAAGATTCTTCTTCGAACATATCGTCGGGAATTCTGAAGGAGTAGTCGAAAAAACTCGTAAAGTCCAAGAAAAAGATACTGCCATAGCATTCCGCGCCGAAGACGGCCACACCCAGAATATTCGCCTGCTCGATAAAAAGCATATTCATAACAATCATCTACAAGTTATAAATCAATATTCCGTAAGCAAAAACGATGGGGCCGAGCGCGACAATCGCTACGATGTCACGATCCTTGTCAATGGTATGCCATTAGTTCATATCGAGCTCAAGCGCCGTGGTGTGCGCCTCCGCGAAGCCTTTAATCAAATCAAGCGCTACTCGCGTGAGAGTTTCTTTGCTGGTAGTGGTCTTTTTGAATATATTCAGATTTTTGTGATTTCCAACGGTACACATACCAAGTACTATTCAAATACTACGCGTGAAAGTCATATCAAAGAACTGGGTGAAGCTGGGCGTAAAAAGTCCAAAAAGACCAGCAACAGTTTTGAGTTTGCTAGTTTTTGGGCAGACGCTGAGAACAAAACTATACCTGACTTGGTGGATTTTACTAAAACCTTTTTCTCGAAGCATACACTACTTAATGTCTTAACGCGCTACTGCGTTTTTGATACAGATAATAAGCTACTCGTCATGCGTCCATATCAAATCGTGGCCACAGAGAGAATCGTCAATCGCATTGAAACCTCAACTAATTACAAGAAGCTTGGCACTACGGCTGCTGGTGGGTATATTTGGCACACTACCGGATCAGGCAAAACGCTCACGAGTTTCAAAACCGCGCAACTAGTCGCAAAGTTGCCGTATATCGACAAGGTTCTGTTTGTTGTGGATCGCAAAGACCTAGACTATCAGACCATGAAAGAATATGATCGTTTCGAGAAAGGCGCTGCAAACGGTAACGAATCGACGCGAGTTCTTCAAAAGCAGCTCGAATCGGACAACTCACGTATTATCGTTACCACAATCCAGAAGCTCGGCGTATTCATCAAGAAAAACCCAGAGCATAGTGTATATCAGAAACATATCGTTATTATTTTTGACGAATGTCATCGTTCGCAATTTGGCGAGATGCATACCGCAATTACAAAAGTTTTCAAAAATTATCATCTTTTCGGCTTTACGGGTACACCAATTTTTGCGTCTAATGCTGGTGGCGGTGGCAACCCCATGCTCAAAACGACAGAACAGGCCTTTGGCGATAGGTTGCACACTTATACAATTGTGGACGCCATTAATGACAAAAATGTGCTCCCTTTTCGTATTGATTATGTTAGCACTGTTAAAGAAAAGAGCGGCATCATAGATAAGCAAATTAGCACTATTGATCGTGAACGAGCCCTGCTTAGCGACGAACGTGTATCAATGGTAGTGTCATATATCCTCGACCACTTCGAACAAAAAACTAAAAGAAATCAATTTTACAGCTTTAATCGTACTATGAATGTGGGTGATGTTGTGAAACTTGGCGACTCAAAACGCGAAACAATACTCGGTCGAATGAACGGGTTTAACTCTATTTTTGCTGTTGCATCTATTCCAGCTGCAATGAAGTACTATGCAGAGTTCAAAAAGCAACTAATCGAGAGAAACAGCTCGCTTAAAATCGCCACCATTTTTAGCTTTGCCTCAAACGAAGATGACCCGGGAGAAGACTTTATTTTTGATGAAAACCCTGATGCTACCGGCATGGACCAATCTTCGCGTGACTTTCTTGAGTCGGCAATTAGTGATTACAATAAGTATTTCAATACCAACTATGACACCTCAAGCGATTCATTCCAGAACTACTACAAAGATTTATCACTTCGTGTCAAAAATCGCGAAGTAGACCTACTTATTGTTGTGAATATGTTCTTGACTGGTTTTGACGCGACGACGCTTAACACTCTTTGGGTGGACAAGGAACTAAAGATGCATGGCCTGATTCAAGCCTTCTCCCGTACCAATCGTATCCTCAATTCCGTCAAACGTTTTGGAAACATTGTCTGTTTCCGCAATTTAGCCGACAAAGTAGATGAAGCTATCGGTCTATTTGGCGACCGCGATGCAAGCGGCATCGTACTTCTGAAAAGCTATGACGAATATTTTAACGGCTACGATGAAAATAACGATCATAAAGCCGGCTATACCGAATTAATTTCCGAGCTGACTGAAAAATTTCCGCTTGGTGAACGTATTGAAGGTGAGCAAAATCAAAAAGAGTTTATTAAACTCCTCGGCAAGATTCTCCGAATGCGTAATATCCTAACTGCATTTGACAGATTTGAACAAGATGATATTTTGGCTCCAAGAGATCTACAAAATTACCAGAGTGAGTATCTTGACCTGTATCAAGAACTCCGTCCCACATCTAGCCAAACCGAAAAAGAAGACATCAACGACGATCTTGTTTTCGAAATTGAACTCGTTCGCCAAGCCGAAGTCAATGTTGATTATATTCTTGCTCTCGTGGCTAAGTATCATGAGTCCAACTGTGAGAACAAGGACATTCTCACGAGTATTGACAAAGCAGTTGATGCGAGTATCGAGCTTAGAAGTAAGAAGCAACTTATCCATGACTTCATCAATCTCTACTCACTACGTAATAACGACGAAATTCACGATGCATGGCAGCGTTTTATTAACACAGAGCGCGAACAAGAGCTTGCAGAAATTATTAAGAATAACGGCCTAAATCCTTCAGAAACCAGAAGGCTTATTGTCAACTCGTTCCGTGATGGAGTACTTAAAACGACCGGCACCGATGTAGACAGGATCATGCCACCAATGTCACGTTTCGACACTGGCCGTGCGAGCAAGAAGAAGAGCGTTTTAAATCGCCTGCACGGCTTTTTCGAGAAATATTTCGGGGCAATTTAACCCAAAAACAAAATAACACCACATTCGGTGCTATTTGTCAACCATTGGTGCGCCCGACTAGACTCGAACTAGCACAGCACTAAAACGGCCACTACCACCTCAAGGTAGCGTGTCTACCAAATTCCACCACGGGCGCAGGGAATGTCTTCATTATACCAAACTTTCCCTAAAAAACAATCCCCTAGCTTGCTAAGCATAAAATCTGGCAGCCAACAAAAATCCCTCACAAAATCCGCCAAAACTCTTGCAATTTTTTCACACATGCTATATCATAGATACAACAAAAGTCTGTTGAAACAAAAAGTTAAAAGGAAATGTCAATGGAACGCAAAATCAAAACCTTACTGGTCGCCACCGGTATTTTGATGGGTGGGATGGTGGCTCTAATTCCTCTAACTTCTTATGCAACCAATATGCAAATGGGCGATAATTGTCTACAATACCAGACGGGCGATCTTGCCACAATCGAAGGCACTTGTGTGAATCGCTCTGGCCAGACCGAAGTAATCTTGAATGTCCAGTCGTTACTTATTCTCGACGCTGCTTCGGGTGATACGATCGCTGCTAAAGGCGACGAAACTAGCACCGGCACGATTTCCGCCACTGTCCGCAGTTCGCACGATTATACAATCTCTTTGAGCTCTGCTAATCCAACTTTAACTGACCCCAACAATGCCGACTACTCTATTCCTGCCACCAACAACGTCGTTGCTGGCGCAAACGGCTGGGGTGTGAAAAAAGACGCCAGCGTAAAGACCGCCTCAGACACTGATTATACTGCCGTCACCAGCTCACCGACCGTTTTCTTCGAAGGTGATCCCACCTCACTCGTCGAAGGCGGAGGTCAAAAGACCGATCTCGAAGTAGGCGTCGGCGTCAGCCCAGTCCTCCCGGCGGGCACCTACTCCACGACCGTCACCGTCACCGCCGCCATTAAAGAATAATCCCGCTTATGGTTCGGCGCTACCTAGCCATTCTCGGTTGTCTCATTACCGCCGTTTGCTGCGCCGCCTTTTTTGCTAGCAGCGGCGCTTCGGCTATTGAGCAGGGCGATATAGTTATCCAAGTTAATCCTGCCGAGCAGGATATGGAACTCACTCCCGGCCAAACTGCGCATGGCAGTATCAAGGTGAAAAACCTCGGCCGTCAAGCCTATTCTTTCAAAGCTTTTTCTAAGCCCTATCAGGTAATCAATGACATTTACGATCCTGATTTTAGTACCGAAAATTCCTATACGAAATTACATAATTGGCTCACTTTTCCTCAAACCGATTTTCATATCACGCCCGACGAAGAGTTGACGGTCGAATTTGATGCTCATGTCCCAGATGACGCTCCAGGTGGCGGGCAATACGCTGCTATCATCATCGAGACTCGCGACAGCATAGACTCTTCGGCCAGTTTCCAGACCGTCAACCAAGTCGCCTCCTTGATCCACGCTCATGTCGCTGGCGAGACGCACGAGCAGGGCATCCTCATGAAACACTACATCCCGCGTATTGTCCTCGGGTCGCCGCTTACAATCTCTAGCAACCTCAAAAACGATGGCAACATTGATTTTCGTGCCAATCAATCCATGACCATCTGGAACTTCTTCACCGGCGACGAAGTCTTCAGCCCCGACACGCTCGACCAGAACGGCCGTCTAGTCGGCAGCAGTAACCCTGCCGTGCTTCCTGCCACCTCTCGCTACAACGCCCTCACCTGGGAAAATGCCCCCCAACTCGGTGTCTTCCGTGTCAAACAAGTCATCTCTTTCCTTGACCAAGTCTACGAATTCGAAGAAATCGTCTTCATTTGTCCCCTCTGGCTCGCTGCCGGCGTGATTTTCTTGATTTTTCTGATGATTTTCTGGCTTATCGCCCGCACCCGCGCCCGCCACAAAAAACGTCGCCCACAAGTAGTTTAACTTGCCAAAATGCTATTGACTTTTTCCTCCAAGTGTGCTACAATGGAAGCAATGACTCCTCGAGCCATAGTTTGGCAGGTATCTATCCTAAAAATCCGAAAATAGATGCAATCATCCCAAAAATAGCCAAAACTACAAAAATCTCCAAAATTCTCTAAAACCAAATCCAAGACAACCAAATTATCAAAAATAAAACTCTTCAAATGATCCAAGTCGAATACTCAAAATATTTAATCAGGAATTATCGCATTATGCAAGACAAAATTCGCAATGTTGCTATCATCGCCCACGTTGACCACGGCAAGACCACTCTTGTCGATGGGCTTTTGAAACAGTCCAAGACTTTTCGTGACAATCAGGCCGAAATGTCTCAGACTCTGATTATGGACTCCATGGACCAGGAGCATGAGCGTGGCATCACCATCACCGCGAAACAAACCGCAGTTTTTTACGACGGCTACAAAATCAACATCATCGACACGCCAGGCCACGCCGATTTTTCCGGCGAGGTCGAACGCACGCTTAACATGGCGGATGGCGTACTACTAATCGTTGACGCGCAGGAAGGCCCGATGCCCCAGACTAAGTTCGTGCTCCAGAAAGCGCTCGGTCTGAAATTGAAGCCGGTCGTGATTATCAACAAAATCGACAAGCCCGCCGCTCGGATTGAAGAGGTTGAGAGTGAAATCGCTGATCTTTTCCTTGAGCTCGCGACCGATGAATCGCAGCTCAACTACCCGATTTATTATGCGATTGCGCGCGACGGTCGCGCCGGTAAGACCACTGATCTCGATAGTGATTTGCATGTGATTTTCGAGTCGATCATCAACGACATTCCTGCGCCGAAAATTGACGAACACGCCGAAAAAGGCGCCCAACTCCTGGTTGCTGCTTTGGCCGCCGATAATTATCTCGGCAAATACGCCATCGGCAAAATCTTCCGCGGCGGTTTCAAACAAGGCGAAACAGTGCGCATTGGCCATGACGGGGCTTGGGCAAATGCTAAAATCGACAAGATTTTCGTCTACAAAGGTCTTGGCCGCGAAGAAGTTGCTGAGGCGCACGCTGGCGACATCGTGGCGATCACTGGCGTCGGCGCCGCCAACATCGGCGACACGATCGCTACTGCCGGCAAAGACGGGAGCGAGCCAGAAGCTTTGCCGACCATCGAACTCGAGGCCCCTACGCTCAGTATTTATATCGGCCCGAACACCTCTCCACTCAAAGGTCAAGAGGGTGAATTCACCACTTCGCGCCAGATTGCCGAGCGTCTCGAACGCGAACTCGAGACGAATATTGCGCTCAAGATCGTGCCTGACGGTCTAGGCTATAAAGTTTCTGGCCGTGGCGAGTTGCATCTCTCGGTCTTGATTGAAACTATGCGCCGCGAAGGTTATGAGCTCGAAACTGGTCGCCCCGAAGTAGTTTATCGTGAAATTGATGGCGTGAAACAGGAGCCGGTCGAGCAACTAACCATCGAAGTTGAGCCAGAATTCGTCGGCGCTGTCTCGCAGGAATTAGGAGTTCGTCGTGCTGAATTGAAATCTCAAGAAATCACTAGCTCTGGTGCGACGCGCTTTGTTTACGAAATCACTACCGCGGCGCTGATTGGCCTGCGCAATAACCTGCTCACCGCGACTAAGGGCACGGCTATCATGTCGTCGTTGCCCAGTGGCTACCGTCCGCTAGAAGGGAAGTACCGCCCCGAACGTAACGGTGCCCTTATCGCGTTTGAGCCGGGCGCGTCTACCGCTTACGCTCTCGACGCGGCGCAGGCCCGTGGTACTCTCTTTATTCCACCAGGCGTCCCAGTCTATCAAGGCATGATTGTCGGTCTTTCAAATAAGAAAGACGATCTCGATATCAATGTTTGCAAAGAAAAACAGCTTACCAACATGCGCACCCACGCCAGCGACGGCGCCATTCAGCTCACACCTTACACCGAATATTCGCTTGAGCAATGTCTTGACTTCCTACTCGACGATGAGCTGCTCGAAGTCACGCCCAAATCTCTACGTCTACGCAAGCGTGAGCTCGATCCAGTGAAGCGCAAACGTGCCGCTCGGTCCTAGCAGAAACAATTGACACTACCAGACATCCATAACCGCAATAAAATCTTCAGTTCTGACAAAAAGACAAGCAAGAAAAATTTCAAGAAAAGACATTGACATGTCTGCCTACCTGTCTTACAATAGACTCATAAGAAAGGAGGTAGAAAAATGTCAGACACCATCGGCAACGGTAAGATTAGCGGTTTAATCGCCTATCTAGAAAATCTGTCCACAAAAGGTAAGGTCAAAACTTCGGCCATTACGCCGCTCAAATCAGCCACGAAAGCGGTCTTCAGTACTGTTGTTGGTGAACACTGGCAAGAAATTGATGTGCGGAGTATAGACATTGATGATTATATCAACCGTTTCAAAAATCTTACTATCGGTAAGTATGATTCAAACAGCTACAATGCCTATCGCGCACGTGTCAGCAGGGTTATTAATTGGTACAACAATTTTCTCCAGGATCCAGGATGGTATCCAACGGTCAAAGACCGTCCGCGTGACACCAAAAAGAATAAAACCGTCTCACAATCTGCCAGCATGACACATAGTGTCAATGACGTTTCTGAAGACAAGACAGTTTCAGCCGCATATCATACAACTGAACAGGCTCATGTCTCAGAGCCGCAACATGTCTCAACCAAGCTAATCAGCTTTCCATTTCCTATGTCAAACGGCGTGATCGCTACGCTGTATTTGCCGCAAAGTATTTCCCCGAATGACGCCAATAGGTTGCAAGATTTTATCAAAGCATTAGTAATAGACGATGGGCAGTCTCATGAAGCGGCGTAAAAAGCAGAGCAAGAAAAGCGGAAAAATTACCCCAAACGGTATTCTGCCAGAAAAACATGAACTTGATACCCTGCTAGTGTTTACCGAACTCGGGTATGATGTGGAGCTGGTTCCAATTTCTCTGACACCTCACGCCAAAAGCCCGGATGCCATTATTGGTGGGAAAACGTGGGAAATGAAAAGTCCAACTGGTCACAGTAAGAGTACTCTCGAACACTGTTTTAAGAAAGCAGCGCATCAGTCGGAAAATATCATCATCGATTTGCGTAGAACTAAGATTAACTCAGATGCTGCCATTTCTCAACTCAAAAATCAATTTCGCCGCTCTAAACGCGTAAAACACATGAAGATTGTCTCCCAAAAGGGAGAGATCCTTGATTTTGTTGAATAGATATGCTAAAATTAAACCACCGAGGGCGACCTGGTGCCGTAGAACACCAGGCCAAGCCCTCTTTTTTGCACTTCTGCAACCTCCAAACGGACCGAAGCTCGGTTGTAAAAAGGCAAAAATCACCATATTCTTGCCAAAACCCGAGAAAACCGCGTAAAACTATTAACAAAAAACAAAAAAGTACGCCCTGTTTTTTCACTTAACGTTATAACTACTATCGATAAATTCCTAAAAATCAATGAATCACCTAGGCTAGCAAATATCTGCCTGCTATAATAAATCTATGCTCATCGACACCCATTGCCACCTCCACGACCGAGAATCTTTCACGCCCGACCAAGCCAGCGCTATGCTGGACCGCGCCCACGCGAAGGGCGTCGCGAAAGTCATTTGCATCGGCACCAACTCCGCCGACTCATGGGCTGCTCACGATTTTGCTGCTCAGCATGACGGCGTCTACTGGACCTATGGCATCCACCCCGAATACAGCGGACAAGAGATTGATGACGGGGCTTTGCTTGCTTCCAAGGTTCTAGAACTTGATTCACTGGGCGGACGCGGGTCGGAATCTTTAGATGACGAGAGCGTCCCCCGAACCGCAGAAGCAAGCAAAGTCCCGTCATCCAAACTTGTTGCTATTGGCGAAATCGGCCTGGACTACCACTATGACGGCTATGACCGCGCCGCCCAGTTGCGTCTGTTCGAGCAGATGCTCCAGCTCGCTCTTGATCTTAATCTTCCAGTCTCGCTCCACCTCCGTGAAGCTTTTGACGATGCGCTAGGCGTTTTGGACAATTTTCCCGCCACACGTGGCGTCGTCCACAGTTTTACGGGCTCGAAAAAAGATCTGAAAAAGCTCCTTGCGCGAGATTTTTATGTCGGCGTCAATGGCCTCGTGACCTATACTACGCCGGCTTTACCTCCGCTCGAAAAAATGGTCCTAGAAACCGACGCTCCCTTCTTGACTCCAGTTCCGTTCCGTGGTACAATTAACGAGCCAAGTTATGTGAGCGAGGTGGCGATCTACTTATCTGGCAAATTGGGTGTGGCGTTAGTACAAATCGGAGAACAAACCACTCAAAATGCGCGGAAAATATTCCAAATTTAACCATAATTCACTGGATCTGTCATCGACCCAGAGTTTTGAGTTGCTTGTTTCTTCGACCATCTATCATGAACTTATGCAAATTGCCCAGGAGATTGAAACATGCCGTGCCTCTCATTAAGACACCATGTAACTTTTGCCCGCCTTTGTCGCTGGGTCAATTCTGCTCGACTAGCCGAACCTGCTTCATCTGATGAGACACAGGCTTCACTCGTAGCGGGCAAAGATTTGGAGCCTGAGGAAACTGCAGTCCAAAATTCTACAGTCCAAGATTTTGAACTCCAAAATCCAACGGCACAAAATCTCGAAACCCAAGAGGTCGCGAATCAAGACTCCGCGACACAAACCTCTACATTGCAAATTTCTGACGGCACGCTCCATATCGACCATTCCCGCACGCCACTTTTTGCGTCTTCACTCCTATCTGACCACAGTCTTGCTGACCTGGTTGACGCCAAGCTCAAAGCCCTAGCAGCTCCTGAAGTTATGACCGAGTTAACGACTGAGCCTACCGCCGAATCTATCGCCGAGCCAGCGACCCAGCTAGCTTTCGACCCCACTATCACGAATCCCGTAGAAGCCGAAAACGACAAAAACATCGCAAATGCCGAAGACCTCAAAGATGGCGCAAGCACCGAAAGCGCAGAGAATACCGAAAATTCTGCAAATATTGCAAGTGTCGTCAACATTGCTACGCCAAAGTCTGCCTTTCGTCTGCCCTTTGCTCACTTTTTCAGCCGTTCCGCACGTTCCGCTGCCCCGCGTCGCCTCAGCCAGAGCGAACTTCTGAACGCTGAATCACGCCTCGGCAGCACGATTTTTGGTCCCATTCCGGCTGGCCATCGCCGCGAGTTCTTCCATGACAAGCAGAACATCTGGATTTGGCACGAAAGCTGGCAGGCCGCCGATTCTAGCGAGCGCCAAATCACCGTGCGTTACGAAGTCCGCCCCACCGGCATCTACAAAAAGTTCGCCGCCGGCAAGTATGTCAAGCTCGAAAACGCCGAACTTGACAACTTCCGCCGCGCCGCTCATGCTTATCTCAAGGTTGTCCGGGCCGGCCTCTATACGCCGAACCTGGAAGTGCTACAGTAAGCTAATCCCATTGCACTCCGGATATATTTCTGTTATAATATACACATGATTTACCTCGACCACGCCGCTGCCACCCCAGTTTCGCCCAAGGCGCTCGTCGCCATGCAGCCTTATTTTTCGACCGATTTTTACAACCCTTCCGCCCCCTATCTCCCAGCCAAGCATGTCCGCGAAGCCTACGAGGTAGCCAAAGATAGCATTGCTCACGTTATCGGCGCGAAGGGTGTCAACCTCGTGATGACCGCTGGCGCCACCGAATCAATTAATCTCGCCTTCACGGCATGCCAGTCGCGCGCGCTCGTACTGGCTACCGAGCATACCGCTGTGCTCGCTGCCGCCAAAACCTGCCCCGATCATCAACTTATCCCCGTTGACAAAAATGGTCTTATTCAGCTTGACGCTTTTCGTAAAATGCTTGACGATTCGGTTGATTTCATCTCTATTTCACTCGCTAATAATGAACTTGGTACTATCCAGCCACTCGCCGAAGTGGCGGAGATTTTGCGCGCCACTCGTCAATCCCGTCTCCAGCGGGGAATTATGCGCCCGCTGTTTTTTCATTCTGACGCCTCCCAAGCTCTCAGTCTAATCGACATCAGCGTGGCGCGGCTCGGCGTTGATCTCTTGACTTTGAACGCGGCGAAATGCGGCGGCCCGAAGGGAATTGGTGCGCTCTACGTCGGTCATCAGGTCCGCCTTCAACCCATCACGGTTGGTGGCGGTCAAGAGCGCGGCTTGCGCAGTGGTACCGAAAATGTCCCAGCCACGATCGGTTTTGCGGTTGCCGCCGAGGAAGCCAAAAAACATCTTTCCTCTCACCGCAAGTCATATCAAACAATGGCAGATCTCATCCGTAAAGAGTTATCCCAGATTTCACCAAAAACCCCAGCGCCAATTTTTCTCGGTCACCCCAAGCACCAACTTGCCAATTTTGTCCCCGTTTGCTTTCCAGATTTGGACGCCGAGCGCCTGGTCTATAAGCTCGAAGCCGAGGGAATTCTCGTCTCGACTGGTGCTGCCTGTGCTGCGAATAAGGGCACAAAGTCGCATGTTCTCGAAGCTATCGGTCTGTCTGACCGTGAAATCGCTGGCTCGCTCCGCATTTCGCTCGGCAGCACCAACGACCTCGACCAAATTACCGAAGCAGTAGACATCATCGCCGATGTTGTTCGACATGAGTATTCCAGATTAGGCTTTGCTGGCTTTTCTTCTGAGAGACTAAAGCGAGCTGAAGCTCAGCGAGTTGAAGGAGAACCCTGTGAAGACAGGCGTTCGACTGGGTCTCGAGGAGAAAGCGCCAGCAAAGCTGAGCAGGAGGATATTTATGCCTAAAGTCTTCCTTGGTATGTCCGGCGGCGTGGACTCATCCGTTTCGGCTATTCTCCTCAAGGAGCAAGGATATGACGTCACCGGTGTTTATATGAAAAGCTGGTCCAAAGACCTTCCTGGCATGAAATGCCCTTGGGCGGAAGACCTGGCCGACGCTAAGCGTGTAGCGGTCGGGCTTGATATTGACTTCGAAGTCTGGGATTTTGAGGCGGATTATAAACAAAAAGTTGTGGATTACATGCTTGCTGAATTCAAAAAAGGCCGCACCCCAAACCCCGACGTGATGTGTAATCAGGAAATTAAATTCAAGCTTTTTTACGAAAAAGCCCTCGCCCGTGGCGCCGATTTCATCGCAACCGGCCATTACGCCCGTGTCTCGCGCGAAGCGAATGCGTCTGGTCCAAAGCAAACGTGCTTACTTCGCGCTCGTGATGAAAACAAAGACCAGACCTACTTTCTCTATCGCATGAGCGACGAATCTCTTGCGAAAACCATTTTCCCGCTTGGCGACATGTTGAAACCCGAGGTGAAGGCCTTTGCCGCCGCGCGCGGGCTGGACGTCGCCCATAAGAAGGAATCGATGGGTGTATGCTTCGTGGGCGACGTGGGCATGAAAGACTTTCTCCGCGAATATTTGCCGGCCGCCGCGGGAGAAATTCGAGAGCTCGAGTCCGACGCCGTACTCGGCTATCACGACGGTGCCCACCTCTACACCATCGGCCAACGCCACGGGCTCTATCTCGGCGGCGGCCTCCCTTTCTACGTCGTGAAAAAGGACTTAAAGCGCAACATTGTCTACGTCTCCAAAAACCTCAACCACGAATCACTCTGGACCGACCAGCTTCACCTCGAAGACCTACATTTGCGCAATAATCTCACTATTCAAGACCTTTCAAAAATCCCCGACCTCAAAGTCCGTCTCCGTCACCGCGCCGCACTCATCCCAGCTAGAATGGTTGCTCGAGCTGAAGTATCGGCTGCTCTGTTGCAAGAGACTAAAAGAGCGTCGAAGCTCGACGCGATGAACGACGGCCTTGTAAAGACAGGCGCCGGAGAGGGTCTCGCGCGACAGATGCAGCCGATACTTCAATTTGACCAACCTATCAAACGCCCTGCCGCCGGCCAATCCGCCGTCTTCTACTCTGGCGAAATCTGCCTCGGAGGTGGTATAATAGCCGAAAATAAGTTTATTTAGAAAGCATCTTGGCTTCTGACGATCTTTAATTTGACAGACAAGGAAGTAACCAAAATTCAAAATTAGACTACTGACTGACGAAGCTTGCTGTCTGCCTATTAGTTTTAGCATAAGTTGATTTTTAATAATAAATGCCATACAATATAATACGTGCGGTTGACGCACGATCTTTACGAGAAATGGCTACTCACATGCTAGACTAACAACGATAGGGGGAATATTAATGTTAAAAACCATTAAGAAACGACGTCAAAAGCTGACGACATTCATTCTTGCAGTAATGTTGTGTCTCGCAACTTCCACAACTGCATTTGCGAAGAATATTAACGATTTTCCGTGGAACCAGAGTTTAGGGCGATTTGAAGTTAATATTGGACAGATGACGCCTGGGACGAATGCTAATACGAGTGGTATTAAATTCTACTTTGTTGCGACATCTTCCGAGAATGGGACATTCCAAGTCGTATTACAGCGTAAAGGAGCTCTTGGAATTTGGCAGAATGTTGGCAATCGTTACACATGCAGTCAAACGTCAGAGCGTAAGTACGATTCCAGAAATGGCGGATATGTGAACGGGCAGCCCAGTCTTTTAACCTGGCCGACAAATCAATCTGGCGAGTATCGCATTCTATTGGAGAATGCGTCAAGACCTCAGCAAACAGGCTTCACCAGGGTAGAAGCCTGGGCATACTAGTGTAACTTATAGATTTATTTAGAATATAGAAACGTCTAGCGCGGTTGTAGGCCATTTTCTCAAAAAACAACAATTGTGGAGCGCTCTTTAATGAGTGCTCCAGTTTCAGGACTAAAAGATACAGAATGAATGTAGTTCAATTAAGAAGTATTAAAAAACAATACGGTGAGAAAATTATTTTTCAGGATGTGAACTTGGATATCTCTGCCAGTTCTTTTACGGTCCTGCGCGGCGAGAGCGGAGCAGGAAAATCGACCCTGCTTAATTTAATTGGTGGACTAGAAACACCGACAAGCGGCGAAATTATAGTCGATGAAAAGAATGTCGCCAGTTTAACCGCAAGAGAACGCACAGAGTTTTACCGCCACGAGATCGGCATTATTTTTCAAGGGTCATATCTTCAGCCGCAATTCTCGCTATTTGAGAATATTACTTTGCCGGGAGTATTTGCCGGTATGTCAGAAGCAGAACGCAAGACAAGAGCGGAGCAGCTAGCTGGGATGCTTGGCATTACGGAGAACTTGAAGTTTTTGCCAAAGGAAGTGTCAGGCGGGCAGGCGGAGCGGGCTTGTATCGCGAGAGCCTTGTTGTTGAATCCAAAAATTATTTTAGCAGACGAGCCAACCAGTAATCTAGACGAGGAAAATGCCAAGACGGTGCTTGAGACTTTAAATTACATTCGCGAGCAGATGGGCATTACGATTATTATTGCGAGCCACAGTCGCGATGTACTAGAGTTTGCGACACAGGTCGTAACGGTGCGAGGCGGCACAGTGACAAGTGAGCTAACAAATACAATAGCAACGCAAGATAGTCAGAGAATAGAAAATGACATTCAAAGAGCTGTTTAGACTATCACATCGCGAATACACGGCTTACCTAACACGTAGCAGAGCAACTGTTATTACGATTGGGGTGTTATTTGGGGTGTTGCTGGCGATACTTTTTGTAGTGCAGGGGCTAGAGAATGTAGTACTAAGATATGCGGGCGACGCGACAGACGGTGAAGTATATCTAGCAAGTAGTTATGAAGGAGCCAAAACTAATTTAGTACCTGAGCGAGTACAGAAATTTGGCGGAGAAATTGTTACTCTCACTAGCGAGCAAGAGGCGGAAATTGGCGAAGAAATACCAGAGTCGATGATAATTGCGAAGTTTACTAATCTTAAAAATGCGTATGAGTATTATAGTAAAGCGGATGCAAGAGAACTGCATTATAGTGCGGACGATTATCAGATTGCGGAGCTTTTTAGTAATCAAGTTAGTGTATATCGATATTTTCGGGACAAAAACGAGGATTTTATTCGGCCGGCGAGCCTTGTGCTAATGGCAGTGTCGGCTTTCATTTTGGCATTCACAATGGCACACCTTATTGCTAGCAGTACAAAGACTTTTGTCCTGTATCGGTCAATCGGCGCGTCGAGAGGGCAAATCTTGTTAATCTATTTTGTATATTTATTAGAGCTCTGTGTCAGGGCGGCAGTATTTGCCCTAGTTTTGGCGCTACTAATCGCGGGAGTTGCTACGGCGGTAGGCTGGAACTATTTATTAGAGCAACTCGCGACTTTATACCATCAGGCACCGCAATTTTTGCCGATACTAATCGGAGTAAATTGGCGGTGTTTAGAAACAGTAGTCTGTATGTTCCTCGCGGCGCCGGTATCGTTTTTACTTTGTTTAGATCAATTCTCAAACAAAAAGATTGCACAAAAACTTAAGGGAGATTAGTATGAAGCTAAAAGATGTTTTACACATTAGCGCTAAAAATATTCGAATATACTTCAAGCGCAACCTAATCATAATGGCAACAATGGGTATTATTTTTGGGCTTATTTTGACTATTAATTTGTGGTTTCAGGGTATGGAAAACTCCTGCACGGAACTTGCGAGCCAATCAGTGGAAGGCAGGGTAATTATTGAAGCGACTAATAGTACGGCAGGAATGATCGTAGACGAAGAGCAGCCGCAGGCTACACGACGAGAAATGATTGCTGACATTGAAGCATACGGCGGAAAAGTATTAGGCGAAGCAGAAAAGTTTGGGGTGTTTGGTAGTATTGTATTGCCTGAAGATATTGTAAAAAATGCGATTGAGACTGATTTAGCGAAAGTTCCAACCGACGCGGCGCCAGTACTGGTATCAACTTTTCTGGGCGAACAATTACTGGGCAAAAGTTTTCCAGCAGAATCTACTAGCGCCATCAAAAAACAGAAAGATTACGAGAAGTTTCGCGACAGTCTAATTGGTAGAACTTTTACCGATACGCAGGGTGCAAAATATTATGTAGCAGGTCTAACTTCAGGAAACTTCCATGTCGGCAACTTATCTTTTAAGCAACTAGAGCGTACCAATAATAATCTACTGAACCCAATGCTAGAGCTTGTTACAACGCCGAACGGACAATCGATTATAATAGATAATGGCAAATCTAAGCAGTGGCAAAGAGGCGAAGAGATAATCAGTGATATTGTTATGCCGATGGACGACAGCGATACGGTCATAGCAGTTTTTGATAGTAGCGCAGAGGCTTATGAGTACTTTCGGCAAGGTAAGGGTAAGTTTATGAATGTAGATTTTCCGAACCGAACCTATCTGGTTAACGCCGTAGCAGGAGTATCGCCAGAAACCCAGTATATTATAAATATGATACGAATGGCAATTAATATCATTTCCGTAGCCTTAGGAATAATTGCGGCAGTCGTCGTGATATTTACAAGTATTCGGCTAGTCGACCAAGATAAGCAAAATATTGCATTATATTATAGTTTGGGTGCGACGACAGGGCAGATGCGAATGATCTACTTGTGCTATTTCTTAGAACTAATGATTGGAGCGGCGGTGTTAGCCTTCGGATTAGCAAGCGGGGCTGTACTTATGTTTAGTTTGCTCAATCAGAAGCTTTTGAGTATCCAAGCTATGCTCGGCTTCAATAGCATAGCGCATGCCCAAATTATATGGTATGGCCCGAATATTGTAACTATAATCATTATGAGCATTATGCTGGCCATGGCGCCACTCTGTGTTTTAGTTAATCTGCGCCTTCTAGCTCCGAAAAATACTACAAAACACGTCACAAAACATTCCTGATATGCTAAACCTCATAATTTCACCTCTAACCTCTTGACAAAAATAAAAATCTATGCTACAATGGTAGTATAAGCCTGTTTTTTGGCGGTTTAACTTCTTAAACCCTAATCCTACTTTGTAGGACTAGCCCCTGGATTACAAGCTTAAGCATTATACAGAGTTCTCCATACGAAAAATAGGAGGTGATTTTATGGAGAAAAAAGTTAAAAGTTTGACAAAAGTCCTTATGAACATAGATTATAAGGACACAATTAGCAGAGTAGTACGCGCCGGTCGCAAGGCTAAAGACCAAGTTGAGATCTTCCGCGAAAGCGGCAATGGTTGTATCTTGCTGATGGCGGTGCCATTGTGTCAGCAGGCCGATATTTGGCTGGGTGGGCTCAGCGAATATGACGAGAACGGCAAGAAAATCGACCTACACGAGTACGTCATTGCGCGTACCATCGCCCCTGGCGGCAGCCACATCATCCAGTGGAAGGACCCTAATGACGGCCACACCGAGCCAGTCAATTGCTTGTCTTACGCCATAATGAAGCTGGCTTACTTGTCTCACCTGATCAAGGACGACATTCCGGATCGTGATCATGACGAGATTGCTCAGGCGACTGGCTACTACACCGAGGCAAACGGCTACTCGAATCACCGCGGCGCGGTCTGCACGACGATTTATTACGCCGATCAGCCATTGATGCGCTTCTATGTCGTCTTCTCGGGCGCGACCGAAGATGAAGATTTACGTTGTGCGCTGGAAACAGCTAAGCACCTCTGTCAACATTTTTCGGGATGGGATTCGCATTTTATCTTCGTCTTGCGCACGGTCGACGGCGTAGTTGAGAACGACGCCGATTTGTCGGAGTTGGAGTTAGAGCAGAAGGAGACGGCATGATGTCGTCAGTCAACCGCAGGAAGGAGTAAAAAATGACTAAAAATCCTGAAACTTTTGGCAGTCTTTACGCCATGAGTACGGCGATACCGTACCATGTATGCCTAGCCCTCATTGCTTGTATAACTCAGATTGCCAAGCGATTAGTGACCTTATATCGCGGAAACGATGTCAGCTTCATTTCGATTGCATTATGGCTGATTATCATGATTATATCCGCACTCATCGGCGCTATAGCTAGCAGGGATTTTCAGAAAATGGCTCGTAGCGCCGGCGTTAAGTCTGGCTGGCAGTTTCCTCCGCACAATGTCCGCGCGCTGGTGATTGTAGCGCTAGGGTGTTTATTCTTTCGTGGCAGAATTGGGACAATCTGCTGCTCGTGTTTTGTAGGATATGCTGTCCTAGGGCTATGCGCCGTGAAGCTTAATCTTCAGCTTCTAGCTAAAGATGACCGAGCGCAAACCAGATGCTAGAACTTTTGTCAAACGCACCTTACGTAGAAAATCAGGTTTTCGGACCTGATTTTTTGCCGTCTATCATTTCTCTTTCGGTCTATCATCGGTCAAGTCCGTTCAGATCCGCCGTCAACTTTCATCTGATCAGTAAATCGTTCAAAACCCCAATCTCCCCTATAATTCTCAATCTATGCTATAATAAACCAATGAACGCCAATCAAATTCGCCAAAAATTCCTTGATTTTCAAAAAGCTCACGGACACCAGATTGTCCCGCCGGCGCCGCTCGTGCTTGAGAATGATCCGACCACCCTTTTCACTGGCTCTGGTATGCAGCCGATGATGCCTTATCTGCTCGGTCAGGACCATCCCGAAGGTACTCGTCTAGCCGACGTTCAGCCTTGCATGCGTCTCCAAGACATTGACGACGTAGGTGATCCGCGTCATACCACGGTTTTTGAAATGATGGGGAACTGGTCGCTCGGTGATTATTTTAAGGAAGAACAAATCCGCTGGTTTTTCGAATTTTTGACCAAAGAGGTCGGCCTTGACCCCGAGAAAATCTACGTCACCTGTTTTATCGGCAGCGAAAAATATGGCATCCCGAAAGACACCGAAGCCGCTGAAATCTGGCAAAAAGTCTTCAAGGAGGCCGGCATCGAAGCTAAAGTTGTCGATATGGGCACGGCCGAACATGGCGCTGAGCGGGGAATTAAACCTGGCGAACGCATTTTCTTCTACGATGACCACGAAAACTGGTGGAGCCGCGGCGGCGGCATCGAAACCACGCCCCTTGGCGATCCCTGTGGTCCAGATTCGGAGGTTTTCTATGATTTTGGTGAAGATAAGCAAGATGTCGCGAAATATGGCAAGTCTCATCCCGCTTCCGACGGCGCCCGTTTCATGGAAATCGGCAACCAAGTCTTCATGGGCTATCGTCGCAACGAAGACGGCACTTTTTCCGAACTGGAGCGCAAAAACATCGACTTCGGTGGCGGCCTCGAGCGGATTTCTGCGGCGGCGATCGGCAGTTTTGACGTTTTCAAAATTTCCCTTCTTTTGCCGATTATCGAAAAACTCGAAGCCATTTCGCACAAAAATTATGACAACAATACTGATGAAATGCGTATCATTGCTGACCATCTGCGCGGCGCTTATCTCTTGGCTGCTCAGGGTCTCGAACCTAGCAACAAAGCCCAGGGCTATGCTCTTCGCCGGCTCGTTCGTCGGGCGATTCTGAAGGCGCTCGACCTCGGCGTTGGTCAAGATTTCTTGGCCGAAATCCTCCCCGTCATCGCCGAAAACTACGCTGACCTTTCCGACGATATTTTGCCAAACCGCGCCAATGTCCTTTCAGTTCTCACCAAAGAAGAACAAGCCTTCCGCAAAACCATCAGCAAAGGCTTGAAGGAGCTTAACAAGTTAGCCAGAAAGCAAGAGTCTGAATCGACTTTGTCGGGAATCTCCGCGACTAACGAGGAGCGGGCGAAGTGCCGGCTCGCCCGTAACGACGGGACGAGCCAAACGTGTCCCGAAAAGTCTGATACGGACTCTTCAGCTTCCTGGCTAACTGGATACGATCTCTTCAAGCTCCAAGATACTTATGGCTTTCCACTCGAGTTGAGCGTTGAAGAAGCCTACAAAATGGGCATCGATCTTTCCAAGAACTACCAAGACGAGTTTGAAGCCGCTCTCGCCGAGCAGCGCGAACGCAGCAAAACCGCCTCGAAAGGCATGTTCAAGGGTGGCTTGTCCGATACCAGCGACCAGACCGTCAAATACCATACGGCTTGCCATCTTCTGCTCGCTGCTCTCCAGCAGGTCATCGACCCGTCGATCGCACAGCGCGGCAGCAACCTCACTCCCGAACGCTTGCGTTTTGACTTCAATGTTGACCATAAATTGACTCCCGAGGAACTTCAAAAAGTCGAAGACCTGGTAAACAAATGGATTTCGGCTGACCTTCCGGTCGTCCACGCCGAGTATGATAAAGATTACGCTTTCGACGAACTCCACGCCCACGGCTCCTTCCGTGACCGCTACCCCGACCGGGTCACCGTATATACAATTGGTCAGGATCCGGATTATGTGTCAATTGAAATTTGCGGCGGCCCGCACGTCTCGCACACCGGCGAACTTGGTCGCTTCAAGATCAAAAAAGAAGAATCCTCTAGCGCTGGCGTCCGCCGTATCAAGGCAATCTTAGAATAACCCCGAAGCCAGTTGTCGATCCGAAAGCTCAGTTTTAAATCCTCAGCCCAAGCCTAAGAACCCAAGATTAACTTTATAAAAAGCAACCCCTCCAACTCATCTCGAGCTGGAGGGTGAAGGCTTGTTCTGATCGGAGGCACTTAGACAGCGGTTTTAAATGAATTCACCAACGGTGCTTCATCTATCTTGAGCATATCCAGCCAGAGCTTGATGTTCGGGATTTTACGCAGTTCGCGTAGATTATACCAACGCTGCGCGTCTCCCTGAGTACAGTGATAAAACTGCATACCACGCAAAACCCTCAGCGCAAACATCACGTCCTGCTCCTGGCTCGCCCCGCTGAAAGAAATCCGAATCTCACCCTTGCAGTTCATGGCACCAACACTGCTTGAATCTGCAATATAGATTTCTTCATATGGCACTCTCACTGCGCCATAGAAGTTAGTGTAGCCTACCTCATCACGCAACCACTCATGCTGCTTGCGGGTTAGCTCGGAAGCTTGCGACAAGCTACTAATCTCCTGATACATTTGGCAGCTTTCAGCCAAGAGAATGCGGTTTCTGATCGTCTGGAGTATATACTGCAGATCGTCTCCGCCCGTAGCAAACTTAAGTAAAGGAGCTTCCTTCAACGTCTGCATTTCTTTTCAGCACCTTCATAATCGGTACCCCCCTTCTTTCTGTTTTTCTGCCGGCCTCAGCCGCAGGGTAACTCCTCCATCCACTGCGCAGACTTGAATTAGAACTTAGCTGGAAAAGTTATCCTACGGCCGATCAGAACAAGTTTTTAAGGTACCTAATACCATTATAGCATACATCTCCAGAAAAGTCAATACTTTTCCGCAATCTCGACATATTTCATCATCATTTACAAAGATTTTTACCCATTTCGTTCAGTCTTGATCACTAAAACCAGCATCAAAATCAAACCATCCTCCGAATCTCCTATATATCTAACTCGTGGCGGGGGTGTCAATCTGACTACTGGCTCTTTGAGGTACGCGGGCTACAGTGGCATCTACTGGGCGTTTGCCGCCTACCCGTCTGAGCTCTATGCGTACTACCTCTCTTTCAATAGCACTAACGTCTACCCGTCGCACTACAACGATCGCTGGTACGGCTTTACGGGACGAAAATCGGCTAACTTCTACCCTGTCTCTCGTAAACAGGATAAAGCTGGACCGCAAAGCCCAACCAGCGATTACTGGTATAAGATGGATTGATGTGGACATCTGTAAGATCAAGACCATAAGCATAGATCGTTAATGAACGAGCTGTATTCATCCAATGATAAGCATCAACACCGGCGCTCCTCAAAGAACCAGCTCCCAAATATATTGTCCCGCCACGAGTTAGATATATAGGAGATTAGTAGAAGTTATAGTTTTGGCGCAGAACCGTGATTTTTATGCTAAAATATAGACATATGCCTAATCGTTGGGTTGTTGATCAGAAAAATCTTACTCCTAGTCCAAAAACTAGGTCTTCCTTTTCTAGCCCCAAAAACTCCAGCCGTAAAAAACCTAGTCGCAAAAACTCCAACCACGAGAGCTTCAACCGTAGAAATTCCAGCCGCAAATCCCCCAACCTAAAATCTCATGCTAAATCTCGTCGTTCGAAGTCGCGCGCTCAGAAAGCCCAGTTCAAAATTCTCGTTATGCTGGCCTTTTTCAGTATTTCGGTCGGCCTCTGGGAAAATTTCCGTCAACTTTGGCTCCAGGAGAACGGCTTTTCGCCCGCCGACATCAGCAACATTACCAGCCTCGGCATGCTCGCCAGCGTCGCCGGTATCATTCTCGTCGGCCGCTATCTCAAAATGCACCAACTGAAGGGTTTCATGAGCCTTGCGCTCCTCAGCAAAGTCATTTTCCTCGTCGCCCTCGCACTTCTCAACGGCTCCGCCCGTCACGACGTGATCAACTTTTGTATGGTAATCGACGTTTTGACTAGTAACCTCATCGTAATCAGCGTCTACCCGCTCATGACCACCATCATGAAAAGCAACAAAATCTACAGCCAGCGCAAACTGGTCGAATATCTCTTCCGCGACGTTGGCGTCTTGATCGGCGGCCTGATCATCGGCCAACAATTTCTTGGTATGGTACTTGACTACGGCGGCTGTTTGATTGTATCAATGCTTTTCTTGCTTGTCGCCACTGCGCTCATGTTCAGTTTTCATACTCGCCCCACCTTCAAAGAGTCACCGAGCCGTGCCTCTATGGTGAAATTCATCCTCAAAAGCCGCACCCAGACGATCTATATGATCTATGCTTATCTTGCCGCTACCTCTTTCGCGGTGGCACTCGGTCTAAAAATGCTCATTCTGACCGGTCATCTGCACTTTTCCGTCAACACTGCGACCAATTTTCTGCTTATCGCTGGCCTGTTGTCTGATGGCATCGGCATCATTGCTCTGAAATATTTCACGCCAAAAAACGACTATCTTACCATGACTTTAAAGTTTGGCATCCGTCTTATTGCCTATATTATTGCCGTTCTGTCAAACGACGTCTTTGTCATGCTGATCGCTATTCTCTGGTCGTTGCTCAGTTCGACTGCCTATGAAGACGTTAGTGACGGATATTATATTAATGTCGTTGACAACCGTCATCAATTCCGTTATAGCACAGTGAAATATGTCATTTCTTATCTCGGTGAAGCGACCGGTCTGTTTCTCGCCGGCCAAATGTTTGACTTTGGTGTGCCGGCCATTCTTGGTCTCTCCGCCGCCATCACCACCGTCCAGCTCGGTGTCGCTTATTACCTCATCTATCTACGCCAGCATCCTCGTGCCCGCCGTTCATCCACCCGTCTTCGGCGTTTGCTCCTCCGCCGCAGCGAACGGGTCGTCGAAGATTAAACCTCTCAAAATCTCCTATATATCTAACTCGTGGCGGGCTTATTTACTTGCCTACCGGATCTTTAAGATTTGCGAACGGTAGCGGTAATTACCGGACATCTACCGCCTACCCATCTTCATTCTACGCCTACTATCTACATTTCGATAGCATCAATATCAACCCTTCAGGCACCGACTACCGTATTCGCTGGTTTGGCTTTACGGTCCGATGGCATCAATAAGCCTCTATGATTTAACCGTAAGTATCAGTGGACCAACTACAAACTTCACTCTATCAACCGTAAACTTTTTCGGAATCGACGTAAACTTTTCTAGTGCGGGAGTAAGATTTTTTAAAGCCTCAAAATCATCAAAATAACAGGGGTAAAATCCCGTAGACAGAAAACGTAAACTTTTCACGCGCGGAAACAAACTCTTTGCGCGTGGAGGTAAACTTTTGCGAACCCGGCGTAAACCCGCCCCGTAAAGCCGTTCCAACGCGGATTATTGTTCGATGGCTCAACGAAATTATAACCAATCGCAAGATAATAGGAAAAGTTTAATGGAGCAGAAGCTGCAGAACTCGACCAATAGAAACCAGTGGTACTAGCAATTCTGAGCGCACCATTCATCATATCCATAATCCCGCCACGAGTTAGATATATAGAAGATTACGAGATGTTTAGTTTTTTCTGATTTGAGGTTTGTACTGGAGATAGTAATGTAATATAACCTATACCTAGTTTTGCTTGTGTTTTTTTGACTTGGTTTCCCAGATTCGTATTTTGGTTTGAACAAGATTTTAACTGCAGAGTTTACTATACCTAGTTTGGGTCGCTAACTATCTGGGGCTGGCGCGGGTCAAAATCACGGCCCGAGAGAAACGAGGGATTCGATTTTGAGAGCGTCACCCGCGACCCAAACTAGTGTATAGAAACTCTATTGGAAAAAACTATGTCTAGCACAAAATGCGAATCGGAAAACCAAATTAACAAGAGCAATCAAAACTAGTGTTTAGTCTATATTACTCAACAAACGCCCCCGACTGCCTTGACCACAATCTCTGATACGCCCCATCCTTAATCTTCAGCAAATCTTGGTGCCGACCTTGTTCAACGATTTTCCCGTTTTCTAGCACCACAATCCGGTCCAAGCTTGCCACGGTTGATAATCGGTGCGCAATCACGATGCTGGTCCGCCCCGTCATCAGTCGTTCTAGAGCGCTCTGAATCAAAGCTTCGCTCTCTGAGTCGAGTGCGCTAGTCGCTTCGTCCAACACTAAGATCGGCGCGTCTTTCAAGATTGCGCGGGCGATCGCGATGCGCTGTCTCTGTCCACCGGACAATTTAATTCCGCGCTCGCCCACTAGTGTCTCATAGCCCTCCGGCAAATCCTTAATAAACTCATGCGCATTCGCGAGCTTTGCCGCCCGCTCAATTTCTTCCATTGTGGCGTTCGGTTTACCATAAGCAATATTCTCCGCAATCGAACGGTGAAACAGGGAAGTTTCCTGCGGCACATAAGCCACATTCTCGCGCAAACTTTTCTGCGTGATCGTGCGAATATCCTGCCCCGCGATCCGCACGGCGCCCTCTTGCACATCTGCGAAACGCAGCAGCAACTTCGTCAAAGTCGTCTTACCTGAGCCCGAAACCCCGACCAGCCCAATCCGCTCGCCCGCCTTCACGTCGAGCTCGAAATTCTGGAAAATTGCCTCTTTCGCCTCCTTATGCTTGAAGGTGATATTGTCAAAATTCACACTCGACTCCGTGAGCTCTAGCTCCACCGCATCCGGCACATCTACTACATCATCTTTCATGTCGAGAATCAAAGTCATTTCGTACGCATCACCAAACACGCGGTTGAAATTCTTCAAAATCGAGTTAATATTCCACAGTTCGCCTTGGATCGTTTGCGCATAGTTCACGATTAGCACTAGCGTCGCCACCGAAATTCCCAGCCATTCGCGCCCCGTGAGCAGAAAAACCAGAATCATCGCCGTGATCCCAATCTGCACGCAGTTAAACATAATATCGCGCTTGATCGTGGCCGTCTTCAAATTGTCCGAAACATTCAGCACCGTGCGTGAAAAGTTAGCAAAGCGATGACGTTCGTGTGATTCTTTGGCATACGACTTGACGGAAATAATATTTGTGATTGAATCGGCTAGTTGTCCGGTCTGCTTTGCCTCAGCCTCAGCTTCCGCCTCGTTTAGTCGGGCAATCTTTTTCAGCGAGAGCGCCGAAATCATCGCATAGAAAATCCCAAAGATTACCACACCCACCGCAAACCAGGGAACTTGCGGTGCCAAAACCACAATCACCATCACGATATAAGCCAGCGTCGGCCACAGATCCCAAATAATCGTGTCGAGCAGCCGCTCGAAGCCCCAAACAAACTTATTTGTTTGCGAAACCAGCGACCCCGAGAATCTATCACTATGGAACTGCATTGACTGATCGTTCACCACCTCGAAACAAATATTCGCGAGGTCATACATCGCCAGAATTTCCATTTTCCAGCACCACGCCAGCCGCAGCTCTTCCAGCACGATCTTGTTGAACGCGTAGAGAATCACAAACAGAATCACTTCCCAAAGCGCCGCTTCGAGCATTTTGTCCATCGGTAGCCCCATCGTCGCCTTTTCAATCAAATCCGCGAAAATCATCGGCGCCAAAATCGCCCGAATGAACACCACCACTGGCGTCAAGATGAATGTTCCGATGGAATACCATTTATACTTCACCACTTCGCGCCAATAATAATACAAAGTCCGCCAGGCCGTCTTCGACCCCTTCAATTTCTCGGTCATATAATTATTATCCTATGTTAATTTTAGTCCTCTTTCTTTTTGAAATATTTCTTTCCCAGTCCACAGAGCGGGCATTTATAATCGTCCGGCACTTCGTCCCCATAATAAACATAACCGCATACCGTGCAAACCCAAGCTGTTTTACCTTGCTCAGTCGTTTTCTTTGTCAAGTCATCATCTTTCGACCCGTTCGCATGTGCCAAAGCCGCTTTGTGCTCCTGATAATAAGCATAGCTCATCGGTTTCGCATCTTCGAGCACATCACCTTCCACCATGCGACCAACGTACAATGTATGTGTCTCCATGTCAATCGCATCAACCTTCTCGCACACCATATATCCCAGCGAATCTTTGATCACCGGCACTCCGTCAACTTCTTCCGTCGCCACATTGGCGAATTTATCGCAATCTTTCGAACATTTAAAGCCAAAAGTCTCAATGATTTCCGGCGCTGCCTGCTCACCTAAGACCGACAACGCAAATTTCTCATTCTGCGCCAAGAGCTTATGCGAATGGTTCGTCTTCGCGACCGCCACCGTAATCAGCGGCTGTTCCCCCGCACTTGCTCGCGACACCGCATCCACAACGCAACCCCCGCCTTGAGTTGTCAAAACATAAACCCCTTGGGTGATTTTGCGTGTGATTTTTGCGTTCTTCATGCTTGCGGCCTCCAAAAATATAATCTCGTCTCACCATTATATAACACCTTTCTCTGAAGCACAACCCTGATAGAACCATTACTAACTCAAATTCTGGTGCCAGAATGGGACTTGTAGCGAAGCGGCGACGAAGGTCGCTCCCCATATAATTTGCATTCATCCTAAAAACGTGTGGTGCCCGAAATGGGACTTGAACCCATATGGATTTCTCCATTCGATTTTAAGTCGAACGCGTATACCAATTCCGCCATTCGGGCAATCTGTTAGCGAACGTTTACGAATACATACGAACTATAGTAAATACAGCGGATTTGATGTAAGAATTGCTGTAGAAACTGCCGTAATCCCAAGTGTAGCAAGTCGTAAAGTTCTAGAATTATTATAACACAAAAACTAGAGAAGTGGAGCAGAAAAATAGTTGATAACTGCCGGTAAGATAAAACCGCAAAATCGCTACATACAATATAGGGCGGTTTAGCGGACTAAAATAACAACCGGTATTACCAACTTATTTGATAATAAGTGGAATTCTAAATGAGTTATTCATACAAATAAATTCAAACTCTCATCTTCAATGAGAGATGTGTGCGGTATTAGCGATGTTGCACGCACGGCGAAGAAAGCTTCTTTATTATCAAATGCCTGCCAGAAGGATGGTTTTATTGTTAAGTTCTCTACATAGCCAACTAAAAGATTTGAGACAATTACACCTTTTTCATGATCACTCTTGTCGCCAATATTATTCAGGAAGCTGTAAGTCTTACGATCTCGATTAAAATACGATATTAGACAGTAGGTCTTGTCTTTCTGAGGAAATATTGTCAAAAAACAGGGTTTTACTCTAGTATTGTACCCAGATGCTAGAACATCGTTTACTAGGTTTCCGTCCAGGTCTCTCTCAATGCATAATGAAGAACTGGCGGCTACTGGGTACCAGCCGTCGAGAACAACGCATATAGCACGGATAGCATTAAACTTTTGCTTTTGGTGGGTGTCCGTAAATATGGCTCGAGTCTCATTTTGATCTTTTACGCTTAATAACTGACCAATATTGATTTCGTCCAGAATAGCGGTCGCTGTTGCATCGTTTCCGTAATAGTCCGGTTTCTTCCAATGGTTACACACCTGGACGGCAGCTTCTTTTACAAGGAGTTCTCTGGCGGCGGCTCTGAATGCAAATAAGAATTCCCGCTCTTTATCACCAGCCGTGTAATCTTTGTCGTCTATCGGCACAAATATCTTTTGGTCGTGTTCGCTACAGAAACATTTCACGGTTGAAGCCTGCCCGATCCCGACTTCTACTAATTTATTGGCTGACAACGAAGATTTATCCAACATTAAAACCCGACCTTTTTCAGAGATTGCACTAAGCACCCTTTCCTTAGAAATGGAGTGAGATTGTATTGGCGGCTGCTTGCATCCTAGGCAATAACAATGTCTAACCTCGGACTGAGACTTCTTAAAAACGCCGCTAAAAGACTTGACTGGCACTATGTAGTTCTCCTACGATCAACTATCTATCAGCTTTATTATACTATAATACATACCGCTGTTCTGAAATATAATGGTCTCCCCGTACTAATTTTCTCCAAATATAAAACTACTCCTAGTATAAGCATTACTCTTTTTTGTTGTCTAGTAGGGATGCCTATGGAACAGGACTTCAAGAAGCAAAAAATCTTGACGAACTCAAAACGGTATGCTAAGATATAGCCATAGCCCCCTGGTCTGGATTCGTTCCCGCCAGGGATTTTAAGTATTGGAGGTAACCATAAAAACTATAGCATATATTGACGGGCAAAACTTTCTCTACAAAATTGCAGAGCGAGTGATTGCTTCGGGTCTTGCTACTAGTAAGCAGGAAGTTAGCGCTGTTGATATTCCGTATTTACTTAAGCAGATTTTTCCAAGTGAACAGTTAGAAATTCGTTACTACGGCGTTGCCAAGATTCGTCAACAAAGAAATTACGGCGAAGAAATCCAAGAAAAATCCGTCCAGTTTGCCGATAATCTACGCCGCATGAGAAACTGTTTAGCTAAAACTGACGTTGAGTTCCGAGCGACCGGCGTGCTAAAAGTTCGCGACCGTGACGAGTGTAAGAAATGTGGAGCTACTGACTACAAATTCCAAGAAAAAGGTGTAGATGTTGGTTTAGCTGTCGATATTGTAGCTGATTCGTTGAGAAACCAAGTTGACCATATCATTCTAGTTAGCTCCGATACTGATTTAGTACCAGCTATCAAGGTTGCTAAGGAAGCTGGTAGAAAGATCACCTACGTTGGCTTCGATAACCAAATAACTAGACTATTGTCGTCGTTAGCAGATTCTACTCAAGTTATTCGAGATAATGAGGTTATTGAGGCGTATAGGAGGATGTATGACAACTTATAATATTAATACTAATATTCAGTTACCCAACGGTCTAGAAAGCAGCATAGATCAAAGTGATGATCGCTCGGCGAACTGGGAAGACCTAGCAAGTACATTACAAGAAAAGGCTGGCAAAAGGCTCGAAGATGTAAATTTACTGATTTCTAGGGCAACCATAACAATTGCAGCCATTGCTTTTCTCGTACCCTGTCTGCTAGAGCAAGATTTGAATGCATTCTCATTTACTCTAGTTGCTATACCTATAGGCCTTTCATTCTTATGCATGGTAGTTTCAATTTTTATGGATACTCCTGTACCCATTAAGTCAAGCGAAGCTGTGGCAATGTTAGAGAGTGAAGAACATTGTAATATGTCTCGAGAAGAGTTTAGCAAGTGGAAGGCTCGAAGCTACAGAGATGGATTGTACGGTTTTAATAAATCATATGAAAAAAGGCGTCGCTGGCAACTAGTCTCTTTCGTACTGCTTGGACTAGCGATATTGTTGCTTTTTATGTTTAAGTATATTATTATAGATTTAGTATGAATAGTAAGACATTATCGCCATTGAAGCCTAAAACACCTCAACCATCTGTCGAGCATCAAAAGTTTGGTCTCAAGTCACAACGACAAACAACGCCTCCCCGCGTATCGCCACCGCCTTCAGTAGAATACGAAAAGAAGAGCTTAAATTAACTCAGGAATGGCACCCAGTTTAGATGGATGCCATTTTTTGTGCGGCTATTTACTAGATTTCTTACGATTTGCAAGAGCACTAGCGGCTACGCTTCGTGTCTGCTTTGAGCTACTATTGCGAAGTAAACTTGACGCCTTCTTGGCCACAGATTTTGACGAACGGACACCATTATTCTTTGCTTTGGGCATACTACCTCCTTTCTCCCCTCTTAAATTTAATATCTAGGCCGGAGCTAACACCTCCCGACCTACTTTTATCATAACACGAAAATGCTTAAGAAAAAACTTAATGACCATATTCTTGTTGTTTCGTATGTTATCCCGCTAAATCTCCACATATAATATACTGCGGTTTAGCAACTTCAAATTGGTAGCCCGTTATCCTGTTAGCCAGTCCCTATGCTGTTAGCCCACCAACCAGCCTTTGATCTACGAGTATGTTAGGTTGGATTCGGCTAGGCTTAGTTTTGCACCAGGGTCCTCCAAACACGTTATGCTACAATAGTAGTAGAAAAGAGGAACTTGGGGGCATAAAAACTAAAACAGGAATTAACCTGATGCAGAAAATTAAATACTTCTCTACCTTTTCTGGTATTGGTGGATTTGAGCTGGGGATTGAGAACGCAGCGACAACACTAAGACCGGCTGCCAAACATGTCAGTCAAATCATTGCGGACAAACTACCAAATTCCAATCCACTAACAAAATAACCCAGCCAACATATCTAAACCAACTCAAAACAAACAAAACCACCCCAAAGAAAAGAATCTCCCAAACCCCCTCGCAATGCCCACTCGCATTGCTTTTTTGAACTTCAGGCGGCCCTCAACGTCAAGATTCGTCCGAGTTCTTATACTTATTTTAGCATAGCCATCATGCTCGTCAAGCTTTTTTTTCGCAGATTTTATGACCTAAATAAAAAGTTTTTTCGTGAATTTCGCCCCTGTTATTCTCCTAAAACCGAACAAAACCTCTTGACTTTTTCGCCGATGTGTGCTACAATGAAAGTATAAGAACAATAAGGCTTGTTCTAGCCATTTTGATGAGTCTACTTTCCGAGCTAGACCTTTAAGGCTTTTACTCTGAGATGGCTGAGCAACTTATCGAGCTCTTTAATCATTGTGAGAAAGGGGGAATTAACTATGACGATGTTAATCCTCAAAATTGCCGGCCTTGTGCTGGCTGGACTGCTTCTTGGCGCTTTTGGTGTCGCTAGTCTCGTCGCTAGCCTTATCTATTGCGACGAAACAGGAAACAACCTAAACCCTCAGGCTCCATTTAGCGTTCTTCTTCCTCTGGGCTTTATCTTTATCGCTCCGGAAAAAATCGACGAGTGGCTCTGCCAGGCAGGGTATAGTCCCATTGACATGCGCATCTCCATGGGGCTCATGGCGCTCTATGGCATCATCTGCCTAATCGTTGGAGTTCGACTCGGTTGCCTTGGTGCGAAGCGCTGGCTTGCAGGACGCGAAAAAGCAACCCAGGCCAAGACCGCCGAAACTGACCACGAGACAAAAATCCTCCATGAGCTGGAGGAATAAACTGGTCGTCCGAAAGGGCGGCCATTTCTCATTGCATCTAGCATATATTCAACCAATATGAATTGCAGCCAAAAAGCCCTTGAATATATATATATATATATATATATAATAGTTCCAACGCAGTTATGCTAGCTTTGAGCCAGCTTAGGGTCCATTGCTAGCATAGAGATAGCAGCTAATCGGTATAGGTAGGGTTAACCCCAGCCGAAGAGAAAGGAACGTACATATGACCACCAGCAAAAGAACTATAAAATCGGTAGACACCGTCGCTGCACGCTCAACACGTTCAAATGCGCGTAGGAACAACCGCAGGTTTGGCGTGCGTAGTGGTCGTGAGCGTAGGATGATGACGGTAGTCGTTCTGCTATCAGTAGCTCTAATCGGTTCAATTGGCATTGCTATAGCTGCTTTCTCGACTAACCTTCAAATCAGCGGTGATGCAACTGTGAATGCTACGGTTTGGGATATCCATTTCGCAGATTTGCAGCCCGTTGTCGCCACTGGGCAAAGTGCAAAGGAACTAACCGCTCCAACTATTCAAAACAGTGCTGAAGGCAAGGCTCTTGCCGCTATCAAAGGCTATAGCGTCCAGCTCAAAAATCCTGGTGATGCCATCGAATATACCTTCAATGTCGTCAACGCTGGCGATGTTGACGCTGAGCTGCAAAGTATCGCCATTAAAACCGCTTCAGACTTAACTTGTGCTTCATCTGCTGGCACAGACGTAGCTGATAAGGTCTGCGCTAAGATGAATTATACAATCACTCATGCCGATGGTACTGCACTGGCCGTCGGCGAAGCTCTCGCGAAGGGCAGCAGTAGGTCGCTCAAACTTAAACTTGAATTTGATCCTTCGGCGACCGAAGAAGACCTCCCGTCAAAAGACGTATCAGTTAGTGGGCTTGACGTTGTATTGACTTATGGACAAAAGAATTAATCGCGGAATAGGTAGGACATGCGGCTTTCGACTAGCAAAGTAGTAGCGGTTAGTTTAACTACCTGCGTGGTCACGCTCATACTAACATTATTACCGATGGGCGGTATTTTGCGCAGCTATCTATACGTCGCGACAGTGGTCACAGCTATCGGTATCAATATCGTTTTGCTGGGCTGGGGCAAAGTGCGCCAGCCGTACAAGTTGATTTGGGCGTTTATGGTCCTATCAGCCACCGTCTTTCAGTTCGCCATCTTCCTGCTCTGTGGGTTAAAAATCGGCTTTGTCCAAAATGTTTACCGGTGGGACTTTACTAACTTTTTCGGCATTTTTCTACCAGTTGCTCTACTAATTATGGCTGAAGAAGTTTTGCGTGGACAGCTAGTGACTAAAGCTCATAATAGTCTGCCAGCAGTATTCTGTGCCGGTGCCAGCATTTTCGTCATGAATATTTTGACTTCCTTGCCTGCTTTTGTGCTAAGCGAGGGCGGGGCAATTTTTACGCTACTTGCTGCGGTCGCTGGTCCCAGCCTAGTATCGAATATCATGCTTACCTATATTGCTTATCATTTCGACTATCGCGTCAATCTCGCCTACCGCCTTATTATGGAGTTGCCAACCTATCTCTTACCGATTCTGCCAGATAGCGGAGCATTTTTACCTAAACTCTTTGAAGTTGGCTTTGTCTGCCTTTTGCTGATTGGGCTGACTAATATGGTGCAGTCGAACGAGCGACCTACGCGTTCTAGGGCTTTTCGAAATATTAGAGCTGCCGTGCCTCGTATGCGGCGTCGTGTCGAAACTGCCAGCCGTAGCAAGGCTAAACATTTCGTGCGCTATCTAGGTGTAGGAGTAGCCGTCTGCGTGGTAGTTGCTTATGCGATGCTCATTTCGGGGCTGTTTCGTTATCGTCTGCTAGCGGTTGGTTCGGGTAGTATGGAACCCAGTCTTTATCGTGGCGACATGGTTCTAATGGAGAAATCCGACAACTACGACCAGATTCAAGTAGGAGATATCATAGTCTACCAGCACGGCGGAGCTATTATGCTCCATCGCGTCACGGAAGTTACCAAATTGCACGGCCAATACACCTTTCGAACCAAAGGCGACAACAACGCTAGCGATGACGTTTGGACAGTGTCTCAGAACGACATCATGGGTATTACTCGTGGCCGGTTGGCGAAATTTGGTTATCCAGTAATTTGGTTGAACGAAATATTTTATAAGCAGTGATAAGGAGAACAAATGAAGTCTAAAATTAAAGTTATCAAGCAAGATAAGGAGCCCTAATGAAAACAAAAACCGTCATCTTAGCTTCCGCTAGTATGTTTGGTGTTCTGAGCATTTTGCTCTGTGGTTATGGTCATGCCGCCCTCAGTCGTAACCTCATGATTGATGGGGAGGCTGTCGTTGCGAACGTCGCGGGTTTCCCCGAGTATATGCAAGACATGACTTCAGAGATTTGTAGCGATGCTGCCGTCGGTAGTACTGCGCAGCTTAAAGACCGTCGCGACGGCGCGTCCTACTGGGTAGCAAAGTTAGCTGATGGTAAGTGCTGGATGACACAGGATCTTGGCCTTAGACTCAACACGGGCGTCACGCTTACTCCGCAAAATACTGATATTACCTCGAACTACACTCCATCTATTAGTACAGCTAACAACACTCCGTTGAAGGGTACCACAGCCACTACCGCGGATTTATCATGGCACCTTGGAAACTATTATCTTAAGGACCCAACGGCGCTATCAGGATGCGGTAGTATTTCCTCGACAGCCACCGCGCAATATGATCTAGGACGTTGCTCGGCGAATTTTCTTGCGGTCACCGGGAGTACTTTGCCGGGAAGTCTACACTACAAGGCAGGAGTTTATTATACCTATGCTGCCGCAACAGCAATGACTGGCAATAACGTCACCGGTGGCGTTGATGGCAACGCTCGGGCGACTGGCAGTATCTGCCCGAAGGGCTGGCGCCTACCAGTCGGCGGCATGACCGCGAAAGGCAGTAGCGATTACTTGCCCTCTAGCGCCAACGAGTTCTATCAACTAATGCTGACACAAGGTTTTCCCACAGTTGCACAATATACTGAGACTAGCAGTGGCGGCTGGATTGACCCAGCTCCGAACGACAGAGAATCACCGCGGCTTGCACGCGAGCCTACTTATTTCAACCGTCCCGGTTGGGTTTACAAAAACAATAATGGCGGCGGTGTTTCGGCCCCCGGAGCGCAAGCAGTCTATTGGAGTTCATCTCCGTTTGACGCTAGTAGTGCGCAAGCATTCTATGCCTACATTGGCGAACGCAAGGCGTATCCGGCCTACAAACAAGCTCGCAACACTGGCGGCTCCGTTCGTTGCGTGGCGCGCTAAAATCTGAGACAACGGCAACTAGTTTGAAGCCGTAACTTATGCTACAATATCCATATGCAGAGTCGAGGTAAAAAGCTTCTGAAATGGTGGCGCCGCTGGTGTGATGAATGGCGGCTAGCCCTGTCCGGCGTCGTCTTAGCGACTCGCCAGCGCAGTTTTTTGCTCGCCTTTGCGCTCAGTTTTGTGATTTTTGGCACTTTGATGAGCCTACTTTCTAGCAGTACCGCGCCGCTCGCCGCTTTTTGGTCAAACAATCTGCCCGGGAAACTCCGCATCCTCGGCCAAGGGCTGCTCGACATTTTTATCGTGAATGGCAACTTTTGGTCTTGGCTGCTCAATTTCCTGATTATCCTCTGTCAGAGTATCTTGATCGGCCTGGTCGCTCTAGTTTGGCAAAAGCGTCGTCGTAGCCGCAAGGCTCAGGTCGTTGCCACCGCCACCAATGTCAACAACGTCGAGTATGCCAGCGTGGCTGCGGGGCTCGCTGTTCTCGGTTCTGGCTGCCCAACCTGTGGGACAACTCTGCTCGGGCCGATGCTTTGTACGATTTTCAGCACCAGCGGTTTGCCGCTCGCCTATGCTATTTCGGGTATCTTGACCGCGATTGCGCTAGTGGTCTCGCTGCTTAGTATTAAAAAGCTTGGCAATGACGCCTATGCTCATATTGTGAGCGAAAAATTCCAGCGCCGTCACCAAGCCCGCCAAGCCGAAACTCAATCAACTGCCCAATCAGCCGCTCAATCTGTTGTCAAATCGGCTGTTCAACCAGGAAAGTCTAAAACATCAAAGGAGTAATCTATGGCCATCGCCTGTATTGTTATCGCAATTGTCTTCATCGTCATTATCGTCATTTCAATGTCGCTGAGCCAGATCGCTGCCGACCCGGCCTGGAACCTCGGCATGACCGTAGGCGCAGCCGACGCTCCGAACCACTATATTATGTATACCGACCTCATGTGCCCTTACTGTGATGTCTTTTCCCGCGTCGTACATGTGCATTGGGATGAATTCCTTGCCTACCTCGAGGAAAACCATATTCAGTTCGAGATTCGCCTCACTGATTATCTCTACATGGGCAGCAACAACGAATACTCCCGTGACGCCGCCGAGGGTGCCTACTGCGCCTTGCGCGAGGACAAATTCTGGGATTATTACCACGGCGCAATTTCCGCTCTCTGGCAGGATTATCATTCCAAAGGCATCGGCAGCAACAAAGACGCCACACCGATCAAAAATCTCCCTGACGACTATTGGCTAAAAATCGGCCAAAAAGCCGGACTAGGCGATGATTTCCAGCGTTGTGTCGAAAATCGTGAGACGGCCGCCGAAGTCGAAAGTGCTACCACGCGCGCCCTCCAATCTGCCCAAGGCATGCCATATTTTAAGTTCAACAAATTTACTCGCGCCGGTTTCGACGACAAATGGGGTTGGGAAGAAGCCAAAGCTTATCTTGATAGTGGATTAGGGAAATAACCCCCTGCTGCTATTTTAACATCAGTCCGCCAACGCTGCCCGTCTCAAGGTCCTTCACCTGATAATAATCTTTTCCTACCTCATCTTCCCCTAGCACGATCAGCTTTCGTGCAATCTTCGCCGCATACTTAATCTTGTCGCCCATCTTCTTGTCGCCCCAAACAATCTCCGCCACATAGCCATGCTCACGTAATTTTTGCTCCAGTTTTAGCCCCGCGCGTAGTACTTCGCCGTTTTCGCCCACCAGAATCACTACATAATCCACCGGCTTCAGCTCTTGCTCTGCCACCGTACCAAAATTTTGCAAGACATAGAACAATCTTGTTAGCCCGATCGACCCGCCCACTCCCGGCAGCTGTTGGTCGGTATAGTTGCTCGCCAAATTCTCATAGCGTCCACCTGAGCAAATCGAACCCACTTCCGGATGTTCGAACAGGACAGTTTCAAACACCGTCCCCGTATAATAATCCAGCCCGCGCACGATTTTCATGTCCGCCACTAACTCAAAATCCACGCCAACCGCTTCCTTAAAGTGTTGTAAAAAATACAACACTTGTTTAATTTCTTCTACTCCCGCCCGAAAATTGGCATTTTCTACCCCTAGAGCATTCAATTTCTCTTCAATCTCCGCCGCTGCTCCGCCAATCTCCATAAATGTTGTAATTTTCACAACATTTTCACTGCCAATTTGTAGTTCTTCTAGCGCTTGTACTGTCTTCTCGCGCGGCACTTTTTCTGCATGGTCAATAATCCCGAAAATCTCCTCTGCGTGCTGCTTCAGGTTCAGTGCCTCGAGCAAGCCGCTGAGCAGCTTACGATTGCTCACCCGCACCCGAAACTTGCCCGGCAGTGGCAAAGTCAAAAGCGCTTCGGCTAGCGTAATAATAACTTCCGCATCATATTCAAGCGGCAGAACATTTCTTCCCACCACGTCAACATCGCACTGATAGAATTCCCGGAATCGTCCCTTTTGCGGACGCTCGCCGCGGAAATTCCGCCCTACCTGTGTCACTTTGAAGGGAAACGCCAAGTCATTCAGGTGTTCAACTGTGTAACGCGCCAGCGGCACCGTGTGGTCGAAACGTAGCGCCTGATCCGCCTCGTTTTCGGCCTCTGCCGTCTTGACTACTTTATAAATTTGTTTTTCCGTCTCGCCCCCCGCCTTCGCCAGCAAAATTTCACTGCGTTCAATCGTCGGCGTCTCGATATGCAAGAAGCCGTGCCGCCGAAAAGTCGTCTCGACCCCTTGTCGAGCCTGGTCAAATTCTGCTTGTAGCGCCGGAGTGAGCTCCTGCATCCCGCTGAGCGGACACGTATTAAACTTCTTCATAAGCCGTATTATAGCACATTCCTGCTGATCTATGTTATAATAGAGGTAATATGGTTGCGAGGAAAAATTCATCAGACAAAACATCCACCTCTGAGGTGCAAGCCGCTGCTTCGGCTTCGCAAGAAAAAAAGCTGGCAAAAAAATCCGAGGGCGACATCATCGACCGCTTGGTGGCTTGGGGTTGCAATCTCCTCCACCTCTCGAAATTCACCAAAACTTTCCAGCAGCTAGCCAAGTTCTTTATCGTCGGCTGTACTAACACCGCGATCAACTGGATCATCTTTGCCATTATGCTGGCGATCTTGCCCATCCCTGACGAAGTGACAAAATCCGTCGTCGCGAGCGCCATCGCCTTCGCGATTTCAACCATCTTCAACTTCTGGGCCAGCATTACTTGGGTCTTCAATACTACGAACGAAAAATCTCGCCGCCGCCTCTTCATCGAATTCGCTATCTTCAACGGCATCGCCTTCCTCGCCTTCGATGAAGCTTTGCTTGCCTTTCTTGTCTCGCTCGGTTGGCACCCGATGATCGCCAAAGTCCTTACTACCGCCTGTGGTATGGTCTTCAACTTTATCACCCGCAAAATGTTCCTCGAGGGTGCTCGCCCCGGCTTTGTCAAAAAAGCTCAAACGAAAAAAGCCGATGCCAAGAAAGCCGAAAAGGCTGAAAAAAACGAGGAATCCAAGAAATCTGGAGGTGGGCATGATAATGCCTAAACTTTCGTCGGGGGGGGGGTGTTAGAAGAAACATCGCCGTCAGAGTCGTCGCCAGCACCTGCTTCGACGCCGGCGCCTAATTCGTCGAACTCGCGGGGCGCGTCTCTGGGCAATGCCCCAGCCTCGACCGACGAACTTTTTGACGTTCTCGACCAGCAGGGAAACAAGACCGGCCAGGTCAAACCGCGCACCGCAGTTCATCGCGACGGCGATTGGCACCGCGCGGTCGACATTTGGATCATCAACCCTCGCCGTGGTATCCTACTGCAGCGCCGTGCCGCCGGCAAAGACAGTTGGCCGGGCTACTGGGACATTTCTTGTGGTGGCCATCTGACCACTGGCGACGATCCTATCACTGGCGCCCTGCGCGAGCTGGAGGAGGAGCTCGGTCTCAAAGTCCAGCCTGCCGATTTGCATCACCTTGCCACTTTGCGTTCTTCCGTCCGTCCGGCGCCCGATTTCATCAACAATTCGTTCAACGACCTGTTCTGGCTCCAAACCGACCGCGAACTTCGCGATTTTCGCCTGCAAACCTCTGAACTCTCCGATATAAAATACGTTTCACCTGCTGAACTCCGCGCCATGCTCGCCGAGCAACCGTCACCGCTCGTCCCGCATCCCGAATTTTACGACGCCGTGCTGAAACTTACGGCTGATTTTGCATAAAAATTGCTCAAAATCGGCAAAATCAAGCAAAAACTATCAGAATTAGTTATAAATATTGAACTATGCGCAATATTGACGTCAAAAAGTTTACTTTCCTAAAATATAATCAATAGCAATACTAATTTCACAGAAAATATGAAAATAGTATTGACTTTTTCAATAAAGTATGCTACAATGGAAGTATAAGCTTGTTGAGAACACGACTTATGATTACAGAGGTGGATATCATCTCCTCGTCACAAGTCAGTAGAACGGTTATATCTATATAACCCCTAGTTCTGGCGAACTAGG
>CAZVPV010000003.1:0-1565 GCA_964629195.1 uncultured Candidatus Saccharibacteria bacterium | reverse complement strand
TCACAAGTCAGTAGAACGGTTATATCTATATAACCCCTAGTTCTGGCGAACTAGGCAAGAGTCATACAAGCTTAAGTATTTTAATATCTCTTGTTAAATTTTCCCCAATTCACCACCCAAAACCCACCAGCCCCCTCCAAATCTGTTATTTTACCGAATTGACTATCTCTAAATTCATTTTCATGCTTTTCAAATCGGTTTTTCGACCTATCCGCCTGTTTTATCGCAGCCATCGTGAATCTAAGCCAACGAACGTGAACTTCTTGAAGTCTCCGCTCCTAGGAGGCTTGCTTTGCTAGATTCGCTATGCCTGCGATAAACGCAGAGAGAAGGAGGAAGAAAAAATGAAAAGTTTGAGAAAAAATGTAGGAATGAGGGCCGTGGATCTACTGCTGGTTTTGATTCTGGCGTTGGCAATTTGCCTGCCGACCAGAACGGTCGAAGCGAAAAACACCAAGACCGGAAAAGACTCTGTCCGAACGGTCACCAAGAACGAGCGGAAGTCCAGCGAGAGTTTCAAATGGACATTGGACGGGAAAGAGGTCCCGCAACCGCAGGACCTCGGTCCAGAACTGTTCGAAGATCTGCCGGAGCCGCCCGATACTCTTCCGGAAGCGGCCAAATACCCGATCTGTGGTCCGGACTCAGTCGGCCAACGCTATGTAGCGTTGAAGTATGGCGACAAGGTCACCATCGAGCCGGGCACAGCCTATTATGAGTCAGCAGCTTTTGGCGGCTCAGGAAAGACCGGCACGATCGGCAACGAATACACCCAGGGTGCGCTCTACGTCGGTGGTTTCAGCGTCATAGATGACGTTGGCACTGTGATGCGTAATGAGGTTTACTCGCGCGAGGAAGCTATGCAGTCGCACGATTTCCAGCCTGACTTTTTCCGGCTTGCTTACGCGGACTTGGCTTGGGTGGCTATCTTTACCGACGGGTTCACCACTGGCGATGTGGGCTGGCTGCCCCGTTCGGCGGTCAAGCTGGATACGTTGACCACGCCGGACATCTCCGATCCAGCTAGCCTCCACGAGGAGGCTCAGTCGAAGGGGAATGACGAGTGGGAAGCCGCTAACCCCGGAGAATCCGAAGACGAAGGTCAGTCGGATCAGAAAACACAGGAAGAGGAGTCTAATTCCGATAGTACTTCTCAGCCTGTGGCTCCCCCAGAGCCACCGACAGTACCTGAGCCACCAATGCCCGATCCGGGGCCTAGTCGGTAATGGCGGGTTTAACAAGAGATCAAGCCCTCTACTTCGGTAGAGGGCTTTTCTCATGGCGCAAAATTTTAAACTTTTTATATCAAACGCATAGCCTTAATATTGGGTACTGGGCGGAAAACTTCGCGCAATAAATTGCGCTCAGCGGCTGGGCGTCGGCTCAAAAGAGCCGGGATAAATCCCAGCTCTTCGCTCGCCTCCTACAGCCTAGACCCGGCCAAAGGCCAGCTCTTTCCTCCCAGTACAAACATGGGCTTTGTCTCCAACTTTACAGTTGGCGCCAAAGCCCATGGAGGCACCGACCGGAATTGAACCGGTGTACGCGGTTTTGCAGACCGCTGC
>CAZVPV010000002.1:0-115375 GCA_964629195.1 uncultured Candidatus Saccharibacteria bacterium | reverse complement strand
CCTGCGTTACCATACGAAGATGCTCGCTTATTGTCCGCTCTTAGGCACACATTCTGGTTTTTGCCTAACGTAGCAGCGTGCCGCGCAATGGAAAGGTTGTTGCGGCTTGATCCATTCTTTAGTAATTACAAAATTATTCGTGCGGCTGGTAATGATACACCTGGTGGTAAGCACGCTAAAGATCCGGTAATAGATGCCGTCAAGGATGGCATAACAACCGCCACAATTACGCTTTCTTGCGGCAAATTAACTACAGGTGTAACTGTGCCAGCTTGGAGTGGCGTATTGTTTCTTCGCAACATTGAGTTTCCCGAAACTTATTTTCAGACCGCTTTTCGTGCTCAAAGTCCGTGGGTAATGAAAGATGCGGACGATCCGATGCGTCGCAATGTGATGAAGCCGATTTGCTATGTGATGGATTTTGCGCCAAGTCGTGCCTTGAAACTGATTGCTGATTACAGTGGCACACTTGATAGCCCAAGCGACACTCGTCGACCAGAGAAACGGCTAGAAGAGTTTATTGAGTTCTTGCCTGTATTGTGTTTTGACGGAGCAAAAATGCGACCACTGAAAGCCACAGAAATTCTCGACATTTCTACTTACGGCACAGCATCTACGATGCTTGCACGGCGTTGGCAGTCCGCCAAACTTGTCGACACGACGACCGCCATTCTGGAAAAAGTGATGAATAATCCAGAGATTATGGCAGCACTGGAGAAAATCGAAGGCTTTCGTAATTTGAAGAATGATCTCACGAAAGTAATTAGTCGAGAAAAAGCCGTTCACGAATCAAAGAAAAAACGCGCCGAAGAAGGACGCGAAGCCACCAAAGAAGAAACTGAAGAGGAAAAGGCGGAGAAAAAGGAACGCCAAGGATTTAAGAAAATGCTCCGAGAAAAGTTGTTGCAATTCGTAACACGCATCCCAGTATTTATGTATCTGACCGATTATCGTGAACAGGCTTTAATTGACGTTATTCGTAATCTTGAGCCGGAACTTTTCACCAGAGTAACCGGACTAACTATTAGAGAGTTCGACCAGATGTGTGAGGTTGGAGTGTTTAACCAAACCGAACTTAACGCCGCCATTGCTCAATTCCGACGTTTTGAGGACGCTTCGCTAGAATACGCTGGTGGGCGCTCTGCTCACGATGGTGATGAAAATATTGGTTTATTTGACACTGTCGTTACGCGTAGTGAGGCGGATGAGATTATCGAAGCAGAGATTAGTTGATTATTTTTAGACTGGTATAATAAGAGTATGAAAACTAGCAACAAAGAATATAAAGATTATACTGACCTCGAGGATGTTCTCGGCGATGCGATGGATGTGATGAGTCGTGATGACATCGATGACGATGAAGTTCTGAGTAGTAGCCGATTTGGTAGAACCGAGATGGAAGATGTGTTTGGCGATACTTTAGACGAAATGGGTTATGACGAATAAACAACTATTCGATCCTTGGTGGTATTACGAAATGGGCAAAGATGCTGCCAAACATCCGAAGCGAGAAATCAGCAACGGAGCTTTTGTGGTGGTTGTGATTTGTTTCATTATCTCACTTATATTAACAGGTGGCGTGATTGCTCTCCTAGTTTGGTCTTTTGCTTCATAACTCTAGCTCTCGTTACCTCTTTACTTACCAAGTTAATTTCTAAAAAATTGTCCCGAAAAATAGCGGATCATCTGCCATACCTAGATATTTCCGCCGCCAAGTTCTGACCGACATCGATTGCAAAATGCCATCACGAGTAAAACGCTCTACTCGCTTTGTATTGCCATTGTAGTAATAATCAGATGGTCGGGTTTCTGGGTAGGTAAACCTCACTGGTAAACCTAGAAATGTTTCGGGCTGGTTCGAAGAGTTATCAAGCGTATTACTATATGTCTGTGCATTTTCTGAAATCTGCACGGACTGTTGCTCTGGCTGGAGAACACGCTTAATTGGAAGTTTTCGTCTGTATCCTCTATAATGATACTTAGCAAGTGCTTCGGCGTTGCTCCAGCTGCCTTCTGTCGCTTCGATAATTAGTTTATCGAACTCCAGATCCTTAGCACGGAGACGATTAAAAGTCGATGGAGAAATACCAACGCCATAGCAGGCATCTTTAATAGTTAAGCCAGAGCGAATAAAATCCGTCAGTTTTAACTTCTTTTCATTAGTAATTTTAGTTGGTCGTGCCATAATCCCATTATATCGTGGTAGTGAAAATATTTTTTGTAGAGAATGAAAACTGGCACAGAAACTACCATTGCGATGCAAAACGTGCAAAACGCCAAAACTTGTTATCATTTTTGTATACTAGAAATGTGGTGCAAAATACCAGGAGGTTCCGAAGTTGCACCATTCTTAATCCAGAAAGTGCACCGTGTTCGGCTAGTTTGCTATTTGGACAGGTCGATTAGTTTTGCGCTTATGATCCCAGAGTGAATCATCTCTGTTAGCTAAAATCCAGAGCTAAGTCATACTGTCATTTTTTATTGTATTTTTAATTATCGTCTTAGCTCTATTTGTCCTTCTTGATCACATCCGCTGGCGGGTATTTCTTATACCAAGGCAAATTTGGATCATTCTCAGATTGTCTATTAGACTGATTATCTTTTCTTTGGCATTCTACCTTGACGATATTACTAATCCATACTAAGAAAAGTAATACAATTATACCTATACCACCCCAAAATACCGTCTCGTAAAACCAATTATCCCAGGTTAAGAATAAACTAAGCGGAGCCAGTAATAGTATCCAGACAAATAACGTTCCAAATACTGAGCCGATGCCAATTTTAACATCTTCTTGCCTGCTGGCTTGTGGCAGCTGACTAGAATTACTATCATAGCGTAAACTAGGATACATGTTCGTATCATTCCAATACTCATATTCTTGCTTACCATTGTAATAGCCTTTCAGATAGTCCGAGTTACTAGAACGGCCTATAAAGCCGTTCCGCCCATCTTGTTGCCCAGATTGGTAATCGTTATGCTTTGTCATCGTTTTTGGAACTTATCTTACTTACATTATAACATTTTCGATAAACAAACTACCCGTAAAAATATAATGGTTCTCATTCTGCACTAATTTATTCCATAGATAAAACTACTCCTATCATAAGCAAAATATATTGGGTTACCACTCAGTAACTCATCTTCAATAGCAGTTCTAACTTCCTGCACTGTGGTCCACCATTGACGGAATATGTAATATCTTTCGTAATATATTGTATGGAGCATTTGCGGGCAAAGATTCAGAATTATATACCACAAAATCGACGCGAAGAGGCGGATAAGGCTTTAATTTTGCGGGCAATGGAGATTTTCCCGGATACTTTGACGCGCGAAAACAAGATTTGTCATTTCACGGCATCGAATTGGATTGTGAACCCGGAGCGCACGAAGGCGCTATTGATTTTTCATAACATTGAACAGAAATGGATGTGGACGGGTGGGCATGCAGACGGCGAAAGCCATTTGGTGAAAGTAGCGCTGCGTGAGGCGCAGGAAGAAACTAGTTTGAAACAGCTTCGGTTGCTTAGCGATGAGATTTTTAGTTTGGAAGTTTTTGCAGTGCCGGCGCATGTGCGGCGCGGTGAATTCGTGAGCGCGCATTTGCATCTGAACTGCGGATTTTTGTTGGAAGCGGATGAACAAGAGGCTTTTAAAATCAAACCGGATGAAAATAGTGGGGTCCGGTGGGTGGATTTTGCGAAAATTATGGCGGGTGCGAAGAATGGTGAAATGTCGTCGCACTATGTAGGGCTGGTCGAAAGACTTAGATGATTATCTTTTGTTGACTCGGGATTTTTGCTTATCTCACTCTTGGCAAAATTCCCTTTTTCCGCTATGATTAAGTATAAGTATTATGCAGCGGAAGGTGAAAGAAACGTCGGAGAAATTTGCGGCGGGGGTTTGTTTCAAAAAACTGTTCTTCATCTTTTTGCTGGGCTCAGTGATCGGCGCGTATTACGAACAAATATTATATTTTGTACAAACTTGGTGGGAGACGGGTACACCGGTATGGAGCTTACGGCGCGGAGTGATTTATGGACCGTTCAATGTGGTGTATGGTTTTGGCGCGGTGGCAATGATTTATGTTTTGGTGCGCAAAGAGCGCAAATGGTGGCAGACTTTTCTCTATGCGGCGTTGCTTGGTGGAGCGCTGGAATATATAATCAGTTTTTTGCAGGAATTTTTCATTCACACGACGTCGTGGGATTATAACGATGAGTTTTTGAATATCAATGGACGGACGACGGTGCCGTTCATGTTGTTCTGGGGGCTGCTTGGTGTGGTGCTGGTGCATTTTATTTATCCGCCAGTTTCGCGCTGGATTGAAAGAATTCCGCCGAAGATTGGTGAAAAAGTTTTTATTGTGCTGCTGGTTTTTATGTCGCTGGATATTTTTGTATCGTGGACAGCCCTAGCACGGCAGACTTTGCGACATAATGGAGTACCGGCATTTACGTCAATGGGCGAATTCTACGATGCGTACTATACCGATGAATTTTTGGCGAAATATTTCCCTAATATGGTAAGGGCGGAAAGCAAATGATTTTAATCGGAGCGGGTGTGTTATGTCTTTTGATTGGTCTTGGAATTTTGATGCGGGGAAAAATGCTTTTGAAAGATAATGTGGCGCGGCTTAAAGCGCAGCCAGAAAATCCAGAATTTGCAGTGTTGATTCCGGCGCGTTTTGAAAGTTCAGTGATTGATGGTTTGTTCCGTAGTTTGAAAAAGCAGACCGTGAAAGTGACGCCTAGGAATGTTTATGTGATCGTCGAAACTTTACGAGACCCGACGGTAAAAATGGCAAAAAAATATGGCTATAAAATTATCGTGCGCGAGGATACTGCGGGACGTGAACGCAAAGGTTATGCGCTGGACGAAGCAGTGAAGCAAATTCTGAATTGTCGACGCTATGATTTGTATTTTATTTTTGATGCGGATAATATTTTGGCGCCAGATTACGTCGAACAAATGTTAGCGAGTTATGCAGCGGGTTTTGAGATTGTGACCGGTTATCGTAATATTAAAAATCGTCAGCCGAACGTAGTAGCAACGTCTTCGAGTTTGGTGTTTTCACTGCTAAATGCCCTGAGCAATCATGATCGGATTAAGTACGGAGCAAATGCAATTTTTTCGGGAACGGGCTGTTTCGTAGACGGAAAATTGATTGATGAGTGGCAAGGTTGGCCGTTTCATTCCCTGACAGAAGATTATGAGCTTTCGCTTTATGCGACGCTACACCAACTCGCAACTTTTTATAATGAACAAGCAGTTTTTTATGATGAACAGCCAATGAAGCTGAAACAAAGTTTTGACCAACGTGTACGTTGGATTCGTGGATATTTCGATGTGCGTAAAATCTATATTCCGAAAATGCGCAAAAAGCTGCGTGAAGTACGAAAAACTCGTGCGGAAGAAATAAATTGTCCTAATGTATTAATACAAGAATACAGTAAAACACCCTGTTTTGGCAGTATAAAACGTGAGTTATTGGGTGTAAAGGCAGTAATTTGGTTGGTGGTGGGTATTTTTCTGGTGATTTTGGGATTACTTGGCAGGTTTTTCTACGCAAATGATTGGTTGACGAACTTGTTGGCTTTTCTAGGTATTTTGTTGGTGGTTTATTTAGTTTTGTTCGGAGCGACAATTGTTCTATTGAAACGTGAAAAATTAGATTTGTCGCGCAGAGCAAAAATTCGTGCGGTGTTTTATAATCCGATTTTTCTGGTCACTTTCGTGCCTTGCGCTTTGAAGGCGATTTTTGCGCGGGATGTGAAATGGACCAAAATTCAACACGGTGAAAGCGAGTAGATTTTTTAGAAACTGAATTTAGTGTGTTTTTCGCCTTCAGCTGTGTTGTAATAAACGTTGAAACGTGGCTCGGATAGCTCAAGTGCGAGTGACCAGATAGTCTCGTCGTTCATGATGTAGGTTGATTTGCGCAGGATACGGCTTAGATCCGTGAATTGAAAATTCGGCAATTCTCGGTTGATGAGAAAATCAGTTTCAGCGTAGCGCACGAAAGAACTAGTGCGCGGATTGTCTTTTTGGACACGGTCGATTTTTTGCAGTTCTGGTGCTAAGCAATGGTTGGTCTGGATAAGGTAATTTTGCGCATTTGGTTTGATAACTTCATAACTTTTCGCGGCGTGTTCGACGATGGCAATGTTGCCGGCTGCGTCAGCAACGAGGAAATTTTTCGGGATGGCGCAGGGAATTTTTGCGAAAGCGTTGAGAGCTTGGCGAGCGGTTTGGCAATGTTCGGCGACATAACGAATCATGTGTGAAGGTGAGAGACCATAATACCATTGGTCAATATGTGCAAAGGTTAGGCCGATGTATAGGCCGTGCTCATTGAGCGCGTCGACGGCAAGGAATTTGCGTGTGTTTTTGCCGGTGTGGTGCGTATAAACGGATTCGTCAGAAAATGCAAAGTAGCGGTTTTGGCCAGAAAGTTTAAGATCGTATTGTTCGAAAAAGCCACGGGTTTGCGGCAGCCAATCGTAATTGCGGCCGACAAAGGTTTTGTCGTTTTCGTGGATGGAGAAAATTGTGCAACCGTGGCGATGGGTATCAATCTGTCGACGTTTATGGTCGACAAAGGCAGCCAAATCTTCGTAGAGTAATAGGTCTGGATCATGTCCAGCAGCTTCGGCAGCCGCTAGGCGCTCTTCAATTAATTCGGGATAAAATTCTTGGTAGATTTTTAATTGTTTGCGCAAAGTTTGGATATTGAGATGAGAGTAAAAATTGTGGTGCATGGCTTTTAGGCGGCGGCCATAGAAGGCGCCAAATTCTGCATGGGTGCCGACAAATTTTATCATAAGTTTATTATAGCATAGTTTTTATTTTGTACTTTGTGCTAAAACCAGAATCATAAAACTAAACATCTACTAATATTCTATATATCTAACTCGTGGCGGGTATATGGTGATAACTACTGGGGCACTGCAAGTTGCGGGCAACCATGGGTATTATTGGACTACTTCTGCTTATCACGTAACGCTCTATGCCGATTACGCTTATTTCAATGGCAATAATATCTATCCGACAGACCTTGCAAGTCGTTTGTATGGCTTTGCGGTCCGGCCAGCGGAATAATTTTTACTAAGTTTGTTGGAGTCAGAGTAAATTTTTTCTGGTAGGATGTTCATTCATTTGAGGCTAGAGTAAGGTTTTTTGGATTAAACCCTTAGCTTGTGTGGTCTGGACCTCAAAGCCATACCAGCGATGATAACTGTATGACGGATTAATGCTAGTGTTACCGAAATCGAGGTAATACGCATAAAGCGAAGACGCATAGATAGCCTTAGCCCAGTAGTCGCCATCGTAGCCTGCAGCCCTCATAGCTCCATTCCGCATATCAATTTCCCCGCCACGAGTTAGATATATAGGAGAATTGGAGCTGTATTAAAATAGACAGTGCTATGTTGGATTTTAGGATGAAGACTGCTTATTAATATTGGGCTGGTATGGAAAGGGTATAATGGTATTGGTTTCTGGTGGAGGAGTGATATAATGGTAATAAGAGATACGGAGGAACTAGATGATTCTAAATGTTATTTTGTTGGTGCTTGGATTTGTTCTGCTGATTAAAGGGGCGGATGTGTTTGTGGATGGGGCTTCCAACACGGCGCAGAACTTTCGTGTATCGAAAATGCTGATTGGTCTGACAATTATTGCCTTCGGGACGAGCGCACCGGAGTTTGCAGTATCGATGAGCGCGCTGGCGTCGGGTAGTACGGATATGGTGCTGGGGAACGTGATCGGCAGCTGTATCTTGAATATTTTGCTGATTTTGGGAATTGCAGCGGTGATTCGGCCGATCAAGATCAAGAGCAATACGGTGCGCAAGGAGTTGCCGCTTTGCATGATGATTTCGACTTTGCTGGCAGTGTTATTTCTCGACGCGGCGATTGGTAGTGGAGCGCCAGACCAGATCACGCGGGCGGATGCTTTTGTGATACTGCTGTTTTTCGCGATCTTTTTGTATTATTTGATAACGTTAGCGAGGCAGAAGAAAGACGAGCAGGGTGTTGAGAAGCCGAAGTTTAAGCTAGGAAAATCATTGGCGCTAGTTGTGGTGGGGCTAGTGGGGATTATTATTGGTAGCCAATTGGTAGTCGACAGCGCTTCGGGAATTGCGACGGCGATCGGGCTGAGTGAGCGCGTGATTGCTTTGACCGTGATCGCTTTCGGTACCTCTTTGCCAGAGTTAGTGACAACGATTGTAGCGTCGAAAAAGGGTGAGCAGGATCTAGTGGTGGGCAATATTATCGGCAGTAATATTTTTAACATTTGCATCGTGCTCGGGATTCCAGTGGCGCTGTTTGGCACGGTGACGCCGAGTAGTTTCCAGATGATTGATATCGTAGCTTTGGTAGCTTCGGCGGTTTTACTTTTCATTTTTGCTCTGACGAAGCGGAACATCACACGGGTGGAAGGCGCGATCATGCTGACACTTTTTGTGGTATATTATACTATGGTAATCGTGGCGTAGAGAACTTGCGGGTGGCGAGCCAGGCTGGTACGGAGCCGTCATCGAATTTGATTTCGCGCCACTCTTGGTTCACTTCTTCGCTGGTGACATCATAATAAAGTTTATATACTTCGTCGACGCCGCCATAAATTGCTTTTCGCATATCGAGGTTGAGCAAATTAGCAACTTCTTTGGCTGCTGCTTCGGTTGGGCCTTCGATTTCGACGAAGGTAGGCAGCCAAGGCCAGGTGTCGATATCGATCTCAACGCCGTTGAGTCGCCATTCTTCGCGCAAGGTTTCTTGCTCGGCCTTGATCGGGATACCAAGAGTACAGAGTAGATTCACACCATCTTCGTAGTTGCTGATTTCGAGGCAGATTTCTTTCATGCCAGACAAAGCATGGGCCTCGAGCCTTTTGTAGGACATGGTGATTTTGTTGCCTTCGTCACGCACGCGAGCAAAAGAATGATTATCGGTATAGAAGACTGTGCGGCGCATGAGGGTTTCGGGCTGAAGAAGCGCGGCGCCAAGGGATTTGAGTTTGGCGCGTAATTTTTCTTTGTCAATTTCGAGGAAGGTAGCTTCGATCTCGGGTGAAATATCAGGCTGAGTTGATGGTAATATTTTGCCGGTTGAGTTTTGTTTGGTTCCAGACATTTTGTGGCCCCTGTTTAATTTATTAATATATTATATAGTCGTTTTAGCGATTTTCGTGCTAGTAATCATTTTTCTAGTCCGACGGCGGGTTCGTTCGGGCAGGCTTCGAGTATTTTGGCAATGGCGTCGTGTTCGGCTTGGGTGACCCAGAGTTGATATTTGGCCTTGACGGAAACTTGACGAGCGACATATTGGCAGCGGAAACTTTTGTTGGGCGGAAGCCAAGTGGCAGCATCGCCGTCAGATTTGCCTTGGTTGGTACTCGAGTCGACTGCGAGTAAGTTAAGTGGGTCGGTGGCCATACTGTAGCGTTCTTCGGCGGTTTTGTACTGGGCGCCTTTTTGCCAAGCGTCAGAGAGGGCGACAACGTGATCGATTTGGATGCCTTTGGAGAATTCGGATTTTTCGTGAAAAATTAAGTGCGAACCAGTATAAGGTTCGTCGAATTCGCCGGCTAGGACCGTGCAGTTGTCGCTATCAAGCTGAGCGGAATCGCCGACTTCGCGGCGGATGATTCTTTGGCGCAGGCTACAGCCTTCGATGACGGGCCAGGTTTTGTAGAATTCCTCGCGATTATAGCCGGTTTTGGGTGCACGGCCTTTGATTTCGAGCTGAGCGAGGATGTCAGTGGCTAAGAGCTGACCGTTTGCGTTTGGGCTGAGGCTAGATGAAGCTGATAAGTTTTCGACGGTATCGCCAGTAGACGCTGCACTTTCGGCTGAGGCAGAGCTCTCAATGATTTCTTCGTAGCTGGCAGGGTTCGCGACAATAATGCCGACCAGCGCAGCGACGACGGCAACGATGGCGCCGATGCGTTTGGTGCGGAATTTGAGTTTTGGTTTCATGCCTTTATTGTAGCACCAACCGCCTAAAATGACGACGAAATAGGTGCGTTAGGCGAAAAGTGAGTTATTTTTTGGTCTTGGCCTCTTTTTTCATCTTCTCAATCATTAGCTTCTTATATTCAAGGTCGATTCGGTCTTTCTCGGCTTGTGCGATCTGCTGTTTCTCGGCGTTTGCTACCATTTCATTGGCTAAAGTCTTAAGTCTCTTTTTGGTTGATAGTCCAAGGTAGATCATGAAAATGCCTAGAACAATCATGATCGTGATACCAATACCGCCAAATAGCAGACCGATTGGTGAGCAAATGATCAGACTAATCCCCCATATCAGAGCTTTAGTGCTGGCATATCGGGCTTGCGGAGACACCGGATCGTTACTCGCATAGAAGCGGAGATCCGCATCGGTGCGAAGTTTTTGAATTTCATCTTCTGCTGACATCGTAATTACTTCCTCGATTAGTTGTGAGTTTTCTCGATAAAGACATCCTTGTTGTCTGGGTTATACCAACATTTCCATACGCTTTTATCTTTATGCCACATTATAATTTGATAGTAGTCACCATCCTTAATGATCTCGGTGGAGGCATGATCTGTTAGTCCGACGCCGTTTACCTTACCGTAGGCCCAGCAAGCGTCAGATATAATATCAATAGATGGCGCGGCGGGAGCAGATGGTTGATTGTTTGAAGACTCTTGCTTGGGTGCTTCGGCGGGTGCGGCATTGTTGGACGAGTTATTTTCGCCGTTTTGCTTTTGCTGCTCAGCATCTGAGTTGCAACGATCATAGGTGTAGTTCCAATCGTATCCTTTTGCACTGCAGTCGCTTTTGGCTTGCTTTTCTGCTGCTTGCTTTGCTTCGTATTCGGCTTTTTTCTGCTTATATTCTGCTTCTGGGACACAATTATAATCCCACAGTTTAAGATTTCGTAGCTCACAAGATTTCTCAGTTTCATGTTTTTCGCAGCTGCCGTCATATGAATCATAGCTATATTTCATACCGTCATCGCTGGTCTGGGATTCACAAGCGGCTCTGGCTTTCTCCTCTTCTTCCTTCTTCTGTCTTCTGGCCGCTTCTTCGGCTTCTTCTTTTTGTTTTTTCGCTTCTTCCTCGGCTTCGAGCCTTTTTACCGCGTCGTCACAGCCAAAAAATCTGGCCGAATCTAGATTATCAACTCTTTGGCACATAAAGTCATCCGATCGTTTTTGGGCAATCGCTGAGGCAATGCTAAGAAGAATAACGCCAGCGATAGCGACGCAAATAATTTTTTGGTTTTTGCTAAGTGATTGAAACTTGGTGATTAGAAGTTTGATCGTATCGGTGAGCGTTTTGACCACGTCCTCCAGATTGAACTTTTTTGTCTCTTTTGTGCTTTTCGCGTCTTTAGCTGTTTTAGTCTCTTTGACTTCCTGCTTTGCTTTTACCGCTTTCGGCTCTTTGGTTTCTTGCTTTGCTCCCTTTTCTTGCGTTGCCTTGGTTGTTTTTGCCTCTTTTGCCATGCAATTGCCTTTCTTATCTTCTATATTTTGCTGGTGAATTTAGTTGTTTATAGTATATCATTGATTGACTATTTTTAGTAGATGTGTTGCGACAAGATTCGTGCGAACCTGCAATAGGATTATTTTGATCAGGATTAAATTCTGGAATATTTTTTGGAATTCTTCGCCCCAAGGACCGTCAAACTGTATATTTTCGGGTGAATTTTGATTGGCGGGTTTTAGTATTTCTGGCATAAATCAGTTACCTCCAGCAGAGCTCTGCTATTATATTTCAGATTCATAGCGGCGTCTAAAACCAAGTGGAACACCCGCCATGGAGTGTTCTAGACCTCATTTTCTGCAGACAAGCAATTAAGCCAGCTGGGAGCGGGTGCTCCACTAGGGACTTAATTTTGTCCGCATTAATTACGGCGCAAACTTGTTTGCATATTTTGAAGTCTAGAACATTTTTATTATAGCATAGATTCAATAGATGAAACTAAAGCCAAATATAAAAATTTTCCGAATCTCCTATATATCTAACTCGTGGCGGGAATATCAATATGTCAATTGGGGCTTTAAGATTTGCGGGCCATGTTGGTCGTCTTTGGTTGGCTACAACCTCTTGGATTTCGATCGATGCGTATTATTTCGATATCAACACTCCTAATACCTTCCCGTCGAGCTATGGCGGTCGCTGGTACGGCTTTACGGTCTGTCCTAAATTATCCGAACCGTAAAGCCAAGCCAGCGGTTGATGTCGGTTGATGGATGGATATAAACGGCATCAACAGTGCTACGGAAAGCGGAGATGGATGTGGAGTATGCTGCAGTGGCGAGCCAAGAAAGGCTGCCAGCACCTGCACTTCGTAGAGCGCCGGAAGCTTCGTTGATGCTCCCGCCACGAGTTAGATATATAGGAGATTATGAGATGTTTGATATTGGCTATATGGTATAATATAGAGAAGTAAGTTAGGAGAAGTTGGTTTTGAACTTGAAAATTGCGATTGTAGGGCTGCCGAATGTGGGGAAGTCGACGCTGTTTAACGCCTTGACCAATGCGGGAGCGCTGGCGGCAAATTATCCGTTCGCGACGATCGAGCCGAACGTAGGGATTGTGGCGGTGCCAGATGAGCGCTTGGCAGTGCTAGAGAAAATGTATGACGCAAAAAAGGTGATTCCGGCGACGGTGGAGTTTGTCGATGTGGCGGGCTTGGTCGAGGGGGCATCGAAAGGCGAAGGCTTGGGCAATAAATTCCTAGCGCATATTCGGGAATGCCAAGTGATTTGCCATGTGGTGCGGGTTTTTAAGGATTCGAATGTAGTGCGGGCGGATGGTTCGAAAGATCCGCAGCATGATATTGACGTAATTAAGACTGAACTTGAGCTGGCAGACCTCGAGACGAAGGAGCGAGCAGCGAAAAAACGTAAAGGCAATGATCCGGTGGAGGAGATTCCCTATTTGATGGATAAGCCGGTGATCTATATGTTTAACGTTGACGAAGACGAACTGAAGGATGAAGCATTGAAGCAACAGTTGCGCGAAAGTGTGGCGCCGAGCCGGGCAGTGTTCGTGAACGCAAAGCTAGAGGCGGAAATGTCGGAAATGACACTTGAAGAGCGTAAAGAGTTTTTGCGCGAGTTTGGCGTGGAGGAGGATGCGCTGGGTGAGTTAGTAAAGGCGGCGTATGAAACCCTAGGATTGCAGAGTTTTTTGACAGCGGGACCAAAAGAAGTACGGGCTTGGACGATTCGACAAGGTGCGACAGCGCCAGAAGCGGCGGGGACAATTCATACTGATTTTCAGCGGGGGTTTATTGCAGCGGAAGTGATGAAGTATGATGATTTAGTTGAACTCGGTAGTGAGCAAGCGGTGAAGGCTGCGGGAAAACTACGTACGGAGGGCAAAACCTACGCGATGCAAGAGGGGGATATTGTTGAGTTTCGGTTTAATGTCTAGGCGGTTATTCTGGTAGAATTAACCAGTCTACAATTCGATAATCCTTACCCTCGACGCTGGCGGCGGCGAGGAGTGGCTGAAGGGCTTGAAATTCAGAGTGAGTGGTGAGGTATTTGTTGGCAGCGTAGCGCATGCGGGCAATCTTTGTGGCGGTAATTTGTTCGAGACCAGAACCATGCGAAGCGTTTTGACGATATTTTACTTCGGTGAAATAAATTCTTTGATCTTTGGTCGAGATGAGGTCGATTTCATAGGTTTTGGTTTTGCAATTATGGGCAACAATTTTGTGGCCATTAGCTTCAAGATAATTAGCGACGATTTGTTCGGCGTGTTGACCAGAAGCGGTGGAACTATTTGACGATTTTTTTGATTCTATAGACTGCGTTTGAAGGATTTTTTGGATAGGCTTGAAACTTTGGCGATGTTCTGAGCAAACACTAAATTGTTCGAGCGCTGCCTTGTGAGCGGCAGTGCCGTAGCCGACGTGCTTTTCAAAACCATAGGCGGGATATTTTTCGCTGAGTTCTTTCATATAGTTATCGCGGGCGACCTTGGCAATGATCGAGGCGGCAGAGACTTCTTTGATGAGAAAGTCAGCCTTTTTTAGCAAGGTGACGCGATTTTCCAGTGGTGTGCCATTAAGAAAATTGATTGTGCCGTCGATAATAATTTCGGTGAACGGAGTTTTTGTTGCGAGAACTTGCTTGACGGCACGACGGGTAGCGAGCCTCAGGCTAGGGCCAAGTCCATGCTGGTCGAGCTCGCTTGCCGACACCCAGCCTAACCCGGTGGCGGCAGCTTCAGCTAAAATTATTTCGTTTAGCGCGGTGCGCTTTTTCTCGGTCAATTTTTTGGAATCGGTGAGACTTTGCCAGAAATCTTGTAGTTCGAAAGATTGCTCCGGCAATTGCTCGGCGGTGAACTTTTCACCCAGAATTACGGCGCCAACAACAAGCGGCCCCGCCCAAGGGCCGCGTCCGACTTCGTCGATACCAAGAATAATTGGTTCGGCCAAGTTAAGCTTTCTTTTCTGAATCAGAAACTGCGGTTTTGATTTCTTCAGCCCTGTTTTCAACGGCTTCAGCTGCTTCAGCAATTTTTTCCTTCGCTTCTGCAACGATTTTTTCTGTTGCATCCGTAGCCGCATTGGCAACTTTTTCGGCTGCTGCTTTAGCCTCAGTCTCGGCTTTTTCGGCAGCATCGGCAATCTTGGCGCTCAGGTCGTTCACGGCGGCGCGGTCGAAGGCCTTGTTAGCGAGACGAGCAGACTTGCCAGAGCGTTCGCGGAGATAAGAAAGATTCTTGCGGCGAACTTTGGCACGACGAACGATTTCAATTTTCTCAACCAAGGGATTATGAATCAAGAATGATTTCTCGACGCCAACACCCGAGGCAACTTTGCGCACGGTGATACGGGCAGTGTGAGAATCTTTGCGATCGGTACGAATTACGACGCCTTCGAAGACTTGAAGACGGAACTTGTCGCCTTCCTTGATTTTTTGGGTGACTTTGACAGTGTCGCCAGAGCGCACATCGACTACAGCAGCTTTTTTCTGGGCGTCACCAATCTTTTTCAAAACTGTAAAACTCATAATTTAACCTTTTATAATTACAACTACTAGTCATTTTAACATACTTTTTCTGTTTTGAAAAGATTTTTTTACCGAGAATGTCGAGTTTAATGAATCCGGCAAACTAGGATGATTATTATTTTCTCAGAGCAAGGCGGATCCGTTCTTCAACTGGGAGGCTTGGGTCAATTTCGGCCAGAGCGGCGGAAGCTTCTTTGAGCTGGAAACCGAGTGCAATGAGGGCATCGAGCGCTTCGTCGTGCGGAACTTTGGCGGTTGGGACACTGAACTTGGTTTCGGTGGCGCCATAATGAGTCGGAGCACCAACTTTATCACGCAGATCGACAATCACTCGCTCAGCGGATTTTTTGCCTACGCCGGCGGCTTTAGAAATAAAGGCGGCGTCAGTATTAGCGATTGCATTGCGCACCTCTTCGGCGGTACCAAGGCTGAGAATAGCAATGGCGGCTTTTGGACCGACACCATTGACGGTGATTAGCATTTCGAAAAGACGCTTAGCGGCGAGGCTGGAAAAACCGTAGAGGTCCTCAGCATTATCGCGAATAGCATGATAAGTGTAGAATTTTATTTGGTCTTCTAGATTGACGTTCTCGATTTCAGGGGCAGGAATGATTACTTCGTAGCCGATGCCTTGCACATCAACGATCAGCGAGTTTGGCAGTTTTTCCGTGACGGTGCCAAAAATGTGCGCGATCACTTTTTGCGGCGTCCGAAGAGATTAAGCACGATGATGACAATAATGACGGTGCCTAGCGCGCAAAGCGAAATGATCATGGGCCAGGCGCTCGGCTCTTCAACTTCGGTAATCTCTTCAAAATCGACTGTGCTTGAGTTGTCATCAATATTGGTAGTTTCGATCCCGCTGTCGTCCTCGATGTTACGGCCGCCTGTGATAGCGTTAATATCCACTGAGCCGTCATTATTATCTTCTGAGTCAGCGTCTTGGTTTTGATTTTCAGCATTGCCGCTATTGCGCTCTTCAAGATTAACGGATTCAGTATTAGTTTCGGTATAGCCTGAATCGTCCGGCATTTCGATGGCGCCTTGGTTGATTTCTTCGGCTCGAGCGGCGGGAGAGAAAGCACAGGCGCAGCCACAAGCGAGAGTGAGAATTAGAGTTCCTAAAATAGTTTGTTTCCTTGTCATAAGACTCCTTCTTTGGGTTTATTTTAGCATAGATTTTCTAATTTTGCAAAGTTTAGACACCAGTTTTTGCGACAAAGGAGTGAACAATAGCAACTGCAAGAGCATCGGCAGCGTCGTCAGGCTTCGGCACGGTAGCGAGTTTGAGGTGGACGCGCACCATTTCTTGGATTTGAGGTTTATGAGCTTGGCCGTAGCCACAAATAGCCTTCTTAATTTGATTAGGGCTATATTCATAGATTGGTAAATTACATTGTTTAGCAACTAGTAGGCAAACACCGCGCGCTTCAGCGACGGAAATGCCGGTGGTAATATTTTGTTTGAAAAAGAGTTTTTCGATCGCCATGACGTCAGGTTGATCTTGCTGTATAATTTCATGCAAGGAATTATAAATGTCTTCCAAGCGATCAGGCAAAGGAGTATGAGGCGGTGTAGCAATCACGCCATAGTCGAGCGCTTTTTGCTCCTCGATGAGACCGAAACCGCAGATGCCAGTGCCGGGGTCGATGCCAAGGATACGCATATTATTCGTTGACGTATTCGATGAGAGTTTGGCGCAGGTCACGGACAGGGATGACGAAAGGATCTTTGGCAGTGGCGGGACCGATAGCGTGAGCAAAGCCGAGTTTTTTGGCTTCGGCGATGCGTTGGTCGGGGCGAAAAACCGAGCGAATTTCGCCGCCGAGACCAACTTCGCCAAAAACCACAAAATCTTCGGCCAACTTACGCCCGGCGACGGCGGAAGCAATGGCGAGACAAATCGCGAGATCAGCGGCAGAATCTTTGATATTGAGCCCGCCGACCACGTTGAGGAAAATATCTTTGTCGCCCAGTTTTAATTTCGTGCGGCGTTCGATAACGGCGACGAGCAGATTGAGGCGATTAAGGTCGAAACCAGACGTAGTGCGTTTGGGATAACCGAAGTTAGTGGGGGTGGCGAGGGCCTGGATTTCGACGAGAATGGGGCGCGTACCTTCGAGCGTAGCGAGAATGATCGAACCATCGGTGTTTTGACGCTCGGAGAGTAGCGAAGCGGAGGGGTTAGCAACTTCAGAAAGTCCACGCTCGTCCATCTCGAAAATGGCAGCTTCGGAAGTAGAGCCAAAACGATTTTTGATGGCGCGGATGATTTTGAAGCCGCCGTAGCGATCACCCTCAAAGTTCAATACGACGTCGACTAGGTGTTCGAGTACTTTCGGTCCGGCTAAGGTTCCCTCTTTGGTGACGTGGCCGACGATAATGACGGCAGTGCCAGAGAGTTTAGCAGCACGAATTAACAAGTTTCCGCAGTTAGTGACTTGGGAAATACCACCAGGAGCAGAGGAAATTTCGGCGAGGGTCAAGGTTTGAATTGAATCAACAATGATTAAATCGAATTCGCTGCTTTCGATAGTTTTAGCGATGTCGTTAGCAGAGGTACTGCTGGCAAATTTTAAGTTATCTGACTCGGCGCCAAGGCGAATGGCGCGTAGTTTCACTTGTCCAGCCGATTCCTCGCCCGAGATGTAAAGCACTTTGTGATTTTCGGCAATAGTAGCGCAAATTTGCATCAGGAGAGTTGATTTGCCAATGCCGGGTTGACCGGCAAGTAGGGAGACACTGCCGAGTAAAATGCCGCCACCAAGCACGGTGTCGAAATCTTTGAACCCAGTCTGTAGACGTTCTTTCGCATCGCAAACTTCTAGATCTTTGATGGAGACAAAATCGAGAGTCTTGCCTGAGTTTTGACCGCGCCCGACGGCAGATTTTTCTTCGCGACTATCTTCGTCGAACTGCTGAATAAGTGAGCTCCAGGCACCGCACTTATTACAACGGCCAGTCCAGTTTTTATAGACGGCACCACATTGTTGGCAAGCAAACTGAGTGTGCGACTTAGCCACTGACGCTAGTCCTTAGAATTGGTCTTTTTGGTTTTAGTAGGATTCTCGATGTTTCGCTCGGCGAGCATTTCGTCGATTTTGCTACGCAAAGTGTTCAAAAAGTCGTTAGTATTCATGCCGCGTTGGTCAATTAACTCCCCGTCTAGGTAGAAAGTTGGAGTCCATTCGACATCGACTAGTTGCGAAAGTTGGCGATCGAAGGAGATTTTTTGTGAGACGGCTTTACTTTGCATGTCGCTGCGGAATTTTTCTAAATCGCCTATACCATCGCTAGCTTCAATGAAATACTGTTCGAATTGTTGCTGGCGCTGAGTAGCGTCAGAGTAGAACCAATCGTCCTGTTTTTCGTAAAGCAAATTCTTATACTTTTCCCAATAGCCCTGGATGGCGGCAGCATTGGCGGCTGAAGCGGCAGCGGTACCATTTTGATGATAATCCATGATATAGGTGCGCAAGACGACCGCAACTTTACCATCATAATCTTCGATGATTTCATTAATGTAAGGGTTAATCGGAGCGCAAGCAGTGCATTGATAGTCGCCATATTCGTAAATAATGATTGGTGCGTCAGGATTGCCTGAGATATTTTCTTCTAGTCCACCGGAATTCTCGTCGGCTGAGATAATATTATTGAGGTCGTATTGGCTATAATCAACGCCAGAATGGTTTTGGGCGACGCTGACCGCCACAAGAGCGCCGAAGGCGGCGATGATTGCGGCAATAATAATCCAATTTTTCTTATCCATGACGATCCTCCGACTCGATTAAACAACTCTAAGATGCTATAATTGATATTATAACATGGATAAATCGAATTTTTGGAATAATTTTCGGCGGAGTTTGCATCAGGTTTGGCAGGCTGTGCGAAAAACTGCGCATAAAATTCGCAAAGCTTGGCAAAAATTTGTGCGAAAAATGTTGAAGAGCTTTACGAAATGGATTGATCCGAAGCTGCAGCCTTACCGTGCGCCAAATAAGACTACGCAAACCACCGAAATGTTGGTGCCTCAGACTTTGGAAGAGTTTTTGACCATGATCAAGGCGATGCCAAAAAACGCTCTGACAGCACGAGAGCGGGGCGTGATTGCGACAGTGATGACTTTTCCGGGGCGTAAAGTGGCGGAAGTGATGCTGCCGAAGGAAGAGATTACTTATGTCAAAGAAGATGAAGTTTTAGGGCCTTTGACACTTGATCGGCTTTACCGTTCGGGTTTTGCGCATTTTCCGGTGATTGATAATCGACGCGAAATTATTGGATTGCTACATACGACGGCTTTGAATAGTCTAGAGATTCGCGAAACAAGCCGGGCGAGCGAAATTTTGGATCGCAATGTATGCTATTTGCGTGATGATTACACTTTGTATCAAGCGTTGGCGGCTTTTTATCGGACGAATTGCTATTTCTTTCTGGTGGTTGACCCGTTTGAACGAATTGTAGGGATGCTGACTTATCAAACGCTGGCGGATTTGTTGCTAGGCGAGGCGCCAAAGGACGATTTTGATCGCGATAACGATCGGGCAGCTGTGGCAAGACGAAAGATGTAAGGAAATTCGGACGAATTTTGGTTCAGACTTGGAAAATTCGGGCAAAATTTACGCGGATGCTGGAATTTTCGGGCGAATTTTGGGGGACGGAAAAAATTTTGCACAAAAAAGTCCCAGAATATTCTAGTGAACTCTTCTGGGACGTGCGTATAAAACTAGGATTAAAATCAGAAATCCTGATTTATCTCAATAAACTCTTGCCACGCGGCAGGTGGAAACTGCGGGTCGCGGCGAGCTTGAAGCTTCTTTCGTTTGCTACGCATTAATTCTCCTGTTTAGTTGCGGTTGTCATGAGCCAGCAGAAATTCACGCTGATCGACCAAAATCACTGACAACTGAAATCTATTTTAGCAAAAAGTGGATGAAAAAACAACCTTCTAGGTCAGTTTTACAACATGATTAGAGTGACGCCGAGTACGACTAGTGCGAGTGCAATGCGGTATTTGCCGAAGGTTTGCAAAGATTTGGTTTTTTTGAGATAGCGAAGGAGAAAATGCAGAGCGAAGAAGCCGACGATGAAAGCCAAGAGGTTAGCAAAGAAAAGCGAGTCGAGGTTTTCGGCGAAATAAATGCGGTCAGACTCGCTGAGAAAAAGTTTGAAAGTCACACCAAGCATGATTGGAATGGACGCAAGAAAAGAGTACTCGGCAGCAGATTCAGAATCTAGACCCGTGAGACGGCCGGCAATGATGGTGGTGCCGGAACGCGAAGCACCGGGAATGAGCGCGATGGTTTGCGAAAGGCCGATAATGAGCGCGCGGGCGGGGGTGAGTTGATTTTCGTTTTCGAGAGTTGAGAGATGCGGCAGCTTATCAATCATCAGCATAATTAAGCCAATGATTATCATAGCAATGCAGACAGTAATAAGCGAATTGAAGAAGGGGTTCTGTTCGATGAAGCCGGAAAGTAGCAGGCCAATCACGCCGGCCGGGATAGTGGTAATAACTAGGTTGATAGCTAATTTATAATTACGCTCCTGAAAAACGTCTTTGAGGATTTTCCAAATTCGTTTATGGAAATAAATTAGCAAAGCAAGCAGGGTGCCGATATTGACGAACTCGAGAAAAAGGTGAAAATTCGCAGCGTCCATGTTGAAAAGGTGCATAACGATTTCGAGGTGGCCGGAGGAAGAAACGGGGATAAACTCGGTCAAACCTTGTATAATGCCGAGAAGAATTGCTTGTAGAAAATCCATACGTTAATTATAACATACTAGTAAGTAGTTGAGTTACTGAATGTTGCGGAAGAGGAGTTTTTTGATGCGCTCGAAAATGGGTTTGACTTGCGGCAGGTCGAGGAAGTAGCCGGCTAGAAGATAGGCGAACATAGAAACTAAACAAATGAGACAAAACTTCGGGAAGATGATGAAAATAGAATCGTCGGTGGCCATGAGTGGGAAGAATTTGGTCATGGAATAAGCAACGCAGCCAGTGATAGCGGTGGCAAACATCATTTTCCAGAAGTTGACTTTGAATTCATGGTCGAGCAGCTGATTGTCGGATTGGCGTTGCAAAATGCTGACGAGGATGAAGATTTCGAGCAAAGCACCGATTGACTGGGCCCAGCCTAGGCCCTCTGGGCCACAGCCGACGATGCTGAAAATGATGGCTAGAATAATGCTGAGACCGACCGCGATGATGGAAATAACGAAGGGGGTTTTGGTGTCTTGATGAGCATAGAAGCCACGCGAGACGATATGAAAGACGGAGCGGGCAAAAATCGAGATAACGAGCGTAGCGAGGACGGAAGAGATGAGCGGGTCGCCACCGTTTTTGATGAAACTAACGACGTAGCCGCGGGCGAAGAGGGCGATGATAGTGACAGGTAGCGAGATCCAGATGATTGTACTGAGGGCGGTGCGAAAAGTTTGACGATATTTTGCTTCCTTACCTTCGCCGAGCTCTTCGGTGAGTTGCGGGAAGAAGGCGGTGGAAATTGCCACGCCGACCAAGCTAACTGGCATCTGGGCGAGGCTGGAAGCTTGTTGGTAGGAGCGCAGCGCGCCGGCACCCATGCGAGAGGAGAGGTTGGTAGTGACGATAGTATTGATATAATCAATCCCCTGATCAAGGCTGCGGGCGGGTAGAAGTTTTAGAACGGAACGAAAGCCCTGATTGCGCCAACTAATCTTGAACTCGTAGTCAAAGCCAAGACCAAAGAGGCCGATGAGACTAGTGAGGACTTGGAGAATAGCACCAAAAACGACACCGAGCGCAACACCCATAATACCACCTTCGAAAATTTGCCAGCCGAAGATATTGATGCCGCCGGTGAACCAAACGATACCAATTAGAATACCAACATTATACAGTGCTGGAGCCAGAGCATAAAAGACGAAACGCCCTAGGGCTTGTTGAATGCTAGAGAGAATAGTCGAGATAGCGAAGAGGAAGGGATTAATGGCGATGACGCGCATCATATTGATGGCGAGAATGGTGCCTGATTCGTCGAGACCTGGACCAACAATATAGCGCACCAACGGATCAGCAAAAATCATGATCAGGATGGAGGCAGCAAGAGTAATGAGCGCCATAAGGTTAAGAATGCTCGAGCTAAGTTCCCAGGCGGACTTTTTGTTGCCAGTAGTGAGACGCTGGTTGAATACCGGGATAAAACTGACGGCTAGGGCGCCCGAGGTAAGGATAAAAAACATGAAGTCGGGGATTGTGAAGGCGGCAGTGTAGGCATCGATGCCGGTCGGGTAAGTGTCAAGATAGTATGAGTTGAGCAGCCGATCACGAAAGATGCCAAGCAAGGCTGAGATCAAGGTTGAGCCGGCCAAGATCACGGCGGCAAGTTTCACCGAGAGCTTAGAATTCGCCATGGTGACGACTGAGCGAAAATGGAAGCGCTTGCGGCGGCGTGGTTTTTTCGCGACGTTCTCTTGTTCTGGACCTTTTCCTAACATTTTCCCCTCTTCTGTCATGCTAGATTTCGGTCGCTCCGCCTAAATATGGACGCAAAACTTCGGGCACTTGCAACTTACCATTTGGTTCGGCATAGTTTTCAATCACTGCTACCATAGTGCGAGCGAGCGAGATGGCTGTACCGTTCAAAGTATGCAAGACTTCTACGCTGCCGTTTTGGCGACGTACGCGAATGTTGAGGCTGCGAGCTTGGAAATCGGTACAGTTGGAGCAGCTAGTGAGCTCGCGGTATTTCTGGTCAGCGGGGCTCCAATATTCGATGTCGTATTTCTTAGCAGCAGGCGCACCAAGGTCCCCAGCAGCAATATTAATGACACGGTAAGGGATGCCTAGTTCCCGCCAAATCTCTTCTTCGATCGCACGAATCTTTTCGTGCATTTCAGGGGAGTTCTCGGGCAAGCAGAAAACATACATTTCGAGTTTATTGAATTGATGCACGCGGAAGAGGCCGCGAGTGTGTTTGCCATAGGTGCCGGCTTCTTTGCGGAAACAAGCGCTATATCCAGCATAGCAGAGCGGGAGGTCTTTTTCGTCGATGATTTCATCCATATGAAAACCGGTGAGTGGCATTTCGGCCGTAGCAATGAGGGCTAAATCTTCACCTTCGACGAAATATTCGTCACTTTGCTCACTACTGCGCGGATTAAAACCACAACCTTCCAGGACTTTGCTAGAAACTAAATCCGGCACGGTCATGAAATGAAAGCCGTGTTCAAGAACTTTCTTCAAACCGAACTGCAACAGAGCGTTTTCAAGCAAAGCTAAACCATTTTTTAGATAATAGAACTTCGCGCCAGCAACTTTGGCTCCGCGGGCAAAATCTACCCAGTCGCGGCTTTCGGCATAGTCGAGATGATCGACGCCGGAAGATTTCTTGTCGCCCCAAGTGGCAACTTCGACACTGCATTCTTCCCCGCCAAGCGGAACATCGTCGAAGATGATGTTTGGCACATTTTTAAGCTCTTGCTCAATTTTAGCCTCAATTTCGTCAAGCTGCGGTTCAATTTCTGCAAGTTCAGTTTTGATTTTCTTGCCTTCGGCGATCAACTCAGCGTCGGGCTTGCCGTTTTTCATTTTGGTGGCAACTTCATTGCGGGTTTGGCGAAGTTTTTCGACTTTTTGCAAAATTTCACGGCGCTCATCATCAAGCTGCAACAAATTCGAGATATTGACCGAATAACCTTTTTCCTTGGCAGACTTTTCGACTAGTTTTTGGTTGGCGCGTATGAAATTAATGTCTAACATGCTATCATTATAACATACTTGGATAGGAATGGCGCAGCTTAATCATACTCTGGCTGGAGCGACAGCCGTTCAGAGGTCTCAGGGTTTGATGGATTTGATGGATTTGATGGTGTGCTTAATTTGATTGATAGATTTTTGCAGTTTGACGCCTTCACTTTCGGACAGAGCAGGATTTAGGCGGTGGATAACTCCCGCACGACCAACAGCGGCGGGAAAGCCATAAAAAGTATCGGCACAATCGTCGTAGCTCGAAACACAGAGCACACGACGTTCATCGTTCAGGATAGAATTAATAATTTGTACCGTGGCAGCGCCGATGCCATAGAAAGTGGCACCCTTGCGATTGATAATCTCGTAGGCCTTCTCGACTACGGACTTTTCGATTTGTTGAAGTTTGGCTGGTTTAATTAAACTTTCGAGTTTTTCGCCGCCAATATTAGCGGTTGACCAGAGCGCAAATTCGCTGTCACCGTGCTCACCGATTTGGTATGCATGAATCGACTTTGGATGGATGCCGGTCTCGGCGGCAATTTGGAGGCGCAGGCGCGCACTATCAAGCACGGTGCCACTACCAATCACACGCTCGGGTGATAAGTCGGAAAGCTGCCAAGTAGCATAGGTGAGCGCATCCATCGGGTTCGAGACGACGAGAAAAATACCGTCAAAGCCACTCTGCATCACGGGCGTAACAATTGATTGCAAAATTTGATAGTTCTTCTGTAAGAGGTCAGTGCGTGTTTCGCCGGGTTTCTGATTTGCACCGGCTGTGATGACGCAAATATCGCAATCCTTAGCATCTTGATAAGAACCAGCTCTAATTTTGAGAAAACTGGGCGCAGTTGCGAGGGCATCGGAGAGATCCATGGCTTCACCTTCGGCGTCGGCGGTATTAATATCGGTCAAAATTAATTCTTGGACGGCAGTGCGCTGGTTGATTAGAGCATAGCCAATGCTCGCCCCAACATTCCCCGTCCCCACAATCATGATTTTGTGCTGCATAGTTAAGATTATTATAGCACAAGTTTTTTAGTTTAGAGTTTTCGCTCTAGCCGATGACTACTGGTTATTTTTGCTACGGATGATCGGGAAAGGCACGGCTTCGCGGCCAGAAACACCTTCGAGCAACCAGAAATTTCGCTCACTGTTACCCCAGCCACAAGCTGGTGGCATACCATATTCGAGCATTTCGACAAAGTCAAGGTCGAGCATCTGCGCTTCGTCGTCACCAGCATCCCGCATGGCTTGCTGTTCTTTGAAGCGGGCAAGTTGGTCGAGCGGGTCGTTGAGCTCGCTATAGCCATTACCCATTTCAGTACCAGCAATAATTGGGTGGAATCTTTGCGTAACCAGTGGGTTATCTTCGCTGACTTTAGCCAGCGGGCTGAGGCTAAGCGGTTCTTCAATCAGCCAATAAGGCCCAGCGGAAGTTTTGCGAATCAGTTTCCAGAGATGGTCGATTAGTCTAGCGTCGCTCATTTTAACATCAACTACAACACCGTGCTGCTGTAAAATTTCTTGCATTTTTCCCCGATCAGGCTTAAATACATCAATACCAAATTTCTCCATCAATAGATCCGCATATTTGACGCGCGGCCATTCGCAGTCGAGATCAATCTCGAATCCGCCGACATTAAACTGCAATGTGCCCCAAGTTTGCTCAGCGACATACTTAATCATGGCTTCATAAAGTTTCATGCCGTCTTCGTAATTTTCATAGGCAGCATAACTTTCAAAGGCAATATGTTCGGGTAAGTGCTCATCGTCGACGCCTTCGTTGCGAAAACGCGGACCAATGTCGTAAACTTTTTCGAACCCACCGCCGAGTAGCCGTTTGAGCGGCAGTTCTTGACTAATTCTCAGGTAGTAGTCTTCATCCAGGGCGTCCATATGCGTGACAAAAGGCGTAGCGTCAGCGCCACCGGTGGTTTTTTCGAGTACAGGAGTGTTGATTTCGATGAAACCGTGAGCATTCATGAAATCACGTGTGGCCTGCCAAAATTTTGAGCGCCGAATAAGTCGTTCGCGTACTTCGGGGTTGACATTCATATCAATGTAGCGTCGACGATAACGCTCTTCCTTATTTTTGAAGCCATCATAGCCTGGTAAAGGCCGCAGACTCTTAGTCAAGAGGCGAACATGATTTGCGAAAACGGAAATTTCGCCGGTGCTAGATTTATCAACTGTGCCGCAGGCTTCGACAAAGTCGCCGGTGTCAAGCAATTTGAGATCCTTAATACCGAAAGTTCCAGCCGGTAAGTCATCGACCTTCTGCATGAAGATTTGCACCTCGCCCGAATCATCACGAAGTTTAAGAAAAGCGATTTTGCCAAATGAGCGAATCGCAATTATGCGCCCAGCCACACAAACTTCTTGCCCTTGTTTTTTAGTAAAGTTATCAAGCACCTCTGAGATTTTCGTATCACGAAAAGATTTGGCAGGGTATGGGTTAATACCACGTTCTTTAATTGTATTTAGCTTACGAAGTCGCTCGTCTCGGTAATCGTCTAATGTCATGATAATATCATAGCACAAAAATCGGGAGTTTGACAGGCGACGTCCCGAAACTCCCGATTTAGTTGCTGCTTAGCTATTTAACAGCTTTGATTTTGACCTTTTTACCGTTAAACTCAAATTCTTCGCCAGTTTTACGCCCAAGTAGCTCCTTGCCGATCGGTGATTCGTGCGAAATTTTGCCTTCGAGTGGGTTCGCTTCGACTGGGCCAACTACTGTGTAAGTGAAATTCTTGCCAGCCATGTCAATTTCGACGGTCGAGCCAATCGAAACTTTGTCGGTTTTCTTAGTTTCGATCAGCACCGCATTCTTCAAAGTGTCTTCGATTTCAATAATGCGATTTTCAACGTTCTTTTGCTCGGCGCGAGCGTCGGTGTACTCTTGGTTTTCTGAAAGATCACCAAACGCGCGAGCGGTTGCAATACGCTCGGCGATTGCTGGACGTTCAGCAATCAACTCAGCAAGTTCTTTTTCTAGATCGGCTTTGCCAGCCGCGGTAAGGTTGATAGTCTTTTTCATAACTACTTGAGTTTATTATGTTTTATGCGCGAAGTCAAGCCTTAGGCAGCAAGTTCTTTTTGAAAATCAGCGATCTTCATGAGTTTACTTTCACCGGTCTTGCGATCAGTGATTTCAACCGAATCTTCTTTGAGGCTGTTTTCCGAAATCACCACGCGGTATGGGATGCCGAGTAAATCAGCGTCGGCGAACTTTTCGCCTGGGTGGGTTTCAGCACGGTCGTCAATAATCATATCTTCTTCATGACCAGCATATAACTCTTCGGCCTTTTGCATACCCTCGTCGCCGATACCCATGAGGTAATACTTGTACGGAGCGAGGTTTTCTGGCCAGACTAGACCTTTATCGTCACACATCATTTCGGCCACGACGCCCATGAGGCGCGAGATACCAATTCCGTAGCTGCCCATGAAAACTGGCTCTTTCTTACCGTCTTTAGTGTCGTATTCAAGACCAATGGCGCTGGAGTATTTCGTACCAAGAGTGAAGATATTGCCAACCTCAGCAGCCTTAGCAGATTGCAAATCTTCGCGTTTGACACCAAGATCTTGCAAAACTTCGTCGTTTAGCACTTCATCGTTCAAAACGACGCTTTTGTCTTCGTTGAACCAAATAGTATCTTCGCCAACTTCCGTAATGGTTTGAAACTCGTGGCTATACTTACAGAACACGCCGCCACTGGCGAAAGTCTGGTAAGTGCTATCACCAATACCCATACGAATATAGATTTTCTTGTAGGCCTCGGCAACTTCATCGTAGAACTTCTGATGAGCTTCACGATCAAGTGAGAAACTATATAAGTCCTTCATGATAAACTCGCGCGTGCGCAAGATACCAGATTTGGCACGCAACTCGTTGCGGAATTTGGTTTGGAATTGATACGGATAGGCCGGAAGATCTTTGTAGCTCGAAATGTAAGTTTTCATCAAGTTAGTCAGCGGCTCTTCATGGGTTGGAGCGAGGCCAAGCTCACCACCAGCGGCCAAAGTTGTACGGAACCAAATATCCATCTTCTCAATATCCCAGCGGTCGGTTTTTTGCCACGGTTCGGGATTTTGCAAAGTTGACATCAGGAGTTCTTGGCTGCCAATCTTATTGAGCTCTTCGCGCACGATTTCTTTAATATTTTCGATTACGCGTAGCCCAAGTGGCAAGTAGTCATAGACTCCGGCTAGTTCTTTGTAGACATAGCCTGCACGCATGAGGTACTGAGCGCCACGCGCTGTCTCATCTTTCGGTGCAGCCCGAAGGGTTTTGGTAAAAAATTGTTTATAACGCATAGTGTTATTGTACCATACCCTGAGACATCCGCAAGTCTAGAGCATGAGAATATATAATATATAGAATGCTATGCCGTTATTTAGCATATGGAGCAAGATACCGCTCCAGACTGAGCCAGTGATTTCACGCAAACTACAGAGGACAAGGCTAAGGAAGAACACTGTGACGCCAACATTCCATTGGCCGTGGAGCACGGCAAATAGCAAGGAGGTAAGCAACGCCGACGGGGCAAATTCAAGTTTAGTGCGGAGTTTGCCGTAGAGCCAACCGCGCATGACGAGCTCTTCGACGATTGGGGCAATAAAAACTAGCGCTAGCATAGCAAAGAAACGATCCGGCCCGTTCATTAGGCCGCTGAAGCCAACATCTTGTGTTTCTTCAGCGTCAAACCAGGGAAAAATTTGCATTAGATTAGTGGCAAGATTGGCGAGAAAAATATAAACCACATAGCCAATCGGGACTAAACCAAGATCAGTGAAAGTAGGCCATTTGTTCACGCCGAGCTCTTCGGCGTCTGTAGTGAGGTCTTGGGTAATCTGCGAAGTCGATTGCGAAGTTGTCTGCGTTTTCTTTTGGACAACGGATTTCTCTGATTTTGGTGGAGTTTTGCGGTGCTGGAGAAGTTTGGCGAACTGTGGCGGAATAAATACTACCATAGCTAAGGCTAGCGCATAGACCAAAAAATCGTAAACTGCTGTCCAAAGTGGTTCGGCAATACGCTCGCATAGTGGTAAGATCATCAAAAAGGCGACGATGAACTGACTGGCAATAAGCGAGAGCGCCGCCCAGGCCAGCAAAAATATTACATACCAAAATGTGCGACGATTGAAACGGTGTTTTGATATTTTTGTCGATTTTGACGATTGTGTGGACTGCGATAAGTTTTTAGCCATATATTATACTTATTTAGAATAGTTTAATGATATCCAGCACCGTAATAATAACAATCAAGGCTAGTAGAACCATGAAGGCGCGCGAAACGATACGCTCTTCAGTCTCTTTGGTGAGCTTCTTATGACGCAGACGATAGATGGCAATCAGCATCCAGCGCCCGCCGTCGAGGGCTGGGATTGGCAAGACGTTCATGCAGGCGAGCGACACGGAGATCAGGGCAGCGAGAAAGACGAGATAGTTAAGACCAAAACCGGTGAAAGCTGGAAAAATAACGCCAATGATGCCGACTGGACCAGAGACTGAGTCGCCGACCGCGCCAATATCGCTGCGCCCAGCTTCGCGTACGGCACTGTCGGGGCTAAATTGTCGAGCTAGGCCAGAGCATAGATTCCAGACTAGTTCGCCTAGGCCACGAAAAGTTTCGCCGGTGAGCTGCACAGTGGTGCCTAGTCCCACGATCGGCGCCGACCAAGTACTGCGGATGAAAGTTTGGCTTGCCATACCGACACCAAGCGTGTACTCAGAGCCAGCTGGGTTGAGCTCTGCCGTCAAGGTTTTTTCTTCTTCGCCACGAAGGATGGTGTAGCTGCCTTCCTGTCCTGCACGGGAAGCGCAGTAGGTCGTGACATCTTCCGCAACCGCTACTTCGTTTTCGCCAACTCGGATGATTTGGTCACCCGATTCGAACCCAGCCTTGGCAGCGGGAGAGTCCTCTTCCACAACAGAGACAAAAACGCCATTGCTAACCTTCCTAGCGTCTTGGCCAAGGTAGAATTGATGGTCAAGAAATTGTGGCATACCGACCCAGGCGAGTACGGTCAGCAAGATGAAGGCTACCAGCCAGTTCATTGCTACGCCGCCAAAGAGGATTTTGGTCTTCGACCAGAAACTGGCAGCGCCAAAAGTTCCCTTGCGGGTGTCGGCGTCCGACTCGCCATCCATAGAGCAAAACCCGCCGATTGGCAACCAGTTGAGACTGAAAACTAGACTAGCTTGCGACTTCTCCCACTCATTTTTGGGAATTTTTTGCCATTTGCCATCCTTCTTGACCCAGGCAGCAAGCCGCGGTGGGAAGCCGATGCCAAATTCATTGACTTTGACGCCATTTTTACGCGCCATGATGAAGTGGCCGAACTCATGCGCCACCACCAAGAACATGAGAATGACTAGCCCAATAATGATACCGATAATTAATTGCATGTTTGCCTCCCTATTTACCGAACCTACGGTCTCGTTTTTGATATTCTGCTAAAATTGCCGCGCAGTCGTCAGCATCCAAATCAGGAAAATTCTTATCGAGAAACAATAACTCACTATAAGCGGCACGCCAGAGTTGAAAGCCCGAAAGACGAGCTTCGCCGCTCGTGCGTACGATCAGGTCGCAATCTGGCACTTCAGGATGATAAAGATAGTTACGGAAATTTTCCAGTGAAAAATCATGGTCGTCGGCTTCATACATCTTCTTGGCCGCGTCAACAATCTCGGCATGCCCACCATAGTTGAAGCAGAAACAGACCGTCATACCAGTGTTCGCCGCAGTGTCGGCTTCGATATCTTGAAGTTTTTGCCAAAGCGCTGGGTCGACTGGTTCTGCACGCCCCATAATAATAAAACGCAGATTACGTTCGCGGAGCTTCTTATGTAGTTTACCAATAAATTCAGCTGTCAGCTTCATTAGATAACTGACTTCTTCCGCGGAGCGTTGCCAATTTTCGGTGCTAAAGCAGAAGAATGATAAAAATTCTACGCCAGTTGGAGCAAAAGCTTCGACAATTTCGCCGATGCAGTTCGCACCGCGGCGATGTCCTTCCAGTGTCGGGAGGTTGTGTGCTCTCGCCCAGCGCCGATTGCCATCAGCGATAATACCAATGTGTCTAGGAATACCTTGCTGTACCATTAGATTGCCATAATCTCAGCTGACTTTTCTTTGAAAAGTGCGTCGATTTTGTTAGTATATTCTTTGGTCAGCTCATCAATGCCTTTTTCGGCCTTTTTGACAACGTCTTCGGGAAGTTCGGAATTTTTGAGCTCTTTGCGAGCTTCCTCACGGACATTGCGGATGGCAATCTTAGCTTCTTCGACTTTAGACGAGGCGGTTTTGACGATTTCTCTGCGCCGCTCTTCGGTGAGAGGCGGGACTGGCACGCGCACCACGCGCCCATCGTCAGAGGGGTTAAGGTTAAGAGCTTGGTCGTCGCGGATCGCGGCGGAGATGTTCTGGATGTTGCTAGGATCGAACGGTGTGACGAGCAACATCGTAGCATCAGCAGTGGTGACGTTAGCGACTTGGTTCAGCGGCATAAACTCACCGTAAGCCTCGACTTTGATATTCATCAGCATATCAGGATGAGCGCGCCCGGTGCGGACCTTTTTCATCTCATCTTGAAAACGGCTAATCACATTATCCATTTTGGTGCGGTATTCGCCATCGTCAAACATAAAACACTCCGTTTATAGTGTATCTATTATAGCATGCTCAAACTGGAACAGGCAAGTTTATTGTGTTGAGTTCTGGTACTGAGCTTTGTCGGGTTTCGATTTAGCCCCAAAAAATGCCCCCGAGGGAGCATTTTTGTTAAACTTGATCCGAGTCTATTCGGTAAAACCGAGCTCAAGACGCTTGAACTGGCGGACGGTGATATTTTCACCCATTTTCGCGATGGCTTCTTTGAGGTAGTCAGCCACAGTTTGGTCTTCGTTCAAAATGTAGGGTTGCTCGAGCAAAACTTTGTCCGAGAAAGCCTTTTTGACTTGACCGTTGATGATTTGGTCTTTCATGTTTTCTGGACCGTGGAAATTCTCCTCGAATTCCTTGCGTTTCGCTTTCATGACGTCTTCTGGGATGTCCTCAAGGCTGACATAGGTTGGGTTCATCGACGCAACCTGCATAGCGATTTTGTGCGCGAGGTCCTTGAATTCATCGGTCTTGGCTACAAAGCTGGTTTCGCAGTTCACTTCGACAATGGCGCCAAGCCGGCCGTCATGCACATAAGTGTCAATCAAACCTTCGCGCGTCTCGCGGTCGCCCCGCTTCTCAGCCTTGGTGAGGCCTTTCTTGCGCATAGCATCAAGTGCCTTGTCGAAATCGCCTTTCGCTTCGACTAGAGCCTGCTTCGCGTCGGTCAAGCCAACACCGGAAAGTTCCTTGAGCTTTTTGATTAGCTCGATTGAGACAGCTTTGACTTCGTTTGCTTTTTCTTTGAGTTCTTCGCTCATTTTGCCTCCTTTATTATATTACGCTTCCTTTTTCTGCTCACCAGCTTTGATCGCAGCGACGAAATAATCCAAAATCAGCTGGACAGCCTTGATCGCATCGTCGTTGGCCGGGATACAGTAGTCGATGTTGGTGGGGTCGACGTTAGTATCGGTGATGGCGAAGACTGGAATACCGAGAGTCTTAGCCTCCTTGATGGCGTTCTTGTCTTGGATAGCATCGACGACAATGATTGCAGCCGGCTGCTCAGACATTTCCTTGATGCCGCCATAGCGCTCGTTCAAGAGATCAATTTCTTCCTGATAGCGTTGTACCTCGAGTTTCGAATAGCGCGCTTCGAGTTCACCGGAAGCCATACGCTTCTCGAGATCCTTCAGCTTGCGAATTTGGCGGTTGATGGTCGTGACATTGGTAAGGATGCCGCCCACCCAACGCACTGTGACGTAAGGCATATCGACGCTCTCGGCCGCTTCACGCGTGATGTCCTTGAGCTGCTTCTTAGTGCCGACGAAGAGGATCTTTTTGCCGCTAGCGGCGATTTTGGTCAGCTCTGGTAGAGCCTTTTCGAGGGCCTCGACGGTTTTCTCAAGGTTGATAATATGACCGCCTTGACGCTTGCTGTGGATATACGGCGCCATCTTGGGGTGCCAACGGCTGGTTTTGTGGCCGAAGTGCGCGCCAGCTTCGAGGAGCGCCTTCATATCGATATTGTTTGGATCGACTGACATGAGTTTTCCTTTCGCTTCACTAGAGGTGGCAAGGTTGCCCAAACGCAGGAAAACACCTCTAGCTGTTTCGTTAATTAGTATATAATGTCATTGTATCACACTTTTTTCAAAAAGTCAATAGAAAATGCTGGTTTTGGGCAAAATTCAGGGATTTTTGGCAAATATGCCGTATTTTGGTCAAGATATTCGAGAAGTTGGCGATTTTAATCAAGATGTCGCTTTACAACTCGAGATAACTTTGCTATAATACGAGGAATTATGAGTAAAAAAGTTTCACAACCACAGGATTATCGTTATGTTGTGTTTTCGGATGAGGCGGCGGGTTTTTCGTTCTTGACTCGTTCGACGGCACAAAGTGAAGAAACGATCAAATGGGAAGATGGCAAAGAATATCCTTTGATTAAGGTGCAGATTTCTTCGGCTTCGCACCCGTTCTTCACCGGTGAGGAAAAGATTATCGACACCGAAGGTCGAGTTGACCGCTTTAAGGCGCGCGCGAAGCGAGCGGAAGAAATGCGCGCAGCGTTAGGCAACAAGATGAAGAAAGCCGAAAAAGAAGCTGCGAAAAAGGCAGAGAAGTCGGCAGAAGAAAAGTAGTTGTAGCACTAGCTGATAACGAAAATTGGCACCTAGAAATCTAGGTGCCTTTTGGTTTGGTGCTAGGACCAAATTAGTCGCTAGGTCAGCGGGCCTGCTCAACCTAGTAACCCCATGGATGTTCTTTGTTCCACATCGCCTCGGCCATTGTCTCACGATTAGTATAAGTCTTACCGTTATAGTCGCATTGGCCCTGTGGACCAGAATTTATTACGCGATCGATGAAAGCCGATTTTGCATCGTTTTTCGGAACGCCACCATATCCTGTGTGTGTTGGCTCAAACACATAATTCACCCCCTTTCATGTGGTTTTTCGCCGGCAGTAGACAAATGAGCCTAAAGTTCACATTATCCTGCGAATGAGCAGGATTTGCTATGCTATTGTATTATATATTGGGGATTTTGGCAAGAGTTGCAAGATTGTTATTGACATTGACTAGCGCTGATGTACTCTTGGCAAGATAAACATCTAGTAATTTCCTATATATCTAACTCGTGGCGGGAATGTGGATCTGGCTACTGGCTCTTTGAGGCGCGCAGGCCTCAATGGCCCCTACTGGGCGTTTGTCGCCTATACATCTTCGCCCTATGCGTACTACCTCGCTTTTAGTAGCACTAGCGTCTACCCATCGGACAGTTACAATCGCTGGTACGGCTTTACGGACCGTGCAAGGTAAACTTTTTTGTTATCGACGTAAGTTTTTTCGGCTGAGATGAAAGACTGCGGAAAGTTGGAGTAAGGTTCTGGCAAGCCGAGGTAAAATTCTATGAAGCCAAAAACTTAGCGAAATAACAGGGGTAGATTTTCTAAAAATCGAAAACGTAAGATTTCGAATGGTGAGAGCAAGTTTTTGAGTGGCGGGAGTAAGTTTTCGCGGAATGGGAGTAAACTTTAGGGCGTCGGTAGTAGAATTTGGCGTAATAGCTTTAAGTTCGTTGAGCCGGACCATAAAGCCAACATAACGAACAGTATCAGTCGACGAAAAGATATTAATATCATTGAGAAATAAACGGAAAGCATAACGTGAGCCCTCAAAAGCAGATGACGCCCAAAAATAGCTAGCATCATCTGCACGCCTTAGGGAGCCAACATTGATATCAACAAACCCGCCACGAGTTAGATATATAGGAGATTCGGAGATGTTTTAATTATAACCTACTTCTAGCTCTTGGCATCCCGCGACAGCTCAACCAGCTTGACGATGAAAGCCTTGACGTCTTTCAGGGTGCGTGATTTGTCGGCAGGGAGATTAATTTCTGGATTATCAAGAAAGTCCAGAGACTTGATTTGATGATAAACCGCCTTAGCAAGTGCACGGAGTTCTTGCTCGTCTGCTTGGTCGTATTCATAAACCTTATCATAAACTTTACCGTCTTGGTCGGGTGAAACGAAGAGAATATGACCCTTGGTCACGCGATATTTTTGGAAACTGGGCGAGTGGTTGAGCAGTAATTTGTAGAAAATCAGCTGCTGGCGATACTTGTAGAGATTGGGGCGACTCTCCCATTTCGCATCGTGATATTTACCGGTTTTGAAGTCATAAATTTCGATGGTCTTTTCCTGATCGTTAATCTCGAGATGGTCGATTTTGCCGGTGATCGGGATATTATCGAAACTCGGATGCTCAGGGTGAAGGTTGGCCTCAGCCTTCGCGCCAGCGCGACGCAGAAGTTCGCCGAACTCGCGCAGAGAAATTTCGAGGTTATGCTTCCCTTTGTCGATCAAATCTTGAATTTCATGCTCCGGCAAGGGTAATTTCTGCGCTTCAGATTGATAGAAGTCTACAGCGGCGGCGTTGTCAAGCCCGTGATTCGTGATTTGCTCAAAAGTCGCGTGCACGAGGTTACCATAAGCAATACTATCAGTCAGCGGTTCGTCGGGGGCGCGGAGAATTTTGCGACGATAAACTTCTTCCGGTCCGGCGAAAATAATGTCGACGAAACTGGTCAAATCGGAAGCGGTGAGACGATAGTTCTCGAGGCGCTTCTGAAAAATTAGTTTTAAATTCGGCGTTAAAGTTTGGTAGCTACTCAGCCAATGGTATTTGACGTTTGTCAGATGTTCGGCGGCGTCAAGTTGATTATGAATATGAATTTCTGCTGCTCCGCTAGGCAAATAGGGCGATTCGGGCTGGGAATTTTTCTCATCGCGCAGTTCACCAAGATAGGTCAGTCGAGCGACTTTACGGCCATTGAAATCTTCGACCGAGTTAGTCATGATGAGATGATCGCGTGCGCGGGTGATGGCGACGAAAAGCAGACGCAAGCGTTCGTCATCAGTGATGCCAGTGTGACGAATTTGGAGCAGGTTGCTCGGCAAGGTGAAAGTCGTATTGTTTCCCTTCGCTTTGCCCCAGGCCATTTCGTCGACCGCGATCATGAAGACATATTTAAACTCTAGGCCCTTGCTCTTGTGCGAGGACATGATCTGCACGGAGTCGCTATCATCTTGGTAGCTGCTGGTGCATGAAATGCTGGCGTTCGCCGTGGCATAGTCAGCCAGCATGTTGACAAAGTCGGCCAGTTTCGGCTGCTCATTTTGGAAATGCTTCACCGCAGCACTGCGGAGCGCAGTGAGGTTTTCATAAAATTCCAGCTCGACAGCAGGAGTGGCATTCCGGCGATAAAAGTCTAGATAGGGCGAAGTGTAGTCACCAAGCGGCCGAGCACCGATGGCATAGTCGAGCCAGAGCTCGAGTGGCGCCGTAAAACTGGCCTGGACGAGCGCAGCCAACCACTTGGCAAGCCGAGACAGTTTCTCATCATCGCTCATAGTGAGATATTCTAGCGCATTAGTTGCCGTGCGTGACTTTTCGACAGCCAGAATCGCCGTCAGCGGATCAAGTTCGAAAAATGGCAAAGCCAATAGCTCAAGCAGGCGATGTTCGACGCGCTGACCGTTCGCTAGTCCATTCACAAACTCCGCTAGCACAACCAAGCCATGAACCTTCTCGTCCTCAAGGATATTAGTTTTCTTTTCGTAAGCAATATTAATATTATGTGCTTTGAGGTGCGGAAGAAGCGGCGCGATGTATTTATGCTTCGGCGCGATCACTGCGATGTCGCTGGGATGCTCGCCCGCCGCGATCAGATCTGCAATGGTCTGCGCTGCCCAAGCATATTCGTCGTCGGCGGTAAGAAATTCGTGACGTTCAATTTGGGTTTTTTGACTCGCAGTTCCCTCCGCTACCTTTTCTATTGCTTTTTTTGCCGATTTTTCTGGTACTTTTTCGGCTGTTTTGGTGGTTTTCGAGTTATTCCCGCTCATTAAATCGCGCATTGAGCGCAGAATTTTCGCAACTTGATGTTTTTTTGAAAAACTTTCATCGACTTGTTCCGCGACGCGGTGTGAAAAGTCGAGAATCTCACCGGTGCTGCGATAGTTATCGAGCAAGGTGATGATTTTAGCTTGGTAATAGTTCTGAAAATCGAGCAGATTGGAAGCGTTGGCGCCTTGAAACTCAAAAATTGCCTGATCATCATCACCCACCGCCATGACGGCCGGACTTTCATAGTCAGTCAAAAGTTTGATGATCTCGAACTGCGACGGGTTAGTGTCCTGAAACTCGTCCAACAGAATGTATTGGAAGGTCTCGGATAGGCTGAGGCGAAAACCCCGATCGGTCTTGAGTGCACGGATTGCCTCTTCAATCATGTCATCGAAATCGTACCAGCCCTCAGCGTGCAGCATTTCGTCGTAGCGCGCCATGACGTGAGAAAGCGAAAGCAATTTCTTGTTGGCAATGTAATCTTTCAGGCGGAAACTGTTGTCGTTCGTGCGTTCAAAGCGGCGATTTTTCCAAGCGGTCAGCGCCGAAACCGAGGGCTTATCCTTGGCTTCTTCCTGATCGATAATTTCTTTCAGCTCGCGTGCCAGAATATTGGCGGTTGGTTCGATGCTTCCAACAATTGGTTCGGGGCTGGAATATTTCGCCAGCACAGAGAGAATCGGTAAGTAGACTTGGTCGAGCGCAGCGGCAAATTTCATGCGCGGGACGAGACCTTCGAGTAGGGGTGAAATTTCGAGCGACAGGTTGGCGCTGTCCTCGAGGTTGCGTTCGGCAATAGTGCGTAAATCGTCGCTCGAAAGGCGGGCCGACTTCGCTTTGCTAATCGTGTCGATCAAATCATTCAGGTCGGCGGTTTTCAGAATATCCGTGGCGGGCAGTTTCTCGCGAATTTGGCGAAAAATTTTATGCTTCGTGATATCGTCGGCAGTTGAATCGAAGCTACGGTCAAGCTGCTCAGCGTAGTTTTTATAGCGCTCGAGGATGCTTTGGCCGAAGGCGTGATAAGTATGGATATTGACTTTGAGTGCGGCCTGCCCAATCATGGTGCCGAGGCGCTCACGCATGTTGCTGGCGCCAGATTCGGTAAAAGTCAGGCAAAGAATATTTTCTGGATTCGTGTCAGTGTGCTCGAGAATATAAGCCACTTTGGCCGAGAGAAGTTGTGTTTTGCCGGTGCCCGGCCCAGCCAGAACTAAAAGTGGTCCGGTAATATATTCGACGGCGGCCTGCTGCTCCTTATTCAAACCCATAATATATTTATTATAGCATGCTGGGCCGGCTGTACCGCGAGTTATTGATCTCGGGGCGTAAAAGATTTTCATGCTTCAGAATGGTCGGACTCTCAAGGAGTGAGGTTATTTACGCTCCAGAACAAGCAAATTTTCGAGATGTGGCGTACGAGGGAAGAAATTGAAAGGCTGGACGTGAGCGATCTGGTAGGACGCCATGAGCAGAGCAGCGTCACGGGCCTGCGTAGCAGGATTGCAAGAGAGATAAATGATGGTAGGTGGCAAGACTTCCAGTAATTTTTCGATGAGCTTGGCGTCGCAACCGGCGCGTGGCGGGTCAACGATAACGGTTTGGTCTGGTTGAATATACTCGAGTGCCTCCTCAGAACGCGCCAAGACGGCTGCGGCTGGCCGAGCACCAGCGGATGATGACGTATTATACGCAGCGACATTATACTCTAGCTCACGGTAAGCCGATTTGTCGCATTCAACCAGAGTGAGCGTCTGACCGCGCGCCACTGAAAGTCCGATGGTGCCGACCCCAGCATAGAGGTCCAAAACGCTGTCGGTTTTGATATACTGAGCGATCTCCTCCAGAGCCATTTCATAGACCGGCAAATTGATCTGGAAGAAACCATTGGGCGAATAGGAATATTCATGCCCCAGAATCGTATCGCAGAGCCTCGGGAAAACTGGACGAGGTTGATGGTTGACGAACAGCCCACCCTCGACTTGACCGTTCTGGTTCGCGCGGAGTAGGATGGATTGAATAGTACGAGCGTCGATCTTTTCGGCGTTCAATTCGGCGACGATTTCCTGCACTTTAGCGAAAATCTCTGGGCGTTCGATGCTTGAACTTTGAATCGGCGCCTTGCGATGTGAACCGCGCTGATGAAAGGCTGGCAAGATTTGAGCTGTTTCATGATCGTAATAGAGGGCATATTCCATTTTGTTGCGGTAAAAATAGGCATTGCCGTCAGTCTGGACTGTAAGTTCGGCTGGCAAAGTGATTTTTTGTTGGCGAAAGTTCTCGCGCAGCAGCTCGGCTTTTTGTTGCAGTTCATAATCATAGGTCATAATCTGCCAGGGAGAAGTTGCCAAGTAGCAGTTGTCACGCGGCGCAATACGCTCGGCGGAAGGTTGTTCGATTTTGGTGGCGATGCCTTGAACGTAGCTTGATTTTGACTTGGTGAGCTGAAATTCGGTAACCGTTTCGCCCGGCACGGCGCCCCAAAGCATGACTTTTTTACCGCTCTCGAGCGTACCGAGTGCCTCGCCACCGGGGATGAGCTTCTCAATCAATATGCGTTCGGTGATATATTTTTCAGCATTTTTAGAGTTTTTGGGGCTATTTTTGCTCATTTTGACAAATTTTTATTCGTTTGGTGATATATTTATTCATAGCGCAGAGCGTCGATCGGGTTCTTTTTGGCAGCCTTACGGGCAGGCATAGTGCCGGCGAGGAAGGCGATCAGCATGATAATACCGATAATGGGTAGGATATTCTCGGGCGTAAATTTCATCAGTTCAAAAGTCGGGAAAACTTCGAGGAAACCGCCAGGGAGATGAGTGTAATAATTGGCCGCATAACCAATCCCAACCGAAGCCGCGACGCCGAGCACCGAGCCCCAAAAGCCAAGCAGGATGGCTTCGATGGCAAAGCTGAGAAAGACCTTGAACGAAGACATACCGAGCGCTTTGTCGAGACCAATTTCGCGCGTGCGTTCTTCGACTGACATATAGAGCGTATTGATGATGCCGATGGCGGCGGCCAGCAGAGCAATCGCGCCAAAGACCATGAAGACAATCATAATGACGTCGAAGAAAGAGCGGATCATACCCATCATGTCGCTCACGGTCATGCCGACATAGCCAGCGTCCTCGAGAATAGCTTTGATTTCGTCTTCGCCATATTTCGTGTTATCAAACTGCGCTTGCAGAGTATAGACCGACGATTTTTGCTCGTCGCTGTAATATTTGGTATTTTCTTTATAAATTGCTGCTTCGAGATTGTCAGAAACTAGCGATTCGTTGATAGCGACGACACCCGGGGCAATCACACCAACTACAGTTGCTTCGAACTTCTTGGGTTCTTTGGTCACCATGTCTTCAGTCACGAGCGTGACTTTTTTGCCCAGCGCTGCTTCGTCCGAATCATAACCGAGCGCTTTGGGATAGCCCGATTGGAGGGCGATTTCGTAGTTTTTCGCATCGCGGTCCGGCAGACGCCCAGCAGTCGTAGCAATGCTGAACTTGCCCGGGATCATCCGACCAACTTGGATTTGGTATTTCGAGTCGGCGTCTTTGCTAGTGATGTACTCAACCGAAACTAAGCGATTTTCCTGTACACTGTCAGCAATAATACCGTCGAGTTCCTTAATTTTGGCGATGTCATCTTTGTCGAGCGCCTCAATCGTGCCGTTTTCTTCGTACTTGGCTGGTTCGGAGCTGCCCATGCCCATGGCGCTGCCGCTCATCATGCTATTCATGGTGCCAGCCGCGGTGATGACGAGGTAATCCTCGCCGCCGATGCTTTCGGTCTGCTCGTCGATAAAATCGTTGACGCCGGTGTTGATGGCAGCGTTCAGGATAATGGTCAGGCTGCCCACGAAAATCGCTAGGATAGTTAGAAAAGTGCGTAATTTATTGCGAAAGAGGTTATGATTCGCAGTGCGGATAAGATCGAATAGACGCATTAGGCTTCCTCCTTTTTGGTAGTTTTACGACGAGTGGTCCCGCTGGCAGTTCCTTTAGTTGTTCTGGTGGTTTTCGTGGCTTTTTTGGTAACTTTTTCGGCCTGTTCAGCGAAATCCTCCTCGGCCTTAGCGGCTTTCGCGGCCGCGGCTTTTTCGGCTTTGGCCGCCTTTTCGGCACGCTTCGCGGCAGCAGCGGTGGCCTTGGCAAGTTCACCCAGCTCGGAGTCTTCGTCGAGATTAGCTGTCAGGTGAGTGACACGGGTAGTGGTAGACTTGCGCGCGCGGGTTTTCTTAGGTTTGGCGCCGGTCGAAATTTCGCCGTCGACGATGCGGATTTGGCGATCGCAAAGTTTCGCGAGGTCTTCGTCGTGGGTGACAATCACAAGCGTGACGCCTTTTTTCTTATTCAGGTCGAAGAGGAGCTTAGTAATCATGTCGCCAGTGACCGAGTCGAGATTGCCGGTCGGCTCGTCAGCGAATAGAATTTTTGGATGATTGACAATGGCGCGAGCAATACAGACGCGTTGCTTCTGACCGCCGGAGAGATTATTGGCCTTGAATTTAATCCGCTCGGAAAGCCCCACCGTACCAAGGGCCTTGGCGGCCATATTTTTGCGGGCTTTGCGGCGGATTTTGGCGATTTTAAGCGGCAACATAACGTTTTCGAGCACGGTATCTTGCGGATTCATGAAAAACTGCTGAAAAACGAAGCCAAACGTTGAATTGCGGAGTTTGTTCAGCTTGCGATTGCGGAGTTTGGTCGAATCGACGCCGTCGATCTTGATGGTGCCAGAAGTCGGGCGGTCAAGCAAGGCCAGGAGGTGCATCAAAGTCGACTTGCCTGAGCCAGATTTGCCGACGATCGCTACCGATTCACCTTCATAAATATCTAAATCAATATGCTTCAACGCCTCGAAAGCCGTCGAGCGTTTGCCATAGACTTTGACCAAGTCTCTTACTTCAATCACCGTATTCATAGCAGAGATTATAGCACAAATTTCTCGGAAATGCTAGATTTTTCCACTTTTCTATTGACTTTTTCGACGATGTGTGCTATAATGGAAAGATGGGGCTGAATTTTGTATTGATTTTCAGCATTTTAAGGGAATTATCTTAGATATTGCCAAATTTGGCCTTCGGGCGTGTCGAGCACGGCAAAATTCTTGGCAGCGAGCTGGTCGCGCAGGCGGTCCGACTCAGCGTAATCCTTCGCAGCGCGGGCAGCTTGACGGGCGGCGAGGAGTTGCTGGATTTCGGCACTAGGTTCGGGGCTATCGTCGAGTAGTCCCAGTCCGAACCATTGGTCGATTTGGCGCCAAAAGTCGAGGCTAGTCGAGTCAGCACCGTCAATCGAGGCAAAGGCGGCCGGCGAATTGAGATTATTGTTTAGCTCGGCGAAAATCGCCGCCAAAAGTTCTCGTTCCTCGGTATTCTGGCTATTCCCTATCTGCCCATCATTGCTTTGTCTATTCTCGTTTCGTTCCTTGACCGTCATTTGTCTAGCTCGAGCAATTTGATTCCGCCAGTTCAGGCGGCGAGCGTGGGCGGCGGCGAGGTTATCCCAGGTAAAGTCGCGTTCCGATTGGAAGTGGCCTTGGAGCACCCAAAGTTTGAAATCGAGCGGCGAGTAGCCGTGTTCCTCGATGTCGGCTAGGGTAATCGTGTTGCCGAGGCTCTTAGAAATCTTTTGGCCGTCGACCGTCAAGAAATTACAGTGTAGCCAAAAGCGCGCCAGCTCGCGGTCGAATGCCGCTTCACTTTGGGCGATTTCGTTAGTGTGGTGAACAGGGATATGGTCGATGCCGCCGGTGTGGATGTCAATCGGCTCGCCGAGTTCTTGGTGAATGATGGTCGAACACTCGAGGTGCCAGCCCGGATAACCAGGGCGGCCGAGAAAATCCCAGCGCATAGCATGTTGCTCGCCCGGCTGGATGAATTTCCAGACCGCAAAATCGGAGATATTACGCTTCTCGGCCGACAATGCTACGCGCGCACCGGCTTTCAAACGTTCGAGATCAAGCCGCGCAAAGTCGGGATATTTCGGGAATTTGCTGGTGTCGTAATAAATCCCGTCCTTGGTCTCGTAGGTGTAGCCTTTCGCGGTGAGTGTCTCGACGACTTTTTGATCGGCGGCGATATAATCGGTGGCGCGGGCGATCTTGGCGGGCTCGAGCAAGTTTAGCGCATGGAAGCCCTCCAGGAATTGCTGACTATAATAGGCGGCCACTTCCCAAACAGTTTTGCCGGACTGGCGAGCGCCTTTTTCCAGCTTATCTTCGCCTTCATCGGCATCTGAGGTCAGATGCCCAACGTCAGTCAGATTCAAAACGCGGTTCACGCGCCAGCCATTCCCTTCGAGCGTACGCAGCAGCAAATCCCAGTAGACATAAGCGGCAAAGTTGCCGATGTGCGGCATACTATAAACCGTCGGTCCACAAGTATAAATCTTCACGTTTTCGGGGTCGCGTGGCTGAAAAGTTTCAAGCTTGCGGGTGAGAGTATTATATAGTTTCATTTCGACTCCTTAGTTTTGTCTTGTCCGCTTTGCTCGGCGGAACTCAGTGTACCAGTATTTTGCGCGCTATGTTGTTGCTTAGCAGCACGAACGACTTCTTTTTGGGCTTTTTGAAGTTCGGCGACGATCTTGACACGCTTATTCGAGGTGAGGTCGTGATGTGCTAGGACGCTAACATATTTGATATATTCCGAATTTTCTTTCGAAGCCTTGATCAGATTGGAACGCATAACTAGCGGATCGAAACGGCCATGAATGATTAAGGTCGGCACGCGTAGTTTGGTGAAAGTTTGGAAATTATGCGGGTTCAAGATGACGTTTTGCATAGAGCGGTCGAAGGCGCGAGTTTTGAGATAATCGCTGCGAAAGCTCGAAAAGCGTTGAATCAGTCGCGCGATGACGTCAACAGCCGGTTCATCCTCGGCTAGGCGATGAAGCGAAGAGTAGGACTTGGTATAAATTTTGTCGGGGAACTTGGCCATTTCTTCCGCCATCAAAACCGGCGGCGAGACTAGGATGACCCGTACTAGGTCGAACTTATGCTTGAAATTGGCGGCAAAGTCGGCGGTAATTAGCGCGCCCATGGAGTGGCCAACCAGGACCAACGGCGTATTGATTTTGAGGTTTTTCAAAGTGCGTTCGAGTGCCAAATCGTATTCGAGATAATCGTAGTCCAGCCAGTTGGCGTGCAGAGAGCGGCCGAAACCGAGCAGATCTAGGGTAATCAATCGAATATTATCAATTTCGTGGCCTTTGACGATCTGCTGGAGCGAGCGTTGCCAACCTTCGGAGGTGGCGGCGATGCCGTGCAGGAAGACGACGGTGAGATTCGGCGTGCCGAGCTTAATGTCCTGGCTGACATGCATACGAATTTGGTGGCGCGGAAACGCTTTATACCATAACCAAGTCAGCCAATCATATGGCGTGCGTAAACGGCTCCGGATGCGCACAGCTTTGCTGAGCCGAGGGGTTTTGTTGCCGCTAGCTTTGTTGGCGTCGTTAGCTTTGGCGTCGTTGTTGGCTTTGCTAGTTCGATCGGTTTTAGGCATTATTTGACTCCAGCATCTCGGGCAAGATTTTAATCAAATCAGCAACTACTTCATCATAACTCGTGTCGTAGGTGCGGAAACCAGCAGCGTACGGATGGCCGCCGCCGCCAAAATAGCCAGCGATTTGGTCAGCAATCGGCACGCTGGTGCGCACTTTGCCGGTTACCTTGCCGTCGGGATAAGTCTTGACCGCGATCGCAACTTCGACACCCGTCACCAGCTTCATTTCTTCGAGAATTAAAACATTAGGGTTATACTCATCGGAATATTGTTGAATCTCGGCAAACGGGATATGAATGGTGGCGAGTTTGCCGTCTAGAGCATAATCGATGCGCTTGATCAAATCAGCCTTATAGTCGAGGATACGCGGAGATTTTTTCATAAATTCACGGCGACGCTCGTCGAGTTCGGCCGGGTTGGCACCGAGTTCGATCAAATCAGCCATTACGCGCATGGTATCCGCTGAAGTGGAGGCGCTGACTAGGCCGAGCGTGTCGGAAGAGATTGCCGAGTAGAGTGCGGCGGCCGCCTCGGGCGGAATCTGCAATTTCTGATCGACAGCAATTTTATAGATTAAATCCGCGCAAGCCGGCAACGGTTGAATGATTGCCTGGTGCGGGAACTCGAGGTCGTCAGGCGTCTCATGATGATCAATGACCAGGACTGGCTTGCTATACAAGGTCTTTTTGATCGCCGGATCATCGAGCAACTTGGAAAGCAGAATGTTCGCAGCAGTATCAACGATGATATAGCCGTCAGCGCGAAAGTCGAAATCAATTTCTACACGCGACCAATCCGGAAAATAGCGCAAATATTTCGGGATTTCGACCGGGCAATAGAGCGAATTCTCGGTGCTGGACAAAATATAATCGAGAGCAATCGCCGAGCCGAGCGAATCACCGTCGGGATTTTCGGCCTGAATAATACAAATTCGGTGTTTGTCGGCTAAAAAGCTAGAAAATTGGTCGTACATAATTTAATTATAGCATGAAATATGCGATTTGGGCGAAAAGGTATTGACTTTTCTCGAGATGTGTGCTATAATAGAGGGATAGGCTGCTTTCTGAGCGGCTACTTCTTGGGTTTGGGACGATTTTCGTCATCAGTGTTGCTTGTGGCTTTGTCTTTGGGTTTAGCTTTATGCTTGCTCCTATGCGTAGTTTTGGGTCTCGCAGGCTTTTTGGATGGGGCCTGACTGGGGAAGGCCTTGACGAGGCGACGATTTAGTTTTCCTTTGCCCATGAGAACTTCGCGCACATGCTCGGTAATCTCTTCGGTGGCGTCCTTCTGCGCCGTGCCGACCGTCACGCGTACGCCAATGATCAGCCAGAGCGACAAGAGAATATCGGCGACGAGCCAAATCAGCAATGCGATTGCACAGCCATAAACTATCCAAGCTGGCAAGGCTTCATACAGTGACAGCAAGCCCGGGGTAATGAACTTAACGATGAGTACGCCGGCCACGCCAAAAAGCAACGATGATTCGAGGCAAATGCGACCGTTGAGATTGAAGGGCTTATCCGTATAATCCCACCAGCGCACGCGGAAGAGGCGCTCCATCAAAACGCTCACGCTATATTCAAGCAGTGCGCCGCCGACCACTGCGACACAGAAAATGGCGAACCAATTCTCGGTTGGGGCAAGAATGAGCGAGATAAGCAGGGCGCCGGTGCCGTAGATGGGACAGATCGGGCCGACGAGAAAGCCGCGGTTGACAATTTTACGATGTTCAAGCATCGTGACGAGGACCTCGACTACCCAGCCAAAGAATGAGTAGGTCATGAAAAGCAGAAACCAAGCTGCCAGTGCATATAATGTAATAGACATTAGACCTCCAAATCTCCGATTAGTTTCACGCTTTCGCTCTCCGACAAGGTTTCGACGCCTTTCAGTTTACGCTCAATTTGGCGCGAGGTGGTTTCGGCGTCACCGATTTTGTTGGCGGTTTCCTGTAATTTTTTGCGGGTTTGGGCAAGCAAGTCGCCAAATTTACTGAACTGAGCCTTGACGGCGCCGAGGGTTTGCCAAACCTCAGCGGAACGCTTTTCGATGGCGACCGAGCGGAACCCCATAGTGAGGCCGGAAAGGATGACCGGCAGAGTCGAAGGCGAGGCGAGTGAGACGTTGAACTTTTGGCGCAGCTCTTCGTCGAGGCCCGGAATACGCAGAATTTCGGCGTAAAGGCTCTCGGTCGGCACAAACATGACGCCAAAATCCGTGGTCGCGGGTGGGTCGAGATATTTGGTGGAGATTTTCTTGGCTTGGGTCTGAACGTCAGCTTTCAAAGCGCGGCGAAAAGTTTCAATCTCGGCTTTGGTCCCCTGGTCATAAGCGGCTAAGAGACGCGAATAATTCTCGATCGGGAACTTCGAATCAATCGGCAAATACACCGTCTGGCCGGTTTTCCCCGGCATTTTGATCGCAAATTCGACCCGATCGTTACTGCCAGCCTTAGTAATCACATTTTCCTCATATTGCTCAGGTGCTAGGCAATCTTGGATCAAATTACCTAGCTGCACCTCACCGTAAATTCCGCGGGTTTTGACGCCCTCCATAACTTTTTTCAAATCGCCCACGCCGCTAGCCAAAGTTTTCATTTCGCCGAGGCCCTGATAGACTTCAGTGAGCTGGCTGGAAATTTGCTTGAAACTTTGGTTGAAGCGCTGCTCGACGGACTTTTGGAGCTTTTCGTCGACCGTGAGACGCATTTCTTCAAGCTTTTTCGCATTATCATCTTGTAAGGTTTTTACGCGAGTATCTAGGGTGCGTTGGATATTGTGCAAACTTTCGGCGATTTCTCGGCGATTTTCACGAAAAGCGTTCTCGATTTTGGGTGTCAATTTGTCAAGTTCGCCTTCGACACGGATGATGCGTTCGGTGAGGTCGGATAGATCACGGCTCGGGCTGGATTTACGGGTGAGCAAGAATAGCAAAAGAGCAATGGTGACGAGGTTGAGGAGGAGTGAGAGGGTATCCATAAGGGTATTATAGCATGATTGGTTTCTCGATTCATGTTTTTGTACTGAAAAATGCATAGCGTAATACAGACTATACCGTAGTTTTGATTGCTTTATCTATTTGCTTTATCTATTTACTTTTTCTAGTTCGTCTTCTGTGCTAGACCCGGCGTTCTCGACACCTGTCGTCACAGGGTCGAGCCGCCTTTTCCTCGCTCGTGGCGCTGCGGATGGTCTAGCACTAGAAGCGAACTTAGAAAAACTGAATCAAAACACAAGCAAAACTAGGTATAGAACTGTATTACAATAATTCCTTCGGTACTAAAACGTGAATCAGAAAGCTAAACTAAACATCTAGTAATCTCCTATATATCTAACTCGTGGCGGGTTGTTGATGCGGAATACTGGTTCCTTGAGAGGTGCGGGATTTGATGCTTTAGATTGGTCTAGTGTAGCTTATATTTCTCCACTATATACTTTTGCTTTCCATATTGACGGCAATACTATTTCTCCGTCGAGCGAATACGATCTTCATTTTGGCTTTACGTCCCGGACTATTTCTATTATTTTTAATACAAAACATAACCAATTCTTCTATATATCTAACTCGTGGCGGACAAATCAATATGTGGACGGGTTCCCTATATGGCGCGGGCGTCACTGGTCACTATTGGAATAGCGCTACGCTTGCGTCTAAGCGCTATGCATACTACTTTTATTTTAATGACCATAACATCCTGCTATCACATAATGATGATCGTTGGGTGGGCTTTACGGTTCGTGCGAAAACCTTTGTATTTCCAGGTAAACATGCACCGGCCTAGCCAGTGGATTTTGTTGCACATTGAACTTGTTCTTGAAGAACAAGTTTGGGATAATTCTGTTCCGATAAAAAGTCCTTCAAAGCCCCTGCTTAGCAACCCCAGACCGTAAAGCCATAATACCTACCGCTATTATCTGACGGATAAATATAATCGCTATTAATATAAGTATCATTTGCATGGGATAAAAGCATATACGATACGCTCGTCCAGTAAAGGCCGCGATTTCCAGAATATCGCAAAGATCCAGCTCCCAAATCAATATCACCGCCACGAGTTAGATATATAGCAGATTAGAAGATGTTTAACATTTTTCTTATCAAGATTCTTCTGGACCGCAAAGCCAAACCACCGGTGATTATTACTCGACGGGCTGATATCAATGCTATTGAAGTAAGCGTTATATGCATAAAGCTCCGACGAATAAGCTATATACGTCCAATAGTAACCATTAAAGCTCATACCCCTCAAAGAGCCAAACGCAGAATGCAAATACCCGCCACGAGTTAGATATATAGGAGAAATGGAGGTGTATTGAATAACCTGAAAAGTGTTCTGGAAGTCTATTTTGGGAAGATCAGTGAGAGTTAATAGGCTTGTTTCTAGGGCTTGGCAGGCAAAAACCATCTCTTTCGAGATGGCTTTATAAGTTGCGATGATGTTGCTAAGATTACGGGGTGTCATTCGGCTGCGACAGTGAAACCGAAACCGAGAAAAGCCATCGAACCGGCTGAATAATGCTCTGCTGCCAACATGTCAATCGTGGCAGACTGTTCATCTTCCTCGACATAGTGCGCATTCGGCAGCTGGTTGAGACTGGCTGTTTTGGTGCGCTTGCCGTTCATGTCGTAGAACGAAATATCACCATTCCAAATCAGCTTCGCCTTTTCCTTCGACGTCAGAGCGATTTCACAGTCCGATGACTGGACAGTGTTCTCGCCGCCAACAATCGTCACTAGCCGACTCTCGATCCCTGAGTAAGTCGCGAGCGGAACGCTCACCGCCAGGCTGAGGTTCTCGATCGCTCCGGCGTCCGGATTTTTCTCGTCGTATCGCACGTTATTCTGCAGGTAGACGATCAGCTGATAGGATTCTCCGTCCTCCAGAGTATACTCGATCCGAGTATTATCTCGCTGCAGATGGGCGAGCGAGAGATCCTTCGGATTTTCCGCATCCGCCTTGATGATATAAAGGAAGTTTCGCTGATCGCCAACGACCGGGTCGGAAATCCAGCGGTTCAGGATCGGTTCAACCGCCAAGTAGCCGCCGATATAGACGGGGTCCTCGTCTTCCGAGCAAGGCTGCCCAGTCATAGCAGCAGCGAACGGCGTATTCTTGACATAATCCTGCAATCCCGCCGCATTGGCTTCGAGCTGCGACTGAATGAACGCCTTCACCTCAGCCTCGTCGGCATCTGCCAACTTGGGACTCTCACCAGTGGGGGATGCAATGCTGTCACCCTGAGAGTTGAGATTCGGGTCGGCAGGCTGATCCTCGTCCCGCTTGGCTGCGGACTCGTCTTGGTCGGACGATGTTGTCTCGGATTTATCGCTATCCGTAGCGACTTTGGGCCGCGATGAGCAAGCTCCCGCAGAAACTATAACCGCAAACGCCAACATCATTAATAAAATCTTTTTCATGCTATTTCCCTCCTTTTCATTTTTTGGCTCTAGCTTCTCCAAACTATTTTGGATAAAAATAGGCCCTTTAAATAGCATCTCTCGTCAGTTTTCAAGGTCTGACGCAACCTCTTCCTTCCATTGTATCACACTTTATCATTTTTGTCAATAGTTTTTGGCGGATTTTGAGCGGTTTTAAGTATTTTTGGCAGATTTTAAAACTTCGGCCGAATAAACCTATGTTATTGGCACAGTTCGTTTCTGACCGTAAAGCCAAAACGACGACTGCTACTGCTGGAGGGATAAATAATGCCTTGATCGACGTGCAAATTGTAGGCATATGAATTGAGATCGGCGGGCGAGCCACTCCAACCTCGACTGACAAACCCAGCATACCAAAGCGAGCCAGTGCTAAGGTCAAGGCTCCCGCCACGAGTTAGATATATAGGAGATTCGGAGATGTTTTGATTTGGCCCTCTTGTATTCTCCGCTTTCACTTCGGCGGACGGTTTGGGCAATATTTGTTGGATGCGTTGGCTAACCTTGAGCAAAATACCCGCCAGCTAGGCTAGCGGGTATTTGATAGGCGTCTTTACCGTTTACATTTCGGCAATGTCTTCGGCCGAAGGCACGCTCGAAGCCATGTCGACAGTTTCGTCGGCGACCTCTTGCTCTTCAGCGTCAGTGAGCGCAAGCGGCTTCACGCCGGTACCGACTGGAATCTTGCGGCCGATAATCACATTCTCCTTCAAGCCGTTGAGGTGATCGACGCGACCATTGATGGCGGCATTGATCAAGACGCGGGTGGTATCCTGGAAGGACGCCGCGGAGAGGAATGAATCGGACCAGATGGAAACCTTGGTGATACCGAGCAACAAGTTCTCGTAGGTAGCGGGCTCTTTGTCGGCTTCCTTGAGGCGCTTGTTTTCGGCCACGATCGCAGCGCGCGAGACGATGTCACCCGAAACGAAGCTTGAATCACCAGCTTCATCGATCATGACGCGGCTAAACATCTGGCGGACGATAATTTCAAGGTGTTTCGCCGAGATTTCGTGTCCTTGCGCAGCGTACACGGCGATCACATCATTCATAATGTAGCGCGCAGTTTCTTCGGCACCTTTGTGCTTCAGCAAATCTTGGAGGTTCAAAGAACCAGTCGTCAGACGATCGCCCGCTTCAAGCACGTCGCCACTGTGGACAAGAATTTCGGCTTCGTTCGGGATTTCAACCTTGACAGCAGCGCCAGCTTCGGCGACGATGACGATTGCACCTTCAACTAGCTCGGCGATACCATCCGTCATAGCGATCAGCGGTTCTTTGCCATCACCCTTGTCGGCCAGCACGTCGCCAGCTTTGACGCTAGCACCATCCTTAACGCGAGGTGTGCGACCGCCCAGCTCCATGCGAGTAGTTTCACCGGAGTCAGGTGTGATCTGGACAATATATTTATTACCATCTTCCCAAATTTCTACACGGCCAGCGACCGGCGCAACATAAGCTTGACCTTTTGGTGCGCGGGCTTCAAGAAGCTCCTCAACACGCGGAAGACCGCGAGCGATGGCACCGGAACCAGCCACACCAGAACCGTGTTTGGTATCAAGCGTCAGCTGAGTACCAGGTTCACCGAGTGATTGTGCGGCGATCACACCGACTGGCTGATGCGCTTCGACTAGCACGCGGGTCGACATGTCAACACCGTAGCTCTTACGCGGCACACCATTAACGGCAGTCGTCGTAAGTACGGATTGAATCTTCACACTTTCGATTTTATCGTCACGCTCGATCTGATCGGCAATTTCTTGGCTAATCAGTTGATCAGCGTCAACGTAGCCTGGGACCGGCGCAGCGGTGTAGCGGCCAGCGATGCGGGCGGCAAAGCCGATACCGGTATATTCGCTCTCCTTGCGGAAGACTTCGAAGCCAGGGTCCTCAGCCTCTTCGTCGGTGGTGAAGACGTCCTGCGCCACGTCAACCAGACGGCGGGTGAGGTAGCCCGAGTCGGCGGTACGAAGCGCCGTTGACACCTGGCCTTGGCGCGCACCTCGGGTCGCAATAAAGCTCTCGAGGGTGTTGAGGCCTTTCTTATAGCTACTCTTGACTGGGAGCTCGATTTCGTTGTTGTTAATGTCGACCATGATACCGATTTCGGCGGAAGCAAGTTTAATGTTGCTGATCGAGCCACGGGCGCCGGAGTTCACCATCACTGCAATGTCAGTATCCATGCTGGCGAGTTTGCTCTTCAAGAAATCAGAAATCTTCTTGTCGATATCGCGCCAGTTATTGACGGTGAGATTATAGCGTTCTTCTTCCGTCACGAGGCCTTGGTCAAATTGTTCCTGGATCAAAGCAGTCTTAGCATCACCTTCTGCGATGAATTCGTCGATTTCTGGATAGGTCGGGTAGTCATCCTTGGCGGTTGAAACTGATGCGATGGTCTCATACTCAAAGGCGAGGTTCTTGACAGCGTCAGCAGTTTTCACCATAGTTTCGGCACCGTATTGGTCGAAAATTTCAGCCATCACGTGTTTAAGTTGCTTGCTGGTCTGAACCGAGTTATCGTATGCATATTCCTTCGGCAAGACTTCGTTGAAAATCGCACGACCGAGTGTGGTGTTGCGAATTTCCTTCTTAGCAAAAACGCGGATCGGAGTTTGCAGGGTGATCAAACCTTGGTCGTAGGCCATTTCGGCTTCATAGATTGAGCTGAAGGGCTTAACTTCCTCAGTATCGGTGCCAGGTTTATCGTAGGTGAGATAATAGATACCGAGCACGACGTCTTGATAAATCGCTAGCACTGGAGCGCCATCAGCCGGTTTGAGCAAGTTCTTGCCGGCCGACATGAGCTCGCGCGCTTCGGCTTGAGCAGCGTCGGAGAGCGGCAGATGGACCGCCATCTGGTCACCATCATAGTCCGCATTGAAGCCGGAAGCGACGAGTGGGTGAAGCTGAATAGCTTTACCATCGATCAGCTTAGGTTGGAAGGCTTGGACCGAAAGACGGTGAAGCGACGGAGCGCGGTTTAGGAGGACATACTTGCCCTTAATGCATTCGTCTAGGCCGTCCCAAACAATCGCTTCGCCAGCATCAATCATACGTGTAGCGGTGCGAATATTAGCAGCGTGTTCGTTCGCCATGAGCCAAGAAATCACAAATGGTTTGAAAAGTTCGAGCGCCATTTGTTTTGGCAGGCCACATTCATTGAGTTTGAGTTCTGGACCGACCACGATGACCGAGCGACCAGAATAGTCAACGCGCTTACCGAGCAAGTTTTGGCGGAAACGGCCTTGTTTACCTTTCAGGAGATCAGAAATGCTCTTGAGCTTGCGACGACCGTTTTGTGCACTAGCACTGCGGCTACCATGCACAGCTGAGTTGTCGATCAAAGCGTCGACCGCCTCTTGCAGCATACGCATTTCATTGTGTCGGATGACGGCTGGAGCGTTGAGCTCGATCAGCTTGCGCAAACGGTTGTTGCGATTAATCACGCGGCGATAGAGATCGTTCAGGTCCGAAGTGGCAAAACGACCACCAGGGAGAGCAATCATCGGGCGCAGATCAGGCGGGATGACTGGCACAACTGTCATGATGAGGTCAATTGGTTTGATGCCAGCGGCTTCCATACCTTCAAGCACCTTGAGACGCTTCATGATACGCTTTTGCTTTTGCCCTTTGGTTTCGGCAACTTCGGCACGCAATTCGTCGATCATAGATTTGAGATCAATCTCGTCGAGTAGTTGCTTAATCGCCGTGGCACCCATTTCAACTTCGATAAGCTCATCATAATCATCAGGCAGGTTGCGATACGCGGCTTCGCTAATCACGGCACCTTTTTGCAGGCCGCTAAGAGCGTTCTTGCGCATGAGATAGTCGGTTTCGAGCTCTTCGAGCTCTTTAGCCTGCTGATCAGCAAGTGCTTTAGCATTAGCGCTAGCATCTTCAGCCATTTTTTCGTAGCGCAGGCGAATTGCTTCGCGCGCAGCGACAGTGTTAGCTTCGAGATCGTCAAGACGCTGGGCAATTTCCTCGTCCTTCGCGCCGACGATTAGGTACGAGGCGAAATAAACAACTTTTTCGATGTTTTTCACGGTCAAATTCAGCAAAACGCTCAGTGCGCTCGGCGTGCCACGCATAAACCAGATGTGAGCGACCGGCGCAGCCAAGGTGATATGGCCCATACGTTCGCGGCGAGAAATACTTTTCGTCACCAAGTTTCCTTCCTTGTCGACGGCCGCTTCGCGTGAGCGTACACCCTTGAGTTTCGAATCGTGCGGATTAATATCCTTCACTGGGCCGAAAATCCGCTCGCAGAATAGGCCATCACGCTCTGGCTTCTGGGTGCGATAGTTAATAGTTTCCGGCTTCAAGACTTCGCCGTAGCTCCAGCCCAGAATGTCCTCTTTGCTAGCAACGCTAAGACGAATTGAATCAAAATCGTTGGCGCTGATATAATTATCCATCCAAGCCATTTTACAACTCCTCTCCAAGACCATCTAAGTCTGAGTCATTATCGCCATGCTCATCCCCTAGACCTTCGGCCTCTGTTATTTGTATCCCCTCGTCATCTTCCAGTTCTTTAACTTCTTCATCATCAAGGTCGACCAAAGTTTCTACGAGATCCTGGTGACCATGCTTGGCGTAGATCAAACGATCATCTTGCGAACGCTCAATCTCGCGCGAAGTTTTCTCGATCACTTCACTAGCATCGGCTGATTCGCCATGATCAAGCAAGTCAACCTTCAAACCGAGACCCTGGAATTCTTTCACCAAAACGTTGAAACCTTCTGGCAATTTTGGCCCCTCAATCGGCTCATGTTTGATGATTGATTCGTAAGCCTTAGCGCGACCATAGACATCGTCGGATTTAATCGTGAGCATTTCTTGCAAAGCGGTGGCGGCACCATAAGCTTCGAGTGCCCACACCTCCATTTCTCCAAAGCGCTGACCACCATTCTGCGCTTTACCGCCGAGTGGTTGCTGAGTAACGGCAGTATATGGACCAGTCGAGCGAGCGTGGATTTTGTCTTCAACCATGTGGTGAAGCTTCAGCATATGCATGACACCGACGCTAGTGCGTTCGTTGAATGGTTCACCAGTCAGACCATCATAGAGCTGGACGCGACCGTCGCGGGCGAAACCAGCCTTTTCGAGTTGTTCGGAAATTACTTCATCCGGCACACCATTGAAGGATGGCGTAGCAACTTTATAACCAAGTGCGCGAGCCGCCATGCCAAGGTGAATTTCAAACAACTGACCAAGGTTCATGCGGCTAGGCACGCCCATTGGGCTAAGCAAGACGTCAATCGGCGTACCATCTTCCATATAAGGCATATCTTCGACCGGCAAGATGCGTGAAACCACGCCTTTGTTACCGTGACGACCGGCGATCTTATCACCGACGCTAATTTTGCGCATTTCTGCAACATAAATCTTGATTTGCATCAAGACGCCAGCCTTGAGCTCGTGGCCTTGTTCGCGAGTATAAACGCGTACGCCAACCACTTTGCCGGTGCTAGAGCCGTTCATACGAACTGAAGTGTCGCGCACGTCTTTAGCTTTTTCGCCGAAGATTGCCCGGAGTAGGCGCTCTTCAGAGCTGAGTTCTTGTTCGCCTTTTGGCGTAATTTTACCAACCAGGATGTCGCCCGGCTGGACTTCAGAGCCAACTACGACGATACCGTCTTCGCCCAAGTGGCGCAGGCTCTTTTCCGGTACGTTCGGAATATCACGCGTCACCTGCTCTGGCCCGAGCTTAGTTTCGCGGACTTCGACGTCAAAATCTTTAATATTGATACTAGTCAGCTTATCATCCTCAACCAAGCGCGAAGAAATCACGATAGCATCGTCCATGTTGTAGCCACGCCATGGCATGAAGGCAACGAGCAAATCTTTGCCGAGCGCCAACTCGCCGTCATTGACGGAAGCGCCTTCGATCAAGATGTCGCCTTGCTTGACTTTCTGACCACGAACCACCTTGACGCGTTGATTATAACAACGGTCATCGTTGGTTTTCTCGAAGTGCTCAAGCGGATATTCTTTTTCACCGTCTTTGTACTTCACGACCACGCTAATGCCATCGGCCTTCTTCACTTCGCCATCAGCTTCCGCAATCACGACTTGCGAAGTATTCATGGCGACGGCATGCTCGATACCTGTACCAACCGTTGCGGCATCAGTTTTGAGTAGTGGCACAGCCTGCTTCTGCATGGCGCAAGCCATGAGCGAGCGGTCGACGCGGTTCTTCTCGACGAATGGGATCAGGCTAGCAGAAGTACCAAGAATCTCCTTATGCGCCGCGTCGACGTGCGTGACGAGGTTCGAGGCAACTTGGCTAGGGCGGCCCTTGATGCGGGCTGAAACCCATTCTTCGACAAATTCGCCTTTTTCGTTCAATTTAGCTGAAGCGTCGGCGATAATCATATCATCTTCGCTGGCAGCATCGACGTAAATCACCTCGTCGGTCACTTTACCATTCTTCACCACGCGATATGGTGCCTCGATAAAGCCATACTCGTTAATCCGGGCATAGGTCGCAAGGTTAAGCACGAGGCCGACGTTGCCGCCTTCTGGCGTCTCAACGGTACAGATACGACCGTAGTGTGTGGGGTGGGCGTCGCGCACGTCATAGCCAGCGCGTTCACGGGTTAGACCGCCAGGGCCCATGCTTGACAGGCGGCGCTTATGAGCAAGTTCAGAATAACCGTTGACTTCATCCATGAGCTGCGAAAGCTGAGAGCTCGAGAAGAATTCTTTCACGGCGGCCACGACTGGGCGCGAGTTCAAGAGCTGCGAAGGGGTGACGTCTTCAGGCGAGACCATCGACATGCGGTCGAGAATATTGCGTTGTAGTCGCAACATACCGAGGCGGAATTGGCGCTGAACAAGTTCGCCGACCAGTTTCACACGGCGGTTCGAGAGTGAGTCGATATCGTCGGCTGGTTCTTGGGTATTGTTCAGACGAATGATCTCGCTGATAATCGCGATCAAATCTTTCATCTGCAAGGTGCGATGCGCGGCGTCATTTGGCGTATCGAAACCAAGGCGACGATTAAGCTTGAAACGACCGACGCGTGAATAATCATAGCGGCGATAGTCGAAGAAAGCGCGCTCAATCATTGACTTAGCGTTGTCGACAGTTGCCAAGTCGCCTGGGCGGAGCCGGCGGTAAACTTCGAGCAAGGCAGCAGATTGGCTGGTTGTAGTGTCTTTGTCGAGCGTAGCATTGATGTAGCTGATCGCACCGTTGTCAACTCCGGCAAATTGGGCGCGAATTTCATCATCTTTCGCGACGCCAAGTGCGCGTAGGAAGGTGGTGACAGGGATTTTGCGACGACGGTCAATTTTGACGTTAATACAGCCACTGGTCGTAGTTTCAAACTCAAGCCAAGCGCCGCGACCGGGGATTACTTTGGCGCCATAGTAGCGGCGGCCAGCCACTTCGTCAGCCGTGAAAAAGACGCCAGCCGAACGAATCAGTTGCGAGACCACGACGCGCTCGGTGCCGTTAATAATAAAAGTCGCGCGGTCGGTCATCCAAGGATAATCACCGAAGTAAATATCCTGCTCCTTCACTTCGCCGGTGACCTTGTTGGTTAGCTCCACCTGCACGTGAAGCGGCGCAGCGTAGGTCGAAAGATTGTATTTCGCGGTCTTTTCGTCCTCGGCTGGCTCTTTGAAATAATAGTCTTTGAAGCGCATCGACAGTTTCTGGCCAGTGTAGTCGTCGATGGGGTTTAGTTCGTTGAACACTTCGCGCAGACCCGAACGCACAAAATCCTCCCAGCTATCTTTCTGGTGTGCGATGAGGTCAGGAATCGGAAGCGCTTGGTCGCCCTCGGTGAAAAAGACACGACCTTGAGATTTGGTTGCTTTGCTCACAGTTTCCTCACTTTTAGTGTTGATAATCTTTACAGCGCCGAAGATTACTGTGGTGCCCGCGCCCCTAAGTCGCCATCTCTAGGGCCTAACAAAAAACACCACACACTACTTCTTGTATCTAATTATATCGATTTTTGCACGGAATTCAAGGGTGATTTTGGCCAATTTTGCCAGTTTTTTTCATATAAAAGCAGGACCAATTCTCACAATCTGAGTAGTCTTAGCGAAAAATCCTTGACTTTTTTAACGATGTGTGCTATAATGGATAGTATGACGCCTTTTTGGGCGTTGGTAAGCCCATATTTTGAAAAAATGAAAGGGGGTAATAAATATGGGGAAGTTCATTACAGAAGTCGGCTTGGAGATTAGGGACCGCCAAATTGTCGGCGGCTATTCAATGCTGCCCGATGGCCTGTCGGTAGCAGAATGCACCAGCGAAGGTGGAACGGTTTTCTCGACCGGTGATTGGAAAGTGTTGCTTAAAGGGTCAACGCCTGCAACCTCCAACTCACGTATTTATATTGCTGGCGACACTTATCGCCGAGGGCTTGACCAGACCCACGGCTGGCTACTGCTAGGCACTCGTGAAGGGCGTAAGTCCACCAAGTTCGTACCAAACACGGATTTTGTGGAGCTGGAAGTTGCTGATTTGGTCGAGGAGACGGCACCAGACGGTGAATACGACTTTGAGTTTAATGTCGCCGATGATCGCTATACCGTGCTAACTACCGATGGCTCGTGTAAGATTTGCCGGTATAAGGATATGATGCACCGACCACGCGTCAGCTATGCTGTTGATAACGCAACTTGGGTGGCGTATGTTTCATCTCAAGGTAAGCATGCCATTCATGAGTCCACTCTCATAACAGAGCTGAGTCTCCAACAGGCTGAAAGTGAGGTGAAGTCACGCCTGGAAGAACTAGACGCAGTTGATTTGGTTGACCTGTTGGACATCTGGTCAGATTTGGTCGATCCGATCTAGCCGTATAGGCTCGCCGCTGGAGGCGAGCCTTGTAATTTCTGGATAACATAAACAAAAAACCACCCATATCTCAACTCTAAGGGTAGTTTTTTGAACACATAAGCTCTCAACTTAATCGTTGGCCTCGCAGTTAGCCATATGTTCTTTCGAACTGTTCTTAGTATAGCGGAATTTAATTTTTTCGGCAAGACTTTTTAGTAAAATGGGCAATTTTTGGTGGCAAAATTTTATGTATTTTTTACAACATTTTGGATTTTATCCCTGTTATTTTGGTGGAAAAGTGCGTTGTGTTTTTTACAACATTTTCTAAGTATTGTGGACGGGTTCTACATTGGCTTCTATGGAAAATGGGATGTTCACTACAAACATCCCAAAAATCAATGATTTTTGCCTGATTAATGCTTGCGCCTGTTTTTCGCATTTAGTGTGACTGTTCAAAGCCCGAAAAGTCATCTAGAGATACGATTCAACGTAAGATTTGGTCCTTGGTTTCATCGTAGCTTTATAACCCGGCAGTTGGCGTTCATAGTTAGCATACGGCCCTAGTTTCTCCAGAATCTCTTCGTGGTTAATCATCGGGTCCGTCTTAATCTCACACCAGCTGATCGGCCGTTTGAGTCCTATAGATTTTTGAACTAAGATCTTCAGCCACTCTTCTTTAGTGTGGCTAGGGCAATTTGAGGCGATGACGCTCTTCGATTTGAGCGCTTTTTCTTTAAAATATGCAAAATCCGACATCTTATTCCCCCTTTTTTTAGTTTAATGTGCATCATTGATTTGTAAACTATTATAGCATAAAACCAAAAAGATGCACTTTTTACAGCGCATCTTTTCATTCCGGCTAGCTTTTGGCTTAAATATCGAGATCGTCTAGATCGGCGAGCTCGGCGCGAGTCTTTTCAGCCAGTTGGCCTTCGCTTTCGCCACCATCGAGTGGAGCATCATGGCTCTCCTCATCGGCACGTAGTTCACCTACGGCTTCAGCATCAGCGCGAGTCTCACGCACGCGTCCGTCACCATCAATGTCGTCGGTGTTGACAACTTTGAGGTTGTAGCGAGCGCCGTTCTTGGTGCCGAGCACGCGTAATAGGGTGCGGATGCTCTGGGCGGTGGCGCCACGCTTACCGATGACGCGGCCGACATCTTCTGGATCGACGCTCAGGCTCAGCAAAACGCCACGCTCATCAATCTCACGATCAACGACGACTTTGTCCGGGTTGTTGACAAGGGTTTTTACGATATATTCTACGAATTGTTGGTCAATAGTTGCCATAAGGTCTCCAGTTATTAGTTATGCTATGTTCTTATATTATAGCATAGTGTGCGAAAAACAAGAAGTTTTTATGCTTACTCGATAGAATTGCCGCGCCACTATATAGCCGTGTATTATACAGCCGTAGCGCCCCGCGATAAGTCTACGCTTCGGCGGCCTCGGCGCCTTCAGCAGCGGTCGCTGCTGCGTTTTCCTCAGCGGCTGGCTCTTCTTTGGGCTGGTTCTTGCGCAGCTTGTCGGCATGCTTCGCGGTGGCATGCTTCTCAGCCGATTCTTTATACCAGTCAGGCAATTTAATGCCTTCGGCCTTCAAGATCCGCGCAACTCGGCTGGAAGGCTGAGCGCCATTTTTAAGATAGAACTCGATCTTTTCTCGGTCGAGAACGGTGGTTTTAGTGTGGGGGTTGTGGTTGCCGACCTCGGCCACAACACGACCCGAAAGTGGGTGGCGCTGCGCTTCTTGGACGACTATCCGGTACACTGGAAGGTGCACGCGGCCATTACGCTGCATACGAATCGCTAGCATTTTTGCTCCTTAATTATTTATTCCTGTAATTATAGCAAAGTTTCTATTGATTGTAAAGTAGGCTTAGAAGCAAGAATTTCTCGACTAGTATTTTTCTATTATTTGGTCGATTTAGCGCCGAGACCGGCCTTGAGATATCCCTTCACGGCTTCGGCAGCGGCTTTGCCCTCGGCTTCTTGCTTAGAATGGCCACTACCTTCGGCTTTGAGCTGGCCAGCGACATAAACACCGACGGTAAAAGTTTTATCATGGTCAGGACCTTCTTCAGCGAGAATTTTGTAGTTCGGAGTAGCACCATCGTTGTGCTGGGCAAGTTCTTGCAGGTAGGACTTTGGGTCACGCCAAGAGCCGTCAGCGAGGATACGGTCGATTTTGACCAGAATCCATTTGTCGATGAAAGCCTTAGCGGTATCGTAGCCTTGATCGAGATAAATCGCGCCGATCACAGCTTCAAAACAATCAGCGAGAATTGAAGCATGTGCCCGAGCGGAGCCATGTTTTTCACCCTTCGAGAGACGGACGAGCGGTTCATAGCCGAGTGCCTCGCCCGATTCACCAATACTTTCGGTGCGGACCAAGGCGGAGCGCCAGGCTGTCATAATGCCCTCGGGCTCGTTGTAGTTGCGGTACAAAAAGTCCGAAGACACAAGTTCGAGCACAGCATCGCCGAGGAATTCAAGGCGTTCATTATGCTCTTTGACACTCTTTTTGTGCTCGTTGACGTAGCTACGATGGGTGAGCGCCGTAATAAGTAGGTCAATGTCGTGAAACTCAAAGCCGAGTTTCTCTTTGGCAAAATCTTGGTAGGCTTGTTTCTGGTCTGGTGTCATATTCCTCCTAAATTCCTTGTCTAATTTTGTTACGCGCAAGCAGCATCAGCTTTTCAATGTCTTCATATTCGATGGCGTCCAAAGCATCGTTGAACTTAAACCACTTGATCCCCTTCATCCACTCTTCTTTGGTGGGAATCTCGGCGTCATCGAGCGCCCGTACGAGATAAATTTGAGTGGTCATCAGAACGAGCTTGTTGACGCGGCGATATTGAAAATGAATCTTGCCTAGCCAAGTCAAAACTTTGATGTGAAAAAGACCAGATTCTTCCCCAATTTCGCGAATGGCAGTTTGTTTAGCGTTTTCGCCCGGCTCGATATGACCTTTCGGGATGGTCCAGCGCCCTTTCGAATCCTGGATGAGTAGGATTTCGATGTCTTGATTGTCCTTACTACTGCGGAAGACAATACCGCCAGCGGTCGGCTCACGCACAACTTCTTGGATAGCTGGACGCTTAAAAACACGGGCTGTAAAACGCGAGACAGCATTGGTGCGTTCTTGTTCGTTCTTGAGCGGCAGAGCCTCGGGGACCTTGCGCTCTTTTGTTTGTACTTGGGTCTGGCTACGTGCCGGATCGTTTGCCCGAGTTTGCGTCTGTTCTCCTGACCGTTGACCTGACAGGGCTGGCTCGACTGGCTCATGTATCGTCGCAATAGAGGCAGCTATCGGCTGCTCAACTTTCTTAAGCGCCGGCTTTTTATCCGCCCGCGCTAAAGCTCGGACTCGGGCTGGGCGGCTACGCCGCTTGGGTTTCTGGCTGGGCTGAGTCTTTTGCAACTTCTGCTGAATCTGCTGTTGTTTTCTGCTGCGACTTTGACGACTTTGCTTTTTCTTGGTCATTTTGCTCCTCTCCGAGCGCTCCTCCTTCATAGATTTGACGATAGGCAGTACCGAGGACGCCGTTAATGAATTTGGACGAGCTGTCTGAGCCAAAGCCCTTAGCCAGCTCGACGGCTTCGTTAATTGCCACTTTGGGCGGGACGGTTTCGGCGCGATTTACTAATTCGAATAAACCGATACGCAAAATATTGCGGTCGACTGCCGCTACCGTGGACAGAGGCCACTCTGGGGCAAGCGGCTGAAGCACCTCGTCCAGTTCAGCAAACTTGCTCGTGACGTCGCGAGCAAGAGCGTAGACAAACTCAGTGTCTCCAAGCGCTTTGGCATATGGCTCGATATTTTTGGCGACGATAGTATCAATGTCGGCGGTCGCATCGCCAGCTTGAGTCCGAAATTCATATTCGTACAAACTTTGCAAAACAATGATTCTACCCAGGTGCCGATTACTAGCCATATACCTTCCCTTTTATTTAGTTTTCTTAGTGATTTTTGTCGTAGTCGACTTTTTCGTACCAGCTTTGGCGGCTTTTTTGGTCGCTTTGACACTCATCTCACGCGCCGGCTTAACAGTTTTAACCTTGAGGTTCGGGGTTTTCTTAGCAGTTTCAAAGGCTTTAACTGGAGAAAAGCGGTTCACCGAGCGAGCCAGTTTGAGCCGAAGATGGCTGCGACGTAGGCCGGTTTTGCGCGGGCTACTCTGTTTTTTAGGTTCAGGCATAATGCTCCTTAAATTTATATGAAGATTCTATCGTTAATTCTATCATATTTTATGGCGGAGAACAAGGGGATTTTGGACTAGATTTCTTGAGCTCTATAAATCTCTAGTAATCTTCCTATATATCTAACTCGTGGCGGGGTAGTTCTTATGACTACTGGTTCGTTGAGAAATGCCAGCTATCGTGGCGATTATTGGTCGGCAGTTGCTTACGGGTCTGGGTTGGCCGCATATCATCTCGCTTTCAATGGCACAAATGTCTATTCTGCAGACAATAATGTTGGCCGCTGGGGTGGCTTTGCGGTCGGGGTTGCTAAGTGAGAATCTGAGAAATTATACAGAAGCAGGTTGTCCTGAACTCATCCCTTGGGAACAAGTTGGACCGTAAAGCCAAAAAGTCGATCATACCCGTCCGATGGAAAAATATAAATATTGTTTATACGCAAACTAGCTACGTGACTCGAAGTTGAATGGGCGCTGCTAGGTAAATATGCACCGATATAGCCAGCGTATTTCATTGCTCCAACCTTAAGATTTATAAGCCCGCCACGAGTTAGATATATAGGAGAATTGGTTATGTTTCATAGTAATAAAAAGAACCGGACCGTTAAGCCATAGAAACGATTATCACTATCGGAAGCATAAGCATTACTGCTAGCATATAGATAGTATGCATGGCTGGCAGAATCATAAGCCGTCATAGACCAATTGAGTCCAGCGCCAACCGCATTTCTTAAAGAGCCGGTATTTAACTGGACATACCCGCCACGAGTTAGATATATAGGAAGATTTAGAGTTGTTATGATTTTATAGTATAGGTGTAAAAAGAAGTACCCGCTTCTGTGGACCGTAAAGCCTAACCAGCGATAAAGACCATCGTATGACGGGATAATGTTAGCATTATTAAAATGAAGGAGATATGAGTAGAATTCAGATGGATAGGAGGTCAAGGTCCAATAGTAGCCATCGAGAGCTGCAGACCTCAAAGACCCAATCCCGACATCCATATACCCGCCACGAGTTAGATATATAGGAGATTATGAGATGTTTAATCCGTCTCAGGTTAGAGATCTTGAAGATGCTATCCCGAGAGAGGCTAGGAGGAAGGTGGCCGGTCCATGAGGGCCGGCCGGGTGTTGTTTTGGCTTCTAGGGCCCAACAACGTACAAAAAATAAAAGGAAAGAAAAAATTATGAAAAAGAAAAAATGGCAATGTTTATCCGGCGTTGAAGCCATGAAGCGCTTCCTCAATCTCTGCCAAGTCAGCAGCGTCGAGGTCCACAGCGTTTTCTGGCTTCAGCAAAATGCCCTCGTCGACGTAGCTGCAGATGAGGTCTGTGTCATCCTCGTTGGCAATTCTGTCTTGATTGGCAATTTCGCCCAAATAAACGGAATCCGTCCAGTCCTCGTCCGTCTCATTAGATTCATCGTCATCTTCAAAGATGACGCGCGATAAATCCTCAGCGTAGGTGTCGAGAAAATCTGCTAGACGGTGTAGGACGCCGGCCGCAGCTTCGCGTTCTGCGTGAAGCGACAAAAGTTTGTCACGCCCTTGCAACTTCTGCTTTTTGCCATAAAAGCATCCCGCGATAAAGCCGGCGGCTCCAGCAAAAATAGCCCAGACAACCTTTTCCAAAATTTCAATAATCATTAAGATACACCCCCTTATTGTTTTTTAGCCTGAACTGAATCAACCGACTCAGAAAGGTTAATAACCATATTGTAGCATTTTGAGCGCAGAATCGCAATTATTGCCGGATGTAAAGCTTTACTAAAAGCTGCGAAGATTTGTGAAATTTTGTCGGTCTTCTGCTACTTCTGTTGCTTTTTGGGCCAATTTTGCAGAAAAGTATTGACTTTTTAGACGATGTGTGCTATAATGGAAAGATAGGGTAGGTTATGACCGCTCAATTTCGTAATTCTAGCTAAAATCTCGGCGCCGGTAGCACTCCGAGACTTTAGTTTTTTGAATATCCTGGTTAGCTAACGATTGGGGCTGCCGATTCCAAATTTTTAGACTACGATGTTAATCAATTTGGCGCCTTTTGGCACGATGACTTTGCGAATTTCGCGGTCGGCGGTGTATTTTTGGACATTTTCGTCGGCGAGGGCATATTTTTTCAACAATTCTTCGTCCGCGAGGTCGTCGGCTTTCACCTTCAGACGTGCGCGCAGTTTGCCGTTCACCTGGACCACCAGTTCAACTTCGTCGGCGACGAGATATTTTTCGTCCCAAGTTGGCCAAGTATCATCAGCGGAGAGGTGCTCGAGCATTTCGCTAGCAAGGTGAGGCGCGAAAGGCTTCAGGAGCTTGGCTAGCGCCACGACATCATCCTTTTTGGCGCCAGTCTTGTAGAGTTCGTTGACAAATTCCATGAGAGCGGCGACGGCAGTGTTGAAGCTTTGGCGGTGGAGGTCTTCGGTGACTTTTTTGATCGTCTTATGACGCAAAGAATGCCGAGAACGGCTATCGCTTTCTTCGAGAGCCTCACTCGAGCGCCCGTCTTCACGGGGCTCTCGTTCATCGCAGCCAGCTGGCTGCTCTTTTAGTCTCTCTCGCAAAGCATCAGCCGTTCTTGCCTCCTTGTCATCAGACGATTCCGGAGATTCCCGAAAAGAGGCCACAGCGTCGCCGTCGAAACACAGCGTCCAGCAGCGATTCAGGAAACGGTAGACACCGCCAATGGCTTTAGTATCCCAGGCGGCATCTTGATCATAAGGGCCGATAAACATTTCGTAGGTGCGCAGCGTGTCAGCGCCATAGCCGCTGTCGATCACCTCAAGCGGGTCGATGACATTACCCTTGCTTTTGCTCATCTTCTTGCCGTCGGGGGCGTTGATGTAGCCGTTATAGAGCAGTTGCTTAATCGGCTCGCGGAATGGTAGATAACCTTGGTCAGCGAAGAATTTGCACCAGAAACGCACGTAGAGTAAGTGCGCCACGGCGTGGTCGCCGCCGACGTAAATATCGGTCGGGGCCCAATATTTGATCGCTTCGGGGTCCCAGGCGGCCTCTGCATCGTGCGGGCTAGTGTAGCGCCAGAGATACCAGCTCGAACAAGCATAACCGTCGAGCGTGTCGGTCTCGCGCGTACAGACAATGTCATTACCATTTTCATCTTTCAGAGTAACTTCAAGCCAATCCTCTGCCTTGGCAAGCGGTGAACGGCCAGAGTCGTCCGGCTGATAATCGGTAATTTCCGGGTGCATGACGGGAAGTTGGTCCTCGGGGATCGGATGAGCACGGCCGTCTTTGTCATAAGCAATGGGGATTGGGCAGCCCCAGTAGCGCTGGCGAGAAATCAGCCAGTCTCGCATGCGATAGGTCGTCTTTAGCTGGCCAACGCCCATACCTTCGAGCCAAGCGACGATTTCTTCGCGCACGTCGCTACTATTCTTACCGTTAAATTTGCCGGAATTAACCAGTTGGCCTTCGCCATGGTAGCAGCGCCCGGCATCATCGGAATTCTCTGGCTTCTCGACCACCTCAATAATTGGCAGGTCGAATTTTTCGGCAAAGGCAAAGTCGCGCTCATCGTGGGCGGGAACGGCCATAATCGCGCCGGTGCCATAACCCATCAGAACATAATCGGCCACCCAAATCGGCATTTTGGCGCCGGTGGCAGGGTTGACAGCATAGCTACCCGTGAAAACACCAGTTTTGTCCTTGTTCTCTTGGCGCTCAATCTCGGATTTTTTGAGCGAGGCGGTGCGATATTGGTCAACTTTCTGGCGAGTTTCGCTGTTCACGAGGTGCTTCACCATAGGGTGCTCAGGGGCAAGGACGAGGAAAGTGGCGCCGAAGATAGTGTCAGGGCGAGTGGTAAAGACGGTAATATCATTCAATGCAGGCTGGCTGTCAGATGTTTCTGCGACCCGGCGTTCTTCCGGCCTGTCGTTACGGGCGGAAGCCGCCTTTTCCTCGCTCGTGGCGCTGCGGATGGTCTTAGAAACACCTGACACGCCAGCCTGCGTCGACATGTCATTACCGTTTCTCGTCGCAGTTAGTCGGTCGATGCGGGCGAAGCCGAGTTCGATTTCGGCGTGCATGCGATTATCATTATCACCAATCAGTTCGTCGCGCGTGAGCCAGAGTGTATCCTGTGTAGCCTGTTCTTCGGCTGAAACCTCGTCGCGTTCTTCGTTTTCGAGCGTGAAATAGACCTGTGTGGCCTCAATGTCGCGGTTGACTTCCTTATGCGCAGCATAGAATTCGGCGCGGTATTGGCCAAGGATTGCTTCAAACTTGAGATTCTTGTAGCCAGTCTCTTCTCGTACTTCACGGCGCGCGGTCGTCTCAGGGTCCTCGTCGTCTTCGATGCCGCCAATCACTGGCGAAACAACGGGCATTTTGTAGTAGCGGATGGCGAGATATTTATCGGTCGCGGGATTATAAACATAAGCCTGAATCGTACGACGCTTAGTGAAGGGCTTATCCTCACGTAGCGGCTCGCCCATAAAACGCGGTCCGCCGTCGATCTCAAAGCGGATTTCGGCGCCTTCACTGCGGCCGATCCAGTTTTTCTGCATAGTCTTAATCTTGTCGGGCCAGTCAAGTTGGTCGATATCATGCAAAAGTTCGTCGGCGTAGTCGGTGATTTTGAAAAACCACTGTTTCATTTTCTTCTTTTCGACTTCGTAACCACAGCGCCAGCATTTGCCGCCCTCGACTTGTTCGTTCGCAAGCACGGTCTTATCAACTGGGCACCACCATTGATAACTTTCTTTCTGGTAAGCCAGCCCAGCCTTATAAAGCTGCAGGAAGCACCACTGAGTCCAACGATAATATTCTGGGTCAGAAGTGTTAATTTCGCGACTCCAGTCGACGGCGTAGCCGAGTTTTTTGGCTTGTTTACGGAAGTTTTTGATGTTAGCGGCAGTGGCTGCCTGAGGCGAAATACCGGTTTTGATAGCGTAATTCTCGGCCGGCAGGCCAAAAGTGTCGTAGCCGAACGGCCGGAGTACATTCATGCCCTGCTGAAGATAGAACCGCGTGAGGACGTCAACGATGGTGAAATTACGGACGTGGCCAACATGCAACCCGGCGCCCGAGGGATAGGGGAACATTTCGGCGAGGTATTTCTTCGGCTTAGACTCATCGATCGGTCCAGCCTGATAAGCCTTGGTTTCATCCCAAATTTTTTGCCATTTTTGTTCAATCTTCAGCGGGTCATATCTATCCATAGAGAGATTATAGCATAATTTCAGGGATTTTACCGGGAAAAGACTGTAAAACAGGCCGGCTAGAATCAGCCGACCGTTTTGGACCCAAGAGCTTCATGATGCAAAGAATAAAATGCTTGGTATTATCTACATGCATGTAGCTCTGCTATATCTGCTGTAGCCATTGCTACAACCACCGCCGCCTGATCCGCATGCGCAAGCTGCCTGAGAAAAGTCTGCCTGACATGATCCCATATCCTCAAGAGTACATTCAAGTATTTTTCCGCTTACTATCGTAGTTCCATAAGGCGTCTCTTTGGTATTGCGCTGCATAGTTTGGGCTTCGCTTTTCATGCTATCACCTCCTTTTGATTTTGGATTTTTAGCTTATTACGTAATCTCCTAGCATTTCTGACCATAAGAGGATTGTGTAATAAGCCACTGAAGGATTTTAGAATATAATTTACATGGGTCAAACTGCCCATATCTTATATATACGCATAGGTTACCATCCTGTCAATGGGCAGGTCAATTCATGCTTGTACGATGGTGTAAAATGTAATTTTGCAATTTTATGATATAATATGGATATGAAGTTGACTTTGGTCTTGCATAACATTCGTTCGACTTATAATGTCGGGGCGATTTTGCGTACGGCGGAGGGGCTAGGTGTAGAGCGGGTGATTTTTTCGGGCTATACACCGCGCTATGATGACCCGACGCTGCTGCCACACCTGCGCGAGAAGCTGAACCATCAGATTGCAAAATCGGCGCTGGGCGCGGAGGAGATGGTGCGGCGCGAAAATGTGGACGACTTAGCGACTTGGCTCGAAAATGAGCGGGACAATGGGGCGCTGATCTTGGGGCTGGAGAATAATTTAGCGCCCACAGAAGAGGCTCAGCGAGTTGAACTCGGGTCGGAAAAAATGCGAGAATTATTGTCTGGACAGAAAAAAGAGGTTAGCGATGCAAGTTTTGACGACGATGGGGCGAAGATTAACAATGAGCGTAAGGCGATTTTGATTCTAGGCGAAGAGGTGGCGGGGATTCCAGCGGAAATTCGAACGGCGTGCGAGTATTTTCTTGAAATTCCAATGTATGGGCGGAAGGAGTCGTTCAACGTCTCAGTAGCAGCGGCGATCGCGATGTGGGAAATTCTAAGAGATGCTGGCTTGACAAGTAGCTGAAATGCGCTCGAAACGGAGCAATGCTAGGGGTTTCGAAACCTGAAAAACGCACTAGTGAACCTAGTACGTTTTTGGGCGGTTGGATGAAGACCGCCGGTTTTGAACTTAGCGTTGGCTGTAGCCTATGCTATTGATCTTTTGTTGCTGGGCTAAAACGCCGGCTCCTACTCATGACTTAGTTACAGCAGAGAAAAGTGTCGCGAGATTTAGTACTATAGCGCCGCAAGTCAATGTCGGCTAGTGTGCACATCATACAATACCGCTTTGGATCGTAGGTGTATTCGCAAAGCCGATGACGTTCTGGATAACCCGCGAAGCTCTTGATCTTGACGAACATGCCAAAATAGCAAGTCCGCGAGGTATCGATTGTGACGATACTACTATGCAGGCACGGTATTTCCCTGCCATCTGCCGCTGTCTTTTTCCGCTTATCTTTGGTCGGTGCGCCTTGGCTGACGGTCGATTCGTCATCGCCTGTTGCTGCTCGCTCAGCTGCTGACTCCGTCTTCTTCTCGACGACACAATAGTAGTGTAGCCGTACGCAATGCCGATAAATGTCAATCCGCCAGAGCTTATGGCACAGGTCGTCATTGTTGAGCAGCTGCGCAATGCGCGGATGATAACCACTGCAACCGTCCGGAATGTCGCAAATACTAATCTTGCCTTCTGGGTCGCAAATCTCGCCTTGCGCTCTGATTCCCGACGAGGCCACGGTCCAGGTCAATTCAAGCGGTGGCGCGTCGAGAATCGCACAAATGCGTTCCTCTGGCACCAAGCTTTCCTCTAATGCACGGAAGTTATAGATCACTTCCCTTGGTTTTTCTTCAAATTCTGCACTTTTTATCCTTTTCATCCTTACTCCTCCTCTCATAGGGGTGCAGAATTGTTGCTAAAATACAGTCCCCCTTCTTTCTATTTTATCACACAAAAGTGCTTATGTCAATAGAAAATGCTTATTTTGGGGATTTTGAGCAAAAATTCGATGAATTTTCAGGGATTTTCAGGGATTTTCAGTGAATTTTGGAGATCTTTGCACAAATGACCGTTTCTTACCATTTCTGGCCTATTTGATGACTTTTTCTTCGTCGGAAAGGCCGAATTTTTCGTTCAATTCGCTGGTGAAACCATCGTAATAGTTGGTGCGGATGGGCGGATGACCGATCTTATTCGCGGCCCTGACAATTTCTTCAACATCATCTGTAATTTTGTAAATCTTAAGGTCATTTTTGCTAATTAGGCCAAGCGGGAGCATTTTACTTTGGAAGAATTTGTCGAGCGGGCGCCAAAAACTTTTGCCAAAAAGATAAACTGGCATTTTGGGCATTTTGCCTTCTTGCATAAGCACGAGGATCTCGCTGAGCTCATCCATGGTGCCGAAACCGCCCGGAAAGCCGACGTAAACTTTGGCGGACATGGCGAGCATGACTTTGCGGGCGAAGAAATATTGGAACTGGAGCATTTCGGAGAGGTAGGGGTTGGGGTATTGTTCGTGACGCAGGGTGATATTGAGGCCGATGCTTTTGCCGCCATATTCAAAGGCGCCTTGGTTAGCAGCTTCCATGATGCCGGGGCCGCCGCCAGTGATCACGGCATGGCCATTCTGAGCCAGGAGCTGGCCGAGTTCCCTAGCCTTTTTGCAATATTTATTGTCCTGCGACAGACGAGCGGAGCCGAAGATGGTGACACCCTGCGGATAAGTGCGAACAAATTTCAGGCCACGCTCGAGGTCGTTGGCGTAAGCTTTGGCACGCTCAATATCAGCGGCTTCAAGTTGTTTCAAAAAGTCTTCATCTAACATTAGAGTAATACTCCCTTTTTCTCACTTTCGACGACTAGGGATTGATACATGGCGGCAGGATCGGCGGCGCTGGAAATGGCGCTGCCGACATTGATGACGTTGATTTCGTCGTGGGCCAAGGCCCGGACATTGCTCAAATTAGCGCCGCCATCCCAGCCGATTTCGACTGTGGGGTTGATGGCGCGAATCAGCGGCACTTTTTCGGCCTGCAACATGTCGATCCTGCCGCCTTGACGGCCGAGCTCTCCGGCGAAAATCATTACATGGTCGGCTGACTGGATGGCTCCGGCGACCTTGCCGGGAAAAGTGGTCTTCAGGAGAGCGAGGCCAGCTTTGATTCCAGCTTGTTTCAGCTCGCCAAAGATACTTTCGAGACTATCGTTCACTTCGGCGTGTACGATACAAAGGGCTGGTTTCAGAGCAATAATCTGCGCTAAATGGCTACTAGGCTGAGCACTCATGAGGTGTAGGTCAATCCGCACGCCGCTCGGAAATTGCATGTCGGTCAAGGGCACGAGCGTGGTAGGGGCAAAACTACCATCCGAAGCGTCGACCTGAATACGCTTCGAGAACTTGGCGAAATTCTCCAAATTTTGACGAAAAACGTTTGGATCGCTGGTGGTAATAGTGGGGACAATTTCAGCCATAAGCTTATTTCTCCTCTACTGCTTCGTCGAGACGCTTGACACGGCGAGCATAACGTTCATCCGGATTCGGATGCGCATGGCAGAAAGCCTTCACTAGCTGTTCCATCTGGTCAACGTCGAGACCATCATCTTCAGCAGAAAGACAGAGAATATTCGCATAATCATGCTCGCGGCCGTGTTTCACACTCTCAACCGAGGCGGCATGGATAGCGCGAGCGCCTTTGAAACGATTGGCCTGCATGCAGACGCCATGAGCTGAACCACAAACCAGCACGCCAAAACCGTATTCGTTCCCCGCGACGGCCTGCGCAACGGCAATGGCCGGATCGTTGAAATCGTCGTCAGCATTGTATTCTTCGGCGCCGAGGTCTTCAACTTTGACATTTTCGTGACAATCCTTCAACAGGTCGAAAAGCGCTTCCTTTTTCTGAAAACCGCGATGGTCGGCTCCGAGGTAGATAGTATATTCTGGCATCATGGCAAAATCCGTTCCTTTCTTATTTAACTAAACACTGCGGCCAAAGTCGACGGAGAGCTCGACGAGACGATTAGAATAGCCCCATTCGTTGTCGTACCAAGCGATAACCTTGACAAGATTGCCGCCCACAACATCAGTCAAAGGCAAGTCAACAATCGCCGAATGCGAATTACCGCGGAAATCTGAGCTGACGAGCTCTGCCTTCGAAACGTCGAGAATACCTTCATAATATGGCTCACGCGCAGCTTTCTCGAGGGCGGAGTTCAAATCTTCAACCGTCACATTGTGCTTCAAAACGGCGGTAATATCAGCCAGTGAGACAATCAAACTCGGCACACGCACCGAAAGACCATTGAAACGGCCATCAAGACTCGGAATAGTCAAGGCGGCGGCTTTCGAAGCGCCGGTGGTAGTCGGAGCGATGTTGACTCCGGCCGCTCGGGCCTCGCGCAGATCTTTCGCCACGTCATCAACTAAACGTTGCGAAACAGTGTAAGAATGAACTGTGGTCATCATGGCTTTTTCGATGCCAAAATTGTCCTCAAGCACTTTCATGACCGGGGCGATACAGTTAGTCGTACAGCTGGCACAGGAGATAATATCGTCGTCCGCCGTGACAACCTCTTCGTTCACGCCGAGCACTACGGTCTTAGCGCCCGCGCCTTTCGCGGGGGCAGAAATCACGACCTTACGCGCGCCGGCTTTGATATGCATACGAGCGTCTTCGGGCTTAGTGAAACGTCCAGTACATTCCATCACCACGTCGATTTGGAGTTTATCCCAAGGGAGCTTGACTGGCTCGGGCTCATTTAAGAAAAGGATTTTGTGGCCGTCGACGATGATATGGCGCTCGTCATAGCTGACTTCGTGATCATACACGCCATAAGCCGAATCGTATTTCAGAAGATGCGCAAAAGTCTTGGTGTCGCCGAGGCTGTTGATTGCAATCACCTCCGCATCATGGCGCTCGAAAGCAATCTTGAACGCCGACCGCCCAATCCGTCCGAATCCATTTATCGCCAGTCTAACCATTATTTTCTCCTAAAAAGTCCTTTAGCTTTATTATAGCATAAGGTTTTCAAATGTGAAGGTTGGATTTGGCTTTCCGTTTTGCCTTTTTGTGCTAAAAACTAACGTAATACAGCCTATACCTAGTTTTGACTGCAGGTGGCGCTCTCAAAATCGAGTCCTTCGGACCGTGATTTTGACCCGCGCCAGCCTAATAATCATGCAATCAAAACTAGGTATAGAGCTGTATTACAATAACATTCTGCCACAAAAAATGCGGATCAGAAAACTAAATACAAATATCTACGAATAGTCCTATATATCTAACTCGTGGCGGGGATGTTGATATGACTACTGGCTCTTTGAGGAACGCGGGCTTCTATGGCTTCTACTGGGCTACTATTGCCTATGCATCTTCGCTCTATGCGTACTACCTCGATTTCAATAGCACTAGCGTCTTCCCGTCGGGCGTCACCACTCGCTGGAACGGCTTTACGGTCTGGGTGAGATTTTGCTGTTTTGGTTGGACCGTAAAGCCGCTCCAACGATGGGTGCTGTTCGGCGGGTAGACGTAGGCATTATTAAAATAGAGATAGTATGCATGAAGCAAAGTTGCATGGGCGGTCCTAGTCCAGTAGTGACCGACACCGCCTGCATGTCTTAATGAACCAGCCGGCAAATCAATATCTCCGCCACGAGTTAGATATATAGGAAATTCGTAGCTGTTTGATATTTTGATTAAAACTTATCTGGACCGTAAAGCCCATCCAGCGATCGTTAGTAATTGATAAGTAAATAAGGGCTTCGCTGAAAGAGAAGTGGTATACGTGCAAACCAACTGGATAAGCGGTGCTAGCCCAATAATAACCACCACTACCTGCACCTCTCAAAGTCCCAATAGCTTCGGTAAGATACCCGCCACGAGTTAGATATATAGGAGAATTGGAAGATGTTTTCCTTTAGTCGTTAATGTGGGTTGAGGTTAGCTCCAAAGAGGCAAAGTAGGCAAAATTCCTTGAAAATCATGAGGAAATGTGTCGAAATTGCGGAAAAGTATTGACTTTTTCGAAAAGGTGTGCTATAATAGAGAGATAAGGGTAATTCTTGGGTTAGCCGGAGGATATTTTGATGGACCTGAGAGAGATTCTTAGGCATTTTAAGAGATACCGACATGAGTGGCATCCGAGATACCCAAGCTTAGGAGGTGGAAAGATGAAAAAAGGAACTTTTTGGGCATGCTACCTGATAGGATTGTTAATGTTCGGGGCACTGGGTTTGTTTATCAATGATATGTACATCGAAGGCCGACTTAAGAACTGGGAGAGGAACAGCCTGCAAGATTTTGAGCCGGACGCGACGATTCATGAGCGGCTTAGTGACGGGTTTGCGCTCCAGACGACGGCGGTTTTAATCGGCGAAGCAGAGAAGGCGCCTTATAACCAGCTGCAATCGAGGGTGGCCTATTTGCTGCCGGAAAGATTGGACAGCTCAAAAGGCTGTTTGGTACTCGATATAGGGGACCAGGTACGCTACAGCATTGCACTTAGTAATCTGAGCGACACCGAACGCGAAATCGAGTGCGTGATTGACTTTGGTCAGCAGCAAACAATCTTGCGCAACGATCACGTCGCTACTGAGGATGGTGGCTCGGAGAGTGGCGAGTTGAAGTTTACTATCGTCGCAGGTGACGAAATAACGTTTGTTGACCAAGCTAGTGATGAGGTATCGGGCGATTTAACCGAGCACTGGGCGACGGTTAGAGCAACTTTGCCAGCGGGGGGACAGGTGCGGTTCACAGTGGCGACCGAGTTGACAAGCAGTTTGAAAGCTAGTCCGTTACGAGCGCAGCTTCCCGTCGAGATGAGTATTCAGAGCGACGAGCTTGAGGCCGCTGGTGAGATTTATTGCCTTGAAACTGTTTCATTCTGGGGAAGGTTAGGATTGCTGGCTATGATTGTTTCTTGTGTAGCGATTTTGTCCTTGGTTTTAGCTGCTGCCGTAAGTAGCCCGCGTATTGACCCGGACGAAAACTGAAGCAAGAATGACGGCTGGAGCTAACGACGAGCTGGAGTTCGCGCGATGTGGCTTTTCAGCCTGGAGGTTTGCTGGATTGCTGGAAGTTTGCCGGAGGTTTGCTGGAGACTTACCGGAGACGAAAAGACGCCCGTGATGGACGTCTTTTTTGCTTTTTAGTCTTCCCTGTCTAGGCGCGAGCGAAGTGCGCGAAGGCGCGGTTGGCTTCGGCCATACGGTGGCAGTCTTCTTTCTTCTTGAAGGCAGCGCCGGTTTCGTTGTAGGCATCGACAATCTCGAGCTCGAGACGCTTCGCATACGGCATACCGCTACGAGCGCGGGCCGCTTGCACGAGCCAAGAAAAGGCGAAATGCAGCTGGCGATGGCCTTCGATCGGGAATGGGATCTGGTAGTTAGCACCACCAACCCGGCGAGATTTCACTTCGAAATCTGGGCTGATGTTGGCGATAGCTTTCTCAAACACTGCGACGGGGTCTTCAGAATTAAGCTTACGCGCAGCCCCTTCGAGCGCCTGATAAACAGCACGCTCTGCAACTTGTTTCTTGCCGTCGAGCATGGATTTATTAATCAATCTCTGGACAAGCACGCTCTGGTATTTGCGATCCGGCATTACTGGGCGCTGGAGAGATTTAGTGACTTTGCGTGGCATAGATTATTCTCCCTTCTTCGCACCGTATTTCGAACGGCCTTGTTTACGACCTTGGACGCCCTGAAGATCCAAAGTACCTCTGACAATATGATAACGCACACCTGGAAGGTCCGGCACACGACCACCGCGCACTAACACGACGGCATGTTCCTGAAGGTTATGACCTTCGCCGCCGATATAAGCCCAGACTTCCTGACCATTAGTCAAGCGTACGCGAGCAACCTTGCGGAGGGCGGAGTTAGGTTTCTTGGGGGTTTTTGTAGTAACCTTCAAACAGACGCCACGCTTCAGCGGAGCAGCTTGGTTGTAGCGCTTAGTCTTCAGCGTATTGACGATGGAACCAAGAGCTGGAGCCTTGGACTTCTTCGCGGCTTTCTGACGAGGTTTACGAATCAACTGGTTGATAGTTGGCACGATAAAATTCCTAATTAACTTAATATTTATATGGCTTTCTGCTTACAGCAATGACAGAGAGCCTGAAACTCTTGGGTTGATTATAGCGCAAAAGTGGACTAAAAACAAGGTTTTTCGGGATTTTAGTCATTTTCTAGCGATTTTGTCAAAATTATATTGACTTTTCTAGAGATGTGTGCTATAATGAGAGGGTAGTGACAAAACACCGCCCTAGTGGGCTGTGGGCAAACTTTGGTTATAACTGGAGTTTGCTATTTTAATCAAGTTCTTTTATATTCAAAGGGGGTCAGAAAATGACAAAACTGAAGATTCTAAGCGAAAAAGTAGCGGAGTACGATAAGCTGCGGGATGCCTATGAACGATTGACAGGCGAGAAAGCTGCGGATCAAGCTGTTTATCAAGTCTGGAATGGGTATGATCGGCTCTGCTGCTATACACTTCTGGGTATATGTATTTGCCTGCCTGGTGTGAGATCATTCCTGTTACGAGATCCGAACGCCTACTTCAGTCTAGACATACTGCTGTGGATGGAATTTCTGATGGGATGTATTGCGCTATGCTATTCACCACTAAGCCAGACGATTGCGACACGACTAGCGCCGAAAAAGCTATACACGAAAGGAAAGGCTGTTCGTATATTCTGGGGAAGGAGTAGCGAGCTGAGGTTGATTGAGTGCAAAATCGCGGAACTAGGGCAAAGAGTCTGTGGACTGAACGCTGAATTTACAACTTGGTCGCTCGAGATGACGGACAAAATATCAGCCGAGCTGTTGGCGATGAATGAGCAATCGGACGGGACGGTCTTTTGGGCTAAAGCATGTAGTTTCTGGATGGATAGGCGATGCTTTAAAATCAACGGCGACGCTAGCCAGTGGTATCAACAGAGCGAGACAGTAGGCAAAGATACGTTTCGAGTGTTTGAAATTACGCTTAAGCGAAACAATCTGCCGCCAGAAATTTCGGCAAGTCTCACTAACGTCCGAGTGGGAGAGTTTCCGTGGCTGGTACAGTTCATTAACCCAGACTCCGGGGATGCAATCTATCGCATTCGTTGCGAGAGGATTGATACCGAGAGGGTTGTGCAAGCTCTTGCAATATTATATTCCTTAGAAAATACGTGGAGTAAGCTCGCTGAAACTTCTCGGACAATGCTTAGTAGGCTCGAGTAGATTATAATTTAGAACTTCAGAAAAACCTCGGCTGGAACGGTCGAGGTTTTTTATATGTTTAGATATCCTTTGTCGTTACTTTGCCTTCTTAGCGTCTTTTCCGGTCTTTTTGTCCGCCTTTTTGGCTGCTTTGCTGGGTTTATTGTCGCGGTTAGCTTCGACCAAGAGTTCCATCGTTTTGTCGATAATCATGCGATTTTTGACATCTTGGCGTATTTCGGGCTTTTTGAGGTTGGCCAAGGCTTCTTTAGAATTCTTGTAGACGTCTTGGAGCTCGGCGATTTTCGCAGCGACTTCTTCCTCGGCGACCTCAACTTTCTGCTCGCGGGCTAAAATTTGGAGAATCAACGAGGCTTTCACGCGATCGGCGGCCAATTCCCGGGCTTGTTTCTCCCAACTTTCGGCGATCTCGCCGGCCCGCTCGAGATATTGTTCGAAAGTCATACCATGTGCGGCGGCATTCCGCACTACGTCGTCGTGGATAAAACGCATTTGATCGCCGATCAAAATCTCCGGCGCCTCGACTTTGGACTTTGAGACTAGTTCTTTGACTAGGTCATCGCGGAATTTATCCATGGCGCGATGTTCGTTCTGGGCTTCGAGATTTTTCTTGATATCGGCGCGGAGCTCAGCCATGTTCTTGAAATTACCACATTTTTTCGCTAGTTCGTCATCTTCTTTGGGCTTGATAACTTCGTTGACTTGTTTCACGAGAGTTTCAAAGACTACTTTTTGACCGGCCAGCGACTTCTCTGGGTAATCCTTCGGGAAAGTGAGTTCGAGATCAAACTTGTCGCCCGCGGCGTGGCCGACGATGCCATCCTCAAAGCCAGGGATAAACTGGCCCGAACCGAGCAAAAGATGGTGGTCCTTGGCACTCCCGCCAGCGAAAGCCTCACCGTCCTTCTTGCCGACGAAATCAATGATCACTTCATCGCCGAGGGCGGCAGCTTTCTTTGCCACCTTTTTCTCAGCGTAGGCACTAATGATATTATCAACAATCTCTTGGACATCAGCGTCGCTAGCCTCGGTCGGTTCAAGCGCAGCGCTGAGCTTCTGATAATCACCCAGTTTCACTTCGGGCAAGATTTCTGCTGTAACGATAAACTCCGCGGTCTCATCTGGGACATATTTAACCACGTTGACGTTCTCGATCGCGAGCGGCTCACACTTCGCATCGGCAAAAGCAGCTGGCATCGAGGAGCGCACGGCGAGGTCGAGGGCGTGCTCGGAAATTTCGTTAGGCGAGAGCTGTTTCTCGGCGAGTGAGAGCGGCGCTTTGCCCTTGCGGAAACCTTGAACTTTGAGGTTTTCGGCAAGCTGTTTGATAGCTTGTTCACGCGCAGTTTTGAGTTCTTCGGCACCAATGGTCGCAGTAATTTCGACTTTAGTATCGGATAATTTCTTGGTTGTAGTCTTCATGGGTGTAATTATAGCACACTTTTGCGGGTTCTCGAAATGTACGGCTAGACTGGCCTTGGTCATGTCGACTAGTAGAGCTTGCCCGGCGGCTAATCAGGCTCAGAAACGCCACGCAGTGGCTGGGAGCGGAAATGCCCGAGGACGGCTTTACGCTCGACACCAAGCTTGACGCCAGGGTTGAGAATATTATATGGGTCGAAGATGTCCTTGATTTCTTGGTAGAGCGCCTGTTCGCCCACGGGCAGAGAGTCGGCGAGGAAAGCCTTGGTGCGTCCTTCAGGTGAGCCGCCGGTGATTGAGCCACCCAGCTTCTCAACTAGCGCGACATAGGTGCGAAGGAATTTGGCGACTTTCTGGCGATCGGCGGCAGTTTCACAGCGAAAATCGGGCCGAACTTGATAGTTTGCGGCGGCGAAGGAGCCAAACACCGCTAGTTTACAATCGAGTTCATCACCCAATTTCTCCAGCCCGCGCAAAAAGTCTTCAAATTTCACTTCAGGAATATAAACATCGTCGCAGAGCGGCGTACGTTCCCCGCTCAAGTCGTCGTTCAAAAAACTGCATAGGGCACTCTGAATTTCATCAAAACTGCGGCGGTTTTCGGGTGTCTCAACGACCGAAAAAACGTTCGACGGCAGAAATTCTAGACAATGGCTAATCTTGCGCTGCCAGCGGAAACGCCAACCATCAAATTCCGCAATTACAAGCAGACCTTGACCAATCTTGCGGCGGAAAAGGTCAGGTTTATTACCGAAACGGTTGGCCTGTTCGATAATGCTGAGATCATAAACGTCCAACGCCAACGGGTCGAGTTCACGCGCAAATGTCAAAAAACGTTGCGCTTGACGCAAATCATGGAAAGAAACTGCGAGACGATGGGTACTGGTCGGAGTTGGCTCAAGGCGAAGAATAACGTCGGTCATCAGGCCGAGCGTGCCTTGCGAAGCGAAGAAAAGTGGCAACAAGTTGAAAGCATGACCTTGACGCACCTTGGTGATGTTAGCATAACCGCGGAGGTCGAACGGATGCATACTGCGATCGACGATAATGTCGCCGTATTTATCCCAGAGGTTATCCACCGAGCGATAAATCTCACCTTCAAAAGTCGAAAGACCCTTCTTGATGTCGAGACCGTGTGCGTTATAGGGCGCAAGTTGGGCTAATTCGCCGTTCGATAGCACCACTTCCATCCGCTCAACGAAATGATAAATCCCACCGTAATGATCACTGAGCGGATCACTCGGACAATTAGCAATCAAGCCGCCGATGGTGGCGCGAGGATTGGCGCGGATGGGCAGCTCGAGACCAGTGAAACGCAGCGCGGCGTTCAGCCGACCGAGCGTCAAACCGGGCTGGACCCGAATGAGACGACCGCGCAGGTCAATCTCTTCAAAATGATTAAGCTTAGTGGTCGACATGATGAGGCCATCGCCCAGCGCGGCACCGGTTTTGTCGAGACCAGAGCCACGCATGGTGATCGGCAAGCGGAAATTTTTCGAGGCGAGCTGATGCGAAAAACGGACTAGCTTGCGCACATCGTCGGTGTTCTCGGGGAAAGCGACCAGGCGCGGAGAATACTCCAAAATCGAACGATCATTTTGGTAGAGACCCAGAATTTCGGCGTTATCAAAAACATTCCCCACCACATGCTCATTCAAATAACGCGCTAATTTACTCAACCAACCCACCTATTATTTAACTTGTGTTTAATTATAGCACAGTTTTGGGGAGGTTAGTGAAAATCGGGCAAATTTTGCGCTTGCTTCAGGAATTTTGTCCGAATTTTGGCGGCGGGGTGAAAATTTCGGACGAAATTTGGCATGTTGAAGGAAAATTCGGGCGAATTTTGAGAGATTTGGGATGAAATTTTACAGGGGTGAAACTTGCGAAATACGAATTTTGAACATGGATATGCTTGTAAGTTTGGAAAAAATTTTGCTACACTGACGGAAATGTTAAAAATGTGAGGGAAAATGCGAAAAATTTGGAAAATGCAATATTTTGGGTTGACGGTGGCGCTGATACTCGGGACGGTGAATTTTAGTTTTAGCGAGGCAGCAACGCTAAGTTGCGACGATGTGCAATTTGTGTTTGCGCGCGGCTCAGGGGAGCAACTGGACGATGTGAGCGCAGCCGAATGGCAGAGGCAGATTGAACAGCAGCTCAGCGGCAACCGGACTTTGCGTTACAGTTTTTATGAACTGGGCAGCCGAGCGCAAGATGGGCCGTATGGGGCGGCAAAATATCCGGCGGTAGCAGTGACGGGTTCGGCGGGCAGCACGCTGAACTTGGTGGGCGCAGCAGTAAGTGGAGGCGAAGCTTTTCAATTTGGGGTAAGCGTAGACAAAGGTCAGCGCGAGCTGAAAAATTATTTGGCTGCTACAGTAACGCGCTGCCCGGAGACGAAGTTTGTGTTGGGCGGCTATTCGCAAGGCGCGATGGTTATTTCGCAAAGTTTGCCAGCGTTAGACGCGGATCGGATTCTCTATGCGGCGACGTTTGGCGATCCGAAATTGTACTTGCCAGAAGGCGAAGGGCTTTTTCCGGCGGCTTGTGCAGGACAAAATTTATCCGAATATCGGCGTAATGTGGCGGACTGTCATGCTTATGAAGGAGTGTTGGGTAGCCAACGGCCATATCAACCGCCCGAGTTTACTGGCAAGGTAGGAACTTGGTGCAACAAAAAAGATTTGATGTGTAGCTCGAAGTGGAGTATTAGCGACCATACAAATTATGTGCACGACGGGATGTATGCGGAAGCGGCGGCATACATCGCTAGGATTTTGCAGCAAGCATACCCGGATCTGACCGTGATTGATTGGCAAAAGTCGGCCAGCACGAAACATAATGTGGTTTTCCTGATTGACTCGACTGGTTCGATGATGAGTTCGATTGATCGCTACCGGGATGAGGCGAAACATTTAGCACGCGAGGTGTTGAATACCGGCGGGAGAATTGCGCTATTCGAGTTTCGCGACCTCGCAGATCCCTTCCCAACCGTGCGACACTGTGACCTAGCTTGCAGCTATGAAACTTTTGTCGAGAAACTGGACGGGATCACGGTAGATGAAGGTGGTGGCGGAGACGTGAAGGAGTCAGCCTTGTCGGCGATGCTTTATGCAATGAATAAAGTTGATTGGCAAGACGGGGCGAATAAGTCAATGGTGATTTTGACCGATGGCGGATACTTGACCCCGGACCGCGACGAAACGACTTTGGAGCAGGTCGTGCGGCGTAGTCTGGAGATTGATCCGGTGAATGCTTATTTTATCGCTGGCTCGCAGTACGAGTATATTAGTTTGGCGGAGCGAATGGGCGGCGCGGCTTTTAGTGTATATAGTGATCTCGGCAAACTGACTGAGTTGATTCTGGAACGACCAGTGGCGAAACTTGCACAAACGGAATATTTTATACCGCTGCATACCGAGGTAAATTTTGACGCGAGTGAATCGTATGAATTAGTGGATGGCGAGAAAAGCCAGGCTGGGTTGACGTTTGACTGGGATTTAGATGGCGACGGAAGGTTCACGCGTTTGGACGCTGGGCCGACCACAACGGATGTTTTTCACTATAAGTTTGACGGCTTTGTCCAAGTGCGAGTGACGAATACGCAGGGTTATCAAAGTACGATGTCGGCCAGAGTCGTCGTGGGGGACGAGGGCGAAGCGGCGCCGGCGACGATCCGTGCAGTTTCAGCCAATCCGATCGTCGCCGGCGCCACCCAGGTCAAGTTCACCACAGAAGCCGAGCGAGTGCTTGTTAGTGTGAATGACGCGATACTGGGATATACGGAGATACGAACCGCGAGCGCGCCGCAGACGCTTGAGCTACAAGATTTGCAAGATCAAGGTACTATTACACTTAGTTTGATACCTTACGATAAAGACAGCCGGCGAGGCACAGCTTACACTTTGGTACTTGCCGGAGAGAATCAGCAGCCAAATATCGGCGGAGGCCAGCAACCTGATACTGATAAAAATCCGACGCACAGTTCGGACGCGAGCGCCATACAAACTACAGATAGTTCTAAAGGACAAGGCTCCAATCCAGCCAGCACGTCACAGGTTTATCAAATGAGCGATACGACTAAAGACAAGATATTGTTGGCGCCAAATGCTGGGGTGGGACCAAAGCGTAAATATCTATTTTGAGCTTAAATGCCAGTGGTCGCCATACTCGCATTTATAGACACTGAGGCTCGGAGCGCCATAATCATGTTCGGCGATTAGCGCAGCAGCTTCCGCCTCTTCGCGCGTAGCATAGGAAATTTTATGCTGGTCGCCCACCCAGCAGCGTGGCGGATGATAAGAGTGGTAGTTTACGTTATGTTTAGAATTTGCCATCTACCCAATTATATACGAAAATTCAGTAATATATATATATATATATATATATATTAGTTTGGGCTGGTTTAGCTCAAACTACCCTCAGACCTCACCAAGGTCGCCCTCAGGCTCCACGATCCGTGAGCCGAGCTGGGGCCTCTGCGAATCGAAATCTAAGTTACCACTCAATCTCTGCCAACCCGTGAGCCGACAGGAACTCATTAGCCCGTTTGAAGTGGTTATTGCCGAAAAATCCATTGTAGGCAGAGAGCGGCGAAGGGTGAGCGGATTCAAGAATGAGATGCTTTTGATTGTCAATGAGCGATTTCTTGCTCCGGGCATCGCGTCCCCAAAGTAGAAAAACCAAATGATCACAGGTTTCGTTGAGGTATTTGACGGTTGCTTCGGTGAAGGCTTCCCAACCGTGTCCGCGGTGCGAACCGGCTTTGTGAGCTTCGACGGTCAACACATTGTTCAGGAGTAGAACACCCTGTTCTTGCCAAGCTTTTAAATTACCGGAAGCATTATGATGGGAACCAAATTCACTGTCGATCTCTTTGTAAATATTGACAAGTGAAGGTGGGATGGGCTGACTATCTGGCACCGAAAAAGCTAGGCCATGCGCAGCTTTTGGGGTGTGATAAGGATCTTGTCCGAGAATGACAACCTTGACGCTAGCTAGGTCAGTGGTAAATGCACGAAAGACTTGCGGTTTGGGCGGGAAAATGGTCTTCTGCTCATATTCGCTATGGAGGAACTCACTGAGTTCTTTGAAATATGGTTTGTTAAACTCTGATTCGAGGAAATTTTTCCAACTTTCGTGCATATACTTAGTCCAATCTGAGGATTAGCCTTGGGGCGTCTATTATTAACTTCTGTCGTTAGCCTGGTCTGTTTTACTGGCTTTATCCGCCTGACCAGTTTTTGCGGTTTTACTATTATCTTTTGCGCTTTTGGCGTCTTTGGCAGTCTGGTTGTCTTCATTCTTGGCAGCTAGCAACGTGTTTTTATCGGTCTTCTTTTTGCCATCCGGTCCTTCAGTATTCGATGAGTTTAGTTCATTAGTTTTGCGGGGCTTGAAATAGTGCGCAATGATGCCGAAACCTAGTAACAGGCTGAGGAAGTAGACTAATCCGCCGATATAAGGCACCAGCGTCAACACGCCGAGCAACACGATGCCGACCAATGCTTCGATGTAAATATTAGCGCGGCTTTTGGCTAGTTTTTCGATGATCAAATGTCCAAGCCAGATACCAGCAAAACCTTGTGCGAGATAAATAGCAATTACATAGAGTGCGATCATGATAAGACTGAGCGGCAGGCCAACCACCGAGCAAAGTGCGAAAATTGCAATGACCGGGATAAGGATGAGCAGCCAAGCACCGGTAGCCATGCGGATGACGGTGCCCTGCACGGTTGCTGAACGCTCGACTTCTGGATGAAGACGTGGCATGAAGAAGATGAAGATCAGCATGACGATGAAGAGGCCAACCATACTGAGGAATTTGGCGTAGAATTCGCGTGCCAGAGTGTTTTCTTCTTCCTCGATGTGATAGCTTTCGACGTTCTGGATTTCAGCGTTGGCGAGACCAACGATTGTCGCCGTGTCATTATAAGTCAGTGAGCCGTTGATCTTAGTGTTACTATCGAAGACCACTTTGTCGACTGAAAGGTTCACATTGCCTTGGATAGTGACGCCTTCGATTTTGAGGGTGTTACCAGTGTAGGCGAGGTCGCCCGGAAGATTAGCTTGCACAACTAGTTCATTGCCAGCCGCAAAAACGTCGCCGCCGATCTTGGCTGAATCGGTAATGCTGAGCAAATTCCCAGTCGCGAAAAGGTCGTTTTGTACAGCGCCCGAAACCTTAACCGTGTTACCGGCTACAAAGCCATACTTCATATTATTTTCCATTTGAATGGAATTGCCGGCGATGAAAGCTAAGCCTTTGATGTCATCGCGCGCAGCAAAATCGTTACCAAAAAGTAGCGAGTTATTACCAACTTTGATGCGCACGCTGTTGTCGCCATCTTCGTCGACGGCAAAAGTCGGGGCAGTCTTATCATTAGCATTCGGGATATTATCAGCTTCCATCCCAGCAGGGTTCGATGCGCTATCAATCGAGCGCAGTTCGTCTACCGTTAGACCAATCTTATTATCGACATCATTAGTACCATCAGTCGCAAAGGCCGAAACATCGAGGACGATGCCGGCGAGCAGCAGAATCGCAAGAACCGCTGCGATGCCACGCCGAAGCCAAGTGTTTTTAGTTTGATTCATAAAAACTCCTTATTTAATATTTTTCTCGTAATCCACATCGGAAATTTCGTATTTCCGTTTCTCATTGATCCTGGCGAGTAGCTTCGTAGCTAACCAGCCAACTAGCGCTAAAATGAAGAAATAGATGAAGCCGAAGCTAGTGAAACTCGGCTCAGATTCCGTAAAGAGACTGAGAATGGAGGCGCCAGCTGACATAGAGGTGACAATGGTCAGACTATCAATGCTGCTAGACGTGACGTCCTGCTTGATGCCGTCGAACAACTTCTGGGCAGAGGCAACGTAAGATTTTGTCATGTCCCAAAGATCTTTGATATATTCGAGCGTATCGCGCAAAGTTTCGTAGCGATAGCCGGAAATCGAAAGAAATTCAACTAGGTCTTCATCTTGTTTAGCAATGCGCTCGCGCGTAGGAAGATAGGTTGACATTTGTTTGATGCGTCCGTCAATTAGATTGACTGTTTTCGCATAGCCTTCGAGTTTAGTCGAAAACATGATAACGTCTTTACCTTTCACCTTGGCACGATCTTTGACGTTATCAATCTTTTCCCAAATAATACGGTGGAGGTTAAGATAGCGGTGGAGTTGACCCTTGAACTCTCGGATAAAAACTTGTTCCTCAATATAGCGTTCAATGTGGCTCTGATTCTTTTTCTTATTGTTGATGAAGTAATATTTATCGCCACGCACTACGGTGTAGTCTTTATTATCAAACTCAAAATACTTTTGCTTCTCGGTCTGAGCAAGCAGGCTGGATATTTCATCACGTGAAGCGTTATCGCAAACCACGAAGTACGGATAGATGTTTTCAATGTTGGCGAGTTCTTTTGGCACCGGTGCGCCGAGGCTGAAAAGATAATTGATTGCGGCCGAAAGGTGTTGCTCATAATAGTCTTTCAGACGATCAACGTCGGTAAACAAAGTTTCTTCACTCACTTCCTCGCTACTCACGATAATCAAGCCGTCTTCGAAAATCTTGACCCGCAAATGATCGCCGGTGACGAACGAGACAAATTCTTCGCCCTGCACGCCGTATTCGACGCTGCCAATGTTGAGATTTTTGTGAAGTTCGGCGAGCTTTTTCTTGTTGAGTTTGAGCTGCGACTCACCGTTACGAATAAAATCATAAACTTCGGAAAGTTGCAGCATAGTGCGTTGGAACCAGCCACCGATATAGATACTATTGATTTTCATTTCTTGCCCTCCTAAACATCCTTGCTAAAGAATTTAGCGTCGACCACTTCGAAACCGTACTTTTTGTACATAGCGTGCGCAGGCTGGCGGAAATTCTTCGACCAAAGTTCCACCACTTTCACACCTCGGTCGCGACAAATTTGGAAAGCAGCGTCGAGCAATTTGGTACCCAAATGATGGCGGCGGGCGCTAGGTTTCACACAGACGTGATTCAAAATAGCAAAAGTGTTCATGTCTTCATAAATCGTGGGGATGATGGTGATTTTGGCGTGCGCGACCAGTTCACCGTTCAAGTAACCGTTTAGATAGATTTGCTTATCATCGCTCATATACTGGTCCCAAACGCGCTGCGCATACTCAACCGGCGTCTGCTCGTCGAAACATTCGTTCGTGAGCGCAATAATTTCGGGAATGTCTGCCCAAGTGGCAACCCTAAATTCTGTCTCCATTAAAACCTCTCTTTAGTTATTCTGATTGTACTATACTAGGCGGATTTTGGCTAGTCTTGGATTTCGATCAGCTTATGGCGGGAAGCTTTGCCGGTTTTGATGACAATTTCCGAGCGGGTGACGCCGAAATGCTTAGCGAGCAGCTTGATCAGCTCAGTATTCGCCGCACCGTCGACCGGTTTAGCACGCAGAAAAACCGTCAGCGCATTGCCGTCTTGAACAACGAGCGGACCTTTTTTAGAATTCGGTTTCACTAAAACTTGGTAGATCATAATTTTGGCTTTGATATTTCAATTTGTGCTAAATTTCGTAATGATTTGACGAGCAAGGCTAGAAATTCGGAATTACTGTGCGACTATTGGGATTTTTCGGGGCGGAAAATCCATTCGATGATCTTCGCTTTGAGGAATTCATATTCGGCTTTTTCGTACTGCGAATTTAAAATACAATATTCTTGGTTGGAAATATGGCTGCAAAACATGCATTCGTGCAAGTTGCTGGCGTCTTGGATGAAGAGTGAATTGCTGATTTTGCTGGCGCAGATTACACTGTAGGAATTGGTGCAAGTGTTGGAATCGTCAACGCGCAAACAATAATTTACGCCGGTACTGCGCTGGCAGGCAATTGCATAATTAGAGTCATAACTACCGTCACAAAAGACGAGATAGCTCGAATCGCCGCAGTTGGTCGAGCAATAAATGTGACGAGAACTATAAATCGGATCGCTCGCCACAACATCTTCGCTGTCATAAACACGTTCGGTAGACGTATAGTTCAGCTCGTCCTGCCAAATCCTAAGCAAATCTTTGATGCCACTGATAGGTTGTTTTTCGCGCATCCAACCTTTGCCGTCATTCCAGCGGTCGGTGTTGGGTACGGTAATATATTTGTGCACATTTGGCATGGCGGAATAGGTCGTCTCGCCGGTCCAAGAATCCTCGACTTTGGTCGGCAGTTGAATATCGAAGGCAAACTTCTGGCGCAGCGTCGCGAGATCGTAAGGATTATCACGGCCAAAAATAGCTTGGAAAATTTTGTCCGTGACGGCTGGCAAGTCTTGTTCGATTTTGCCCGTGAAGACAGTCGGACTACTTACATCCTCAATGGCGGGCTTTGATGAATCTTTTTCAGTCATTTTTTCCTCCTTTTATAACTTTTTGCGACTAGTACTATTTGATTGAATGAGCTGCTCAGAACTGGTTTCATCGTCAAGATCAAAACTAAACTCTGGGGTAGCAGAACTTTGCGCCGTTGATTGCACGACGGGCGACATAGCAGCAGTCGATTGTTCAGGCGAGAGTAACGCGGAAACGGGGTTTACGATGACGTTTTCCGCGACATTAGTTTCGCTCGGCACATAATCAATCGTCGTGGCACGAAAGACTGGTTGCAGCTTTTCATCGTGGCTGATCCGCACTAGACATTCACGAGTCTTCAACTTCGTGATTAGTTCAATTTTGCCAGCCAAAGTATCATCGCCAGCAATTTTGATGTCAAGATTGGCAGCTAGAATATTAGCGTCGGTCTTAGATGAGCGGAAGATAAAATAGTTAGTAGTATTAGCAAGAATAGATTCGCGCAGGTTGGAACTGATTTGGTGAAAGTATTGACCAGCGAGAATGATCGAAACGCCGAATTTGCGCAGTTCCGACAAAGCACGCGCCAGAATCGGACATTCGACCACTGAAACTTCGTCGACAATGATAATCAGATGCTGCTCAAATGGCATCGCTTCAGCTAGCAAGAAAAGTTGTTGGCAAAGCAAACCGGCAATAATCTTAGTCACTTGTTCGCCTAGTCGCAAACGATTGAGTGAAAAAATCGTGAGAAAATGTTCGGAAAGTACGGTTTGGAGCGAGGCGGCCTGGAATTCGGCGCTAAAAAGTGGCACCATTTGCATCTCGTCAATGAAGGCAATGATTGGCGCAATGGCGGTATTGTAGGAGCCAGTTTTGAGTTCAGAAAAATCGGTTAGGAAAAATTGCTTGACACTGCTCGGCAAATCCGGCGTCTCAGCGATTAGCTGACCACGAAAATCCGCATCGAGCAGCAGACGACGCAGGCTGACGAAGGAAAAATTCCCTGCCTGCATGAGTAGGAATAAACTATAGCGCAAAACGCGTTCCAAGCGACCATTATAGCCGTCGTTGAAATATTGCTTAAAGAGACCGAGCGTAAGCTCGACGCTAACGCTGAGTTCGGCGGTCGACTGGCTGAAAAGGTCAATCGCAGCATCAGACGAGGTGAAGTCGACAATTTTGCGGTCTCCTATACCAGTGCAATCATATTTGAGACTATCATGCGGGTCGATTACGACGACTTTATAAGCGGCTGAATTGGTCTCGGCAAGCTGGGCGAGAAAAAGCGCGATGAACTTCGACTTTCCGGCGCCGCTGCTACCAATAATCAAAGAATGCTTAGCAAAGTCGAAAGCATTCAACGTGAGATAGTGCGGCTGCTCAGAATACGGAAAAGTGTCGACAGCGAGCAGGGCATGCTCAGAAGTAGCGGCGAGAAAATGAATGATTTTGTGGGTGGGCAGATATTTGGGGACTTTTTGGTAGACAAAGTCACGCGACGTGGTAAAGTCAATCGCGAGCAAAGTTTCGGCACTGGGCGGCAGGACGATAGAATGACGCAGGCGGGGAGTCTGGGAAGTCTTTTGAGTGTGCTTGGACTGGTTCGTCTGAATGGCGGAGTAATATAAGTTAGCCGAACAAATTGAACGCTGCAGAACACGGGTGAAATTTAGCTCGAGGCGCTCAAAAGTGGATTGTTTACTCTCGAGGCGCCGAATAAGATAGGCGAGGTCGGCAGGCTGTTGATTAAAAAGGACACCGCGCAGGGCAGCGGAGTGAAAGTCGGCCGTGGGCGCGAGCTTGAGGAGAAAAGCCTGTTGGCCAAGGCTGGCCGGCAACGGGGCGGGTGAATGGAGATAAAAATGCAAAGTGTAGTGCTTGAGTTCCGCGGAAATTTGCCAAGCTGCGAACGGGCCTAGAATGCGGCTAACGGCCTGGATGAATTCGGCCCAGGTCTGAGGATCAAGTTTGGCGCTAGCAAGGAGAATTTCGTAGCAAAAACTGCATTTCATGGAAGCTACTCGGTTTGCTCCACGGTTTGTGGCCGAAGTTCAGCCTGGGTGCAAGTCCAAGATGATAGAGATGTAGAAAAGTTAGCTGGGGCAACGCATGGAGCTGGAAGCGCATGCGTAGCGGCATGTTCGGACGTGACCATGATATCTGGCGTTTGTTTAGAAGTTGCCGTGGCGGGCTCTTCAGCGAGATGGCCACCAAAAAGCACGAGTGCCGAAGGAAGAATCAAGAGTTCAAAAACGTGAAAGAGTAAATGCAACCCCATGAAAACTACACCGAAAATGCCAACTTTTTTCGCTTGAAAAAGATGGAAATGTTTCTCGATCCGGCAGTGTTCACAGTGTTTCATGGAATGATTATAGCATACCTGAGCAAACATCTACGAATTCTCCTATATATCTAACTTCGTGACTATTGTCACTCTCTGCCTGCGTCGCTCAGAAGAAAAATGCAAGCATTTTTCTTCGTTCGCTATCCTCGGCATTTCGTGGCGGACATACAGATGTAACGTCTGGATCGATGCGCCGAGCAGGTCTGAGCAGTAATTATTGGTCGGATATTCCAGATTCGATTGCGTTGTCTGCTGAATACTTTAGTTTTGCGAATGCAAATATTTCACCATCGGCAAGTTATGATCGTTGGGGTGGCTTTGCGGGACGGTATAAAGTAAGCCTTCCTAACCCACGATGAAAGCTATGGAAAACTAACGTGAGATTTTTGTGGTCGGTAGTAAGATTTTTTAAAGGCAAAATTTAGTGAAATAACAGGGGCGAAAATATGCAGATAGAAAACGCAAGATTTTGGATGATGACGGTAAGTTTTTGGATGCTAGTAGTAAGATTTTACGGAGTGAGTGCAAGATTTTATGGAGCGGACATGAGATTTTGCGCAAAAAACGTAAACTGGTTCGGATGGGCCGTAAAACCAAACCAGCGAAGATTATTGCTTGACGGATAGGTTTTAGCATCAGTGAGGTAGATAGCGTATGCATAAAGCCCGGATATATAGGCGGTTCCGATCCAATAATATCTAGTGTCGCCAGCACCTCGCAAGGAGCCAACGTCTATACCCATAAACCCGCCACGAGTTAGATATATAGGAGATTCGGAAAAGTGTTGATATTAGATGACGCGCAGCTAGGAATTATTTGCCAGAAAAGGCCCAGTAGATAAAGGCGCCGACACCGGCTGCAGCAGCGACAGAAAGTACCCAGAGCAAAACACCGAAGAAACCAGAAAACCAGCGGCGGATTTTATGTTTGTCATATTCTTTGATCGCAGCAGTAAGCTCTTCGCGGATCTCGGCATCTTCGTGGAGGCTTTTGCGCAAAATATAGAGGATGGCATCTGCAGCTAGGGCTTGCGTGGTGACGCTTTTAGCAAAAGTACGAGCAAAACGTTCGTTGCTATTGACTTTGCGTTCAAGGCGCTCGAGACGACGCTCAATTTCTTTGGTCTTGTGCCCCTGCGACATAGTCTGCTCAGGTGGTAGGAAAAACATGGTGCTGGTAGCAGCGCGGGCGGATTCGGCTTTGGTCTGAGTGCGCTCGGCAGTTTCGCTGTGTGCGCCGGCTTCATGTTGAATTAGTTTTTCGCTGTCTTTGTTAGATTTTTTGCTCATTATCGGGGCCTCCACTCTCCGTTAAATCTCAGTTATTTGGCGCCTTGCCCAAGGGCGATTTCCCTTTTCCCACTCAGTTCTTTCGCTTATTGTAGCACAAAAGGTTTCAGGTCATGGGAGAAAATGTTGTAAAAAATACAGTTTACGAATTTGGACTTTTGCGGTAGTGTAGCGAGATAAATTCTGGACATGGAAATTTGTCAGAGAATATATTATAATTGGAGAATGGAATTTGAGATTGAGCAAGTTTTACCGAATGGGCTCGGGCGGGTTGGAAAGATTAAAACCGCGCACGGCGTGATTCAGACGCCGACTTTTCTCGCGGTGGGGACGCGCGGTTATGTACGATTTTTGTCGGCGGCGGATTTACATAAATTGAATACGCAGGCGATGCTGTCGAATGGCTATCATTTGCGGCGGCAGGCACCAGAAATTGCAAAAGCAGGAGGTCTCGCAAAGTGGCGAGCAGCGAGTGGCTCGAGCACGGAAGACCCGAACGAGATCGAGGCTTGGGATGGGCCAACCGTGACGGATTCGGGTGGATTTCAGGTGATGTCGCTGGGGTCGGGGCTGGGTAAAGTGGTGTCGATGGAGAAGGAGCGCCACGTTACCAACACGGCGCACAAGGAGCGCTTAGCACACGTGAACGAGAAAGGTGTAGATTTCGTGGATCCGTTTGACGGGCAGCCAGATTTCATCGGCCCAGAGGAGTCGATGCGGATTCAATGCCAGATTGGCGCAGACATTCATATGGCGTTTGATGAATTGACCTCACTGGCGGATAGTTATGAATATAATATCGAAGCTATGAAACGCACGGAACGCTGGGCGAAGCGAAGCCTGACGGAGCATCTTAAACACCGTGATGATCTCGGCTACCGGCAGAATTTATATGCAGTTTTACAAGGTGGACGCTGGGAGGATTTGCGGCGCGAAACGGCGCGAAATTTGGCGAAGATGCGCGTCGAGGGCAAAGGCTTTGATGGGTTTGGGCTGGGCGGGGCATTTTTGAAAGAAGATTTGGGCGAAATTTTGCGTTGGTGCGACGAGGAGCTGCCGATGGATAAGCCGCGACATCTGCTCGGGCTATCGCATCCGGATGATATTTTGGTGGGGGCGGAGATGGGGGCGGACACTTTCGACTGCGTGGCACCAATGCGTGAGGCGCGGCACGGGAAAATTTATACGCGCGACGGAAATTTTAACCTACGCAAAATGACCGGTTCGGGAGAACTGCTCGAAACAGGCTGCGATTGTCCGACTTGTCGGGAAGGTTGGACGCGAGGAAGCCTCAGAGCGCTGTGGCGCTCGGGTGACCCGGAGCAAAAACGGAAATATTACACACTGGCATCAATGCATAATTTGCGCTTCATTATTCGGCTGACAGAGGAGATTAGGGCGAGCATGCTGAGCGGCGATTTTGATCAGTATAAACAAGATTTTCTCGCTCGATATAATTCAGCTGTGTTATAATTGAGCAAACGATGGAGGAAAGAGATGAGCAGGACGATTGAGGTTGATACGCGGACGTTTATTCGCTTTTGGCTAGTTTTAATCGGCTTTGGACTAGTAGGTTTGCTAATTTATAAAGCGATGGCTGGGCTGATTATTATTGGCATCGCGGCGTTTCTAGCGATCGCGATGCGTCCGCTAGCGAACAAAATTGGCAGCTTGACGAAACATGGCACGACGGGATCGGTTTCGGTGCTGGCATATGTGCTAATCATCGGCGTAGTGACATTTATTGTTTCCGTGGCTGGACCGGTGGTGATTGGCGAAACGGCGCAATTCGTCGGGCAATTGCCGACAACATTCGAAAACAGTATGGGCGGCTGGGATGGAATTAACACTTTTGGGCAAAGCATTGGGGTTGATGATTTGCAGACAGAAATTCTGAATGGGCTGAAATCGTTTTCGACTAGTTTCGTAGATAACTTGGGCGATATGGTGATGGTGGGGGTGGGGGCGATTTCGCAAGTTTTCACTAGCGTGATTCTGGTGCTAGTTTTGACTTTGTTTTTCATGATTGAAGGGCCGAGCATCGTGGATAATTTCTGGCAGACCGTCGAGCGTAAACGGAGCAAGGCGCAAGTAAAACCGCTCAAACGTCTGGCTGACCGGATGATTGACGTAATTGCGATTTATGTTTCCAGACAGGTGATGGTGGCAATTTTGGACGGTTGTGTAGTGACAGTAGCGGTGTTCTTATTGTCATTGATTTTCGGGTTTTCGAGCAGTCTGGCATTGCCGATGGGGCTCGTAGCGTTGATCTTTTACCTTATCCCGATGTTTGGACCGATTATTAGTTGCGCACTGATTTCGCTAGTGCTACTATTCAGCTCGCCAGTGGCGGCAGTAATTTTCTTAGTCTTCTACATTATCTATGCGCAAGTCGAAAACAATTTTATTGCGCCGAAGATTCAGGGTAATGCATTGAATTTACCGGCGACACTAATTCTGGTAGCAATTATTATTGGTATGTACATGTTTGGGCTGGTGGGGGCAATTGTAGCGATCCCGATTGCGGGTTGTATCAAAGTGCTGTTCGAAGAATGGCCAAATTTACGCGAAATTCACTAACTGGGAGATTTTTGTGGTATAATTAGCGTGCGTAGTGCAGTGCCTCGGCGCATGTGTGCTGCATGGTGGGTCGTCGCCAAGTGGTAAGGCACTGGGTTTTGGTCCCAGCATTCGCAGGTTCGAATCCTGCCGACCCAGCCAAGAAATAGAGTGGACTAATTGTCCACTCTATTTCTTGATGGATAGTCCAGAATTGGAAGGTTTTAGGTTCGTTATCGAACGAAGTGAATCATGACGCGGTAGTCGCCGGCGTCGTTGATGAACTCGAGTTCATAGTCCTTCTCACCAAGCGGGTCGATTTGCTCTTCATAGATCTTCTGCAAATCGTCGACGTGCCCCGAAAAAGTGCGCCATTCCGACTCGGCGGGTAGGGCGACCTCGATATACTCTGGTTGCAAGCCTAGATTCGCAAAATCTACACCGTTCAAAATTTCTACAGTCGCTGGATTATTAATACTGCCTAAGGCGTAATCAAATGTTTCGGCAGCGTCTTGCCAATTCCAACCTAGACCAACTAGCTGGTCGCGCGGCACGAATTGCGCGCAGTAGTCCCAAAAATCGCCGATTCGTTCGACTTGCTGCCAGTCGCGATAGGAAAAAGTAATCTTGTAGCCTTTGAAGATCATACTTATATTATACTCTAGTTAAATTCTAACCCAGAATAAAATATCTACAAATCTCCTATATATCTAACTCGTGGCGGGATGCTTAGACTGGATGCTGGTTCTCTAAGAAGTGCGAACATTGATGGACGTTATTGGACTACACTTGCCTATGAATCTTCGCTCTATACATATAGTTTCGACCTCAATGATTCTACCATCTCTCCATCAAATGTCAACCCTCGGTGGTATGGCTTTACGGTCCGGAAGTATACAATATATATATATATATATATAACAACACCACGAACCGTAAAGCCTTGCCAGCGAGCGTTGTTGCCTGATGGGACGACATTGGTACTATTGAAATCGGGGTAGTACGCGTAGATCTCAGACCAGTAGACGGATGAGACCCAGTAGTCACCATTGACGCCCGTGCCTCTCAAAGAGCCGGAAGTCTTGTCGACATTCCCGCCACGAGTTAGATATATAGGAGATTCGGAGATTAGTTGATTAAGATGAAATGATAAGTCAAGATATTTATGGCTTTTGAAAGATTTTTGAAGTTTAGAACTCTTCTTGGTGAGAATTAACCAGATTTGGGGTTTGGGATTTTGCGGGTTTTGGCTTGCTTAAAGTCTTGATTCTCGCTACACTTAGATTATGGCAGATTTTTATAATCGCACCGTGAAGGAGGTAGCAAACGAGCTGGACGTTGATCCGGCGGTAGGTTTGTCGTCAAAAGAGGTTGAGAGGCGACGACAACAATATGGGGTAAATGAACTGAAAGTGGCGGGAACACCGCTCTGGCGGAAGATTTTGGCGCCATTTATGGATGTGTTCATGGTGATTTTGATCATCGCGCTAATACTTTCGGCAGTGCAACAGGACTGGCTGGAAGCGGTTACGATTGCGGTGATTATTGCGGCAGATGCGATTGTTTATTATGTGCAGCGGTTTTCGACGGAGCGGATTTTGCGGTCGCTCAGTAGCACGATGGTGCAGAGAGTAGTAGTGCTGAGAGCGGGCGAGGAGCAGGCCATCGAAGCGGCGGAACTGGTGCCGGGCGATGTGGTGATTTTACACGAAGGCGATCGCGTGCCGGCCGACGGACGGATTATCAGTGAATCTGGGCTGCTAACGGATGAGTCGATGCTAACAGGTGAGTCAGAGGCGATTGCAAAGGATGCCAAAGCGATTTCTGGAGAGAAAAAGGTCTACGAACGGCGCAATATGGTATTTTCAGGCTCGTTCGTTTTTACAGGCAAGGGGCGGTTTATGGTGACGGCGACCGGCAACGCGACGGAATATGGTCGCATCGCCTCACTGGCAACAGCGGCAACGAGCGCGAGTCCAATTTCGCAAAAGATTGATAAATTAGTGGTGAAGATTGCGGCGGTCGTGGTGGGGCTGGCGGTCGTGGCACTGGTAATCCAATTGATCGACGGAATTGAATGGCTGGAAGCGCTGAAATTTACCTTGGCGATGATTGTTTCAGCGGTGCCGGAAGGCTTACCAATCGCAATTTCGATTGTTTTGGCCCTATGCGCAAAGCGAATGGCGCGCAAGCAGGCGCTGATCAAGGAATTGAAAGCGATTGAATCAATTGGCATCGTGACCACAATTGCGAGCGACAAGACTGGGACCTTGACCCGCAATGAGCTTGAAATGAAAGAAACTTGGACGGAGCGGAGCGAAAAGGCCTTTCTCGCCACGCTGGCTGGGTCGACTCTGGTGGAGACTGTGACGACGGCGCAAGAAACTCAGCCGGCTGACCCGTTGGATACTTGCATGGCACAGTTTCTGCGCGAGCAGGACTATGATTTGGAGAGTATGGAACCGCGCAAAGTTTATGCTTTTGACCAAAATATCAAAATGTCTGGCAACTTATATGACGGCAAAAACGGTGAATATATACTAATGGTGAAAGGAGCGCCGGAGACGATTTTGGCGCGCTCGAAGCTCAGCCAAAAAGCGCGTGAAAAAGTGGAGACGAAACTGGTCGAGATGGCGAATAAGGGTTATAAAGTATTGGCGCTGGCGAACGGCAAGCTCACACACGAAATCAATGAACTGGGAAGGCTCAGCAGGAATGATGGGCTAGCGTTCGACGGGCTAATCGCGGTGGCGGACGGGATCCGACCAGAGGCCGTGACGGCGATTCGACAGACTAAGCGAATGGGCGTGAAGACGAAGATGGTAACGGGTGACCATGCGGGGACGGCTTATGCGATTGGACGTGAGCTGGGACTAGCGGATGATTTTGGGCAAGTTTTGGATTGTTCGAAGCTAGGCAATATTACGGACGACGATCTAGAAGGTGTTGTAAAAAGTACAACAGTTTTTGCAAGAGTGACGCCGGAGGATAAATACCGTATCCTCGAAGCAATCAAGAAGACGGAGATTTGTGCGATGACCGGCGACGGCGTGAACGATGTGCCGGCGCTAGTGAGTGCACATGTGGGAATTGCGATGGGTGACTCGCCAAGCATCGTGCAGGATGCGGGTGATATCGTATTGATTGATAATAATTTCAAGAATATCACGGAGGCAATCTGGGAAAGCCGCACCGTGTTAGCTAATATCCGGCGGATGTTGGGGTATTTGCTGGCAACGAATGCGGGCGAAGCATTGACAATGCTAGGAGCTTTGATCTTTACGGGCGGGCAGCTATTGACACCAATTCAGATTTTGTGGATTAACTTAGTGACAGACTCGTTGCTTGTGGTGCCGCTTGGCTTGGAGCCGCCAGAACAGCAAATTCTGCGTCAAAAACCGGAAGCAAAGGATGCGCCGATTTTATCGCTAGCGATGATTCGGCGGATGGCTTTGACGGCATTTTTGATGGCGGCTTTGACGCTGGCGACATATTATATTGCACTAGCTGGCTTGCACGATCCAGCTCAAGCGAACACCCTGGCTTTCACGGCTTTAGTGGTTATGCAATGGAGCAATGCTTTGTCGGCGCGCGGGACTTACGAATCGGTTTTTGCGCGGCTCAAAGTGCGCCATCGTTCGCTATATTGGGCGCTGGGTGGAGCGGTGATTCTGCAGATTGCAGCCCTGTTCGGACCACTGGCACGAGCAATTGGTGTAGTGGCAGCGCCGCTAGGTTGGCTGGCGGGTGTTTCCATAATTGCTTTCGTGTTGCCGATGGCGGTGATCGAGATTTATAAGAAGGTGGTAAGACAGTAGGGTTAGCAGCCAATGACCTAGTTCAGTTGGGCTCTTTTGGAGTATGCGCTGTTGCGACTTTGGATTTGTGCTAGCGGATTTGTGCTAGTAGTTTAGTGTCGGCCACGACCACCGTCGACGCCGCGTAACCCTAGAGCAAAGCAGGCGTCGTGCAATAATTTGCGGCGAAAGTCGAGGACGCGTACGCGCCAGCCAAAGAGTCGCTCGAGATCTGGTTTGATTTCCCAAAGGTGCGTGTCGAGCAATAGCACAGCATCAACTTCGGGAATGGCGGCATCAAGTGAACTATGGGAAGTTGTTGCAATATCAGAGGAGATTATCGTGGCATTAGGAGAGGTTATTGTACTGTCCTTATTTTCCTGCTCGAGTTTGAGAACTTCGGCCAATGGCAAGATGCGCTGCTTATGGTGTAGGCGTTGCAAAGTGCTGGGTGCAACTTCGGTGATAAGTTTGAACGATTGACTAAGTTCAGTTTGGAGTTGCGCCGCGCTCAACTCACCGTCGTCGATCAGCTTCTCCCACGCGCCACAATCGAACGGGATGAAAACCGAGTGTGGCAAATCTTTACTTAGCCGCGCAACTAAATCTGGGTTGAGGGTTTGCGCTCCCGCCAAAAGTCCAACGCGGGAAGGGTAGTTTTTGGTGTGCAGAATGCGATGTAGGCTATAGTCCATGCCGATAAAATTTTGAGTAGGATACTTAGTTCGTAAATCGTCAAGCGCTAGCGATGTGGCGTAGCCGCCAAGCACGACAAGGTCAACGTGACCGAGATAACAGCCAAGCGCCGCCTCGACTAGCCGGCTAATCACGGTCGGATCTTTGTCGTGATAAGGCGCGTGCGGCCAGTCGATTACACGTATTACTTCTACCATGCCGAGTTCCTCACTCAAAAAGTCGGCCACTAATTCCCCGCCCCACCCGCTATCGCAAACGACAATTTTTAACATTATGTTCTCCTCATTGAATTACTTTTCATTTTAGGATAATACATTTTTAGCGAAATAACAGATTCGGCTTTAGTTTTACTTAGCACAGTGTTAAGTAAAACTAAATTTTCCAGAGGCGGATTTTGGTACAAAAGCAAATCGCAGTTTTTTGGGTTTTAGCCGGCTTTTGAAAGATTTTTGCAGCCAGACCGCAAAGCCACGCCAGCGCTCGTCGTTCACCGACGAGTAGATTTCGTCTTTATTGAAGCTAAGATAGTACGCATAGTTTGGGTACGGATCGGCCAAACTGGCCCACAAGTAGCCGGCGCGGTCCGCGTAGCGTAAGGAGCCGAAACGTTCAAATATATACCCGCCACGAGTTAGATATATAGGAGATTGGGGTATGTTTTGCTGTTTTTGGGCGGATGTGGTAAAATACTAATAGACAGTTGTCTCAGACGGGGTTTGGCGCAGTGGTAGCGCGCACGCCTGGGGGGCGTGAGGTCGCTGGTTCGAACCCAGTAACCCCGACCATTGATTTTATTGTGAAAATGTGTTATAGTAGGTTAGTTGAGCTCTCCCTATATGCAAAATACTAGACATCTTCAATTTGAACGCAAGAGCGTCTTGGTGATCATTTTTTCTCTGGGTTTTGCTGTTATTTCTGGAATCGTATCTGGCGATTGGTTGCTTGGTGGCGCGATATTATTTTGTGGTTTACTACAAGCATATTTTGCAGCTGTCCAAAAGCGCATAAATTATGCGTTTGGATTGCTGAGCTACATATTGATGAGTTATGTGGCGTTTCGTAATGGGTTGTACGGCACGGGCGGTTTCTATGCATTAATTTGTGCGCCGCTACAAATTCAGGGTTTTGTTAATTGGAGTAAGAATGCGGAGGCATCTAGCGTCAAAACACGTAGGTTTAACCTCCAAATTTCTCTACTCGTAATTGTTTTGTGCGTCGCCAGTAGCACAGCGATTGGTTTTCTATTGAGCCTGATCCCGGGCCAGCAGTTGAGCTTCTTGGACGCCGCGTCAAACTGTGTGAATCTTTGTGGGATAGTTTTGATGAACTTGCGTTATATGGAGGCTTGGTGGTTATGGCTAGTAAATAATATTTTGGATTTAACAATCTGGGCATTGATATTATTATCTGGTAGCGGGAATAATGCCACCATGATGTTTATTACGTGCGTAATGTATTTAGCTGTGAATGTCTATGGAATTTGGAGATGGCTGAAAAGCAGTAGGGTTGAGACTTGAAATAGGCAGTGTAAAGTATCAAGGAAATTGTCCCCATATGGCATACTAGAGCTAGCATCAGAGTTTATGGGAGATAAATTATCATATGATAGATATCTATGAACATAAACCAAGCGCTGCTCTGATTCTGTGATACAATAGTACCAAGAGGGCGAGCCAATTACAGACGTCGTTTACCGATATGAGACAATCAACAGGAGACATTTATAGTGCAGAAGATAGACGTAATGCCGAAATGGGATGAATTGCTGACATTGGCACTGCAATATTATGGTGATGGAAAGCCGCATAATAATCGCGCTGCAAAGATTGATATTGCCAATTCTGTCAATCTGACAGAAGATCTTAGGCAGGAAAAGTACACAAAAAGTAAGTGGAACAAGATCGAGAATCGGGTCGGCTGGGCGCTTTCGGGGCTAAAAATCGCTGGGCTCTTAAGTCAGTATGAGAGAGGGGCCTTCCAGATTACCGATGAAGGCAAAAGATTGTTGCAGAATCTTCCTGACCATTTTGACGAAAAGTTTTTAAAAGAAACGTATCCAGCTTACCAAGAGAACTGTATGCGTAATCAGCAAAATTATTTGCAAAAGAAAAACGCTAGCAGCAATGGCATGAGTAATATCGCGACGGATGCACTCGACCCGCAAGAAAGAATAGAAAACGCTCTTAGCGAGCTTGACGATAAATTAGGCAACGAACTACTGGAGCAATTATACTCTATTGATCCATACGTTTTTGAGCGAGTGGTTTCGGACTTATTAATCAAAATGGGTTATGGTGACTCCGATACAACGCCAAAATCCAGGGATGGTGGAGTTGATGTCATTGTGAAAGAGGATAAACTGGGGCTGGACAAGATCTTTGTGCAGGTGAAAAGATACTCCAAGGATAATCCTGTCGCTGAAAAGCAGATGCGCGATTTTCTCGGCGCATTAAGCACTTGGGGCGTCCAAAAAGGGATTTTTGTCACAACTTCGCATTTTGACAAGAGGGCTCGTTCGTCAGCGGAAAAATCCGACAAAAAGGTTCGACTAATTGAAGGGAGTGAACTGGCTGATCTGATGATTGAATATGGGGTTGGGGTTTCAACAATCCATAGTTATGAAATAAAAATTTTTGACGGAGATTATTTCGACAATTTATGAGCATAGCAGATAAAGAGCAGCAAGTAGTATCTAAGGAATTTGCCGAATTTTGGCAGGACAAAGGCTATGAAAAAGGTGAAAGCCAAACTTTTTGGTTGACTTTGCTTTCTAAAGTGCTCGGCGTGGCAGAGCCAGAAAAATTTATTCGTTTTGAAGATAAAGTAGTACTCGACCATACAAGCTTTATTGACGGGATTATCCCGGCGACGCATGTTTTGATTGAGCAGAAAAGCTCTGGGAAGAATTTGCGTGCGGGGATTTTACAATCGGACGGTTCAATTCTGACACCGTTTCAGCAAGCGAAACGTTATTCGGCGGAACTTCCCTACTCCGAGCGCCCGCGCTGGATTGTGACTTGCAACTTTCAGGAATTTTTAATTTATGACATGGAGAAGCCGACTGGTGAGCCGGAGCAAATTTTGCTTAAAGATTTACCGAAAGAATACTACCGATTGAAATTTTTGATTGATACTGGTGACGAAAACATTAAGAAAGAAATGGAGCTTTCGATCAAGGCGGGTGAGATTGTCGGTAGGCTCTATGATGCACTAGCAAGCCAATATTGTAATCCAGGATCACCGGAAACTTTAAAAAGCTTGAACGAACTCTGTGTGCGTATTGTGTTCTGCCTATATGCGGAAGATGCTGGGTTATTTGGTGGGCACGCAGCGTTCCATGATTATTTACAAATTCGGGCTAGCGATGCGCGCGAAGCGCTGTTGAAATTGTTTGAGGTTTTGAACACGAAAACTGCTGATCGTGATCCGTATTTGAAGGAAGATCTGGCAGCGTTTCCGTATGTGAACGGCGGGCTGTTCGCTAATTCCAGGCTCGAAGTCCCCAGCATTGACGAGGCCATCGTGCATTTAATTCTCGAAGAAGCCAGCGAAAGTTTTGATTGGAGCGAAATTAGCCCAACGATTTTCGGTGCGGTCTTTGAAAGTACTCTGAACCCCGAAACGCGTCGCGCCGGCGGAATGCATTACACTAGTATTGATAACATTCATAAAGTAATTGATCCACTATTCTTGAATAAATTACGTGCAGAGTTTGACGAAATCCGAGAGGTCAAAGTCGCAAAGGCCCGCAACGCGAAGCTAAGGGACTTCCAGAATAAAATTGCTGGTCTGAAATTCTTCGACCCGGCTTGCGGCTCGGGGAATTTCCTTACGGAAACGTATATTTCTCTGCGCAGGCTCGAAAATGAAATCCTGCAATTATTATATAATGGCCAAATCGTGCTCGATACGGGTGATGTGATCAAGGTCTCAATCGGACAATTTTATGGCATTGAGATTAACGATTTTGCAGTCACGGTGGCGAAAACTGCGCTCTGGATTGCCGAAAGCCAAATGATGAAACAGACCGAAGAAATTGTGAAGATCAATCTTGATTTCTTCCCGCTCAAAACTTATGCAAATATCGTCGAAGGCAACGCACTAAGGATTGACTGGGAAAGCGTGGTGCCGAAGGATGAGCTAGACTATATCATGGGGAATCCGCCGTTTGTGGGGGCTTCTATGATGACAAAAGAGCAGAAACAGGAAGCAGTTGCGATTTTCGGCAAAATAAAGTTATCTAATAGCATTGATTACGTTGGCGCATGGTATTTTAAGGCGAGCGCTTTAATGGAAAATACTAATATTCATGCTGCTTTTGTATCAACAAATTCGATTTGCCAAGGCGAACAAGTCGCCCCTTTGTGGGAAACACTATTTAAAAAAGGCATCCATATTGATTTTGCATATCGAACATTCCGTTGGGATAGTGAGTCGACACAGAAAGCGGCTGTATACTGCGTGATTGTTGGGTTTAGCTATGATGCCCAAAATGAAAACCGATATCTTTTCGAAGGCAATAACGCTAAGCTCGTAAAGAATATCAACGCGTACCTGCTTGATGCTCCAAGCATTTTTGCCTCTAGCAGAAGCACCCCGCTTTGTAATACTAAGCGAATGCTTTTAGGGAATAAACCGGCTGACGGTGGAAACCTAATATTATCCCCCGCGGAGAAAGAAGAAATCTTAAGGAAAGAACCCGGATTAGAAAAATTTATTCGCCCATACTGCGGAGCTTTTGAATTTATAAATGGTAAAGAGCGGTTTTGCTTGTGGTTGACAGAAGCAAAACCGGCAGAGCTGAAGCGGAGCAAAGAACTAAGCAGGCGGCTCAGCGCCGTGAAAGAAATGCGGCTAAAAAGTACGACGCTGCCGACAAAAGAAAAAGCAAATACCCCAAATTTATTTTTCTTCATTTCGCAGCCTACAACAAAATACCTGTTTATTCCAAGTACATCATCGGAGCGGCGGAAGTACGTGCCAATAGGATTTATGAGTGCAAATATTATAGCTAGCAACTCAGCCTCCATTATCCCAGACGCAACACTCTATCATTTTGGTATCTTAACGTCTAATGTGCATATGGCTTGGATGAAAACCGTTTGTGGGCGATTGAAAAGCGATTATCGTTATTCTGGTAGCGTTGTCTACAATAATTTTCCCTGGCCGACTCCAACAGATACCCAAAAAGTCAAAATTGAGCAGGCTGCGCAGGCAATTCTCGATGCACGGGCGAAATATCCCGATTGCTCGCTAGCAGATTTGTATGATGAGGTGACAATGCCGCCAGACCTACGCAAGGCGCACCAGTTGAATGACCGAGCCGTAATGCAGGCTTACGGATTCCCGGCCAGGATGACTGAGAGCGAGTGCGTGGCGGAGTTGATGAGGGCGTATCAGGAGATGGTAAAAAGATGAATAAGAGGGGTCATGGTTGTCAGATTAACATAGGGCAAGAAGACAATGTGCGGAGATTACTTTTGGAAAAACCCATTGTGAGCCCTGATGATGATTTTTTTGGTATAATGCCATATACCGACCTTCTTATAGATGCTATTGAACAAGGCGCGACTTTTATTGCTATAGATGGTGTCCACGGGAGTGGAAAATCGAGCCTTGTAAATATGCTTACTAACAGATATGGTAGTCGAGATAATTCCGTGGGCATCACTTTCCTAGATATAAAAAATGAAGTAGGGGGTGAGCTGCAGAGTGAGAAAGATCTGGAAAGTGCGTATAATCGGATTTTTGTTAGTCAAGTAGCAGACCGGCTATGCCATGATCCTTACAAGACCGAACGCCTTTTCTATAGAGAGGTCACTAGCTATTCAGTGTTACACCCTATAAGAAACAGGTTCTGGTCTTTAGTTGTCGACTTTCTTTTATCACTTGCCACTGCGTCATTTCTTTTTGCAACAATTTTAGGGTCTTCTTTGTTTAAAGGCGTCCCCCTCCTGGCAGAAATATCTAATTTTTTGGGACAATTTGTTCCTATACTTGCATCCATACTACTGGCGTTGGTTCTTGTAAAAGGCTTTGGTATCTATAAGCCAAAACACCAAGAGCAGAGCCCGATGCTAAATATAGATAGATGTCGTTTAATCTACCGAAAAATTATTTATTCTTATGCTGGCGGACGACGAGCGTTCAGTCAAACCTTGAGTCGAAAGACTAGAAATAGAAAAGAAAAACTGTTCATAATAATTGATGAATTAGATCGGGTATCGCCAGAAACACAAGCTAGTATTATTAAATTATTATATAACGAATACCGTCCTTTACAATTTGAGCATGTGACACCAGTGTTTATTTTTATGATTGATACGAAACGGCTGGATGAGGGGTTAAATAGAGCAAACCATAGAGACGATATTAAACGAGGCGAAGATGAAGGCGACAAAGATAACCAAAACTTGGTACCAAAAGGTTTGGAGGTTTCTAGCAACAAGTTGTTTGATTATATTCTTCCTGTTTCCAATAACCAACAATTTATCTTGCGACACGCCCTCAATAAATTAATAGAAAGAAGTGCAACACTTACAGATATCTTTGGAAAAGATAACGACTATGCCGAGTACTTTAAAGGGCTTCTCTGTAGAGAGTATAGGAGCTTACGTGAGCTGAAACATATTCTCAACAAAATTATCACAAAGTATGAATATTTACGGCGGAATGAGGTAAACCCTCGGTGTGAGCTTTTGATTGCAACTGTTGTTCTATGTGACAAATTGGGCGACAAAGAGGCTAGTGATGCTATATCGTCTACATTAAGCCGCCAGAATCGTTCTGGAGATTCACCCGATGACGAAGAAAAATGCTCACTCATTAAGGAATTCTATCATCTCGATTTTATCAAGCCAGACTATTATATTTACATCTATAATTTTGTTGATAAGGATGATTTATTGACTGTTGGGGAGAATAGAATTTACGAAATTTTATATAGACCTAAACAAGAAATCACCACAGCTGACATTAGTGAGGCGATCGAACTAGTCAACCAAGAAAACGAAAATCGTTTTCAAAAAATTTACGATGAAATATTTTCTGGGCTTAGTGAAGATTTGAAAGTTATTTTTCTTGGGAGTGAGCCCTTCTTTGATTTTTTATATAAAAATAATGCGCCATCAGTCGAAAAGCTTCTAAAAAATCTCTATAAGAATCCGTTTTTTATGCAAATCTGTGTAAATCTAAAAGTGTTCAACATAGGCGATAGAGCAAATATGATTTTAGAATTTATTAAATCTGCCTTCTTTTTTTCTGTAGATGGCACCGAAGAACAGCTTTCTGCGTGTAAACGAGAGCTCAATGTGTTGCTCCAAAATACCGGTGATTACGCCCTCGAATTCTCTTTGCAAGAGTTCTTTTCAAAAGTTATAATTGACGACGAGATCTTTGAATTGTTGCGTAGCACCAAAGTTAACGGAGCGACACTATTATTCATATTACTTGAACGGGGAGATATTGAGTGCAAGCAAGTAATTGACCGTATAGATGCGAAGATCATAGATGAGATTCTAGCGCCTAGCAACGCTCCAATTGCACAACATCTTCTTGCGAAGCTGATTCAGGAGGAGAGGCTTCAACCGCAGGCTACCGTACGACTTATTAGCACCAGCCCAGATAGATATGGGAATTTTGAGGGCATATGCAAGAAGATTGATGGTGAAGTCATATTGACACTTGATATATTGCAAAAAATCCTCAAAAAATACGGATATAACCCGATGCTCGATGAGCATATAATTCATAATCTTAATGAATCTCCGCGCGAAACTACTAATCTGCTCAAGGATAATCGCTTTGAAATTTCGCAAAGAATCACTGACTGTTTGGCAGCTCTCCCTGGCCATTTTCCATTTAATTCCTACTATGAAAAAATTTTTATTAAAGCGCAACATTTTGAATTGTATATATGGTCCAAAGTTTTGAGGACGGAACGGTTTGAGCTTGAGAAGAGATTTCAAGATAATCCAAGCTATACCGAAGCTATGATGCTCGTATATGGAGGACTTAAAGATGAGAGGTTTAGCATAACTGATGACACAAAAAAATTCTTATTCCAGAATTTCGACTGGGCAGAAATAGCACAGGGGGACAATTATAGAAAGATCTTCGCCGTAATACCGAAAGAGCCGGCTGATGTCTCAAATCTATTTGGATTACTTACGAATATTGGTCGTCAAGAAACTTTTTGTAGCTCGGCTGCTAGTCAACATGCGGCGCCGCTCTGGTTTCTTAAACACTTACGCGCCTACGCAGATGAGCAACAAGTTAGCAGCACATGTAAGGCAAATCTATCTAAGCGGATCAATAGATTGAAGGTCGAGAATGAAACAAAATAACCCCACCCCAACTTCCTCCACCGCCTCCTACCTCACCTTTGTCGCAGCGTGTGGTGGCGAAAATAGTAATATCGAAATTCGTTACGAGGACGAGAATATTTGGTTGACGCAAAAAATGATGGCGACGCTATATGACGTTACGATAGCGGCGATCAATCAGCATATCAAGAAAATATTTGAAGATGGAGAATTAACCGAAGACGCAGTTATTAAGAATTACTTAATAACTGCCGCCGATGGCAAAAATTATAATACCAAACACTACAACCTCCAAATGATTATCGCCGTAGGCTTCAAAGTTAATAATGATCGCGCTGTGCAGTTTCGTAAATGGGCAAATCAGATCGTGAAAGACTATACTATTCAAGGTTGGGCGATGGACGTGGAACGGCTGAAACACGGTCATATGTTTACCGATGAATATTTTGAGCGGCAGTTACAGCAAATCCGGGAAATCAGACTCTCGGAGCGGAAGTTTTATCAGAAAGTCACCGATATTTTCGCTACAGCTTTTGACTACGATCGAAATGCCAAGACCACGAAACTCTTTTTTCAGACAGTGCAGAACAAAATGCATTTTGCTGTCCATCGCCATACGGCAGCAGAGTTGGTTTACGAACGTGCTGATGCTAGTAAGAATCACATGGGGCTGACGAGCTGGGATAAATTCCCAGACGGAAAAATCGTAAAAGCCGATGTCGCGATTGCTAAGAATTATTTGAACGAAAAAGAAATGCGCTATTTGGAACGGATCGTTTCATTATATCTAGACTACGCGGAGCTACAAGCGGAGCGAAAAATCCCGATGAGCATGGAAGATTGGGCGAAAAGGTTAGACGGATTTTTGGAATTTAACGGTAATGAAATTTTGACCGACGCGGGAAAAATTAGTGCCGAAGAAGCAAAACTTCATGCTGAAACCGAGTTTGAAAAATACCGCATCGTGCAAGACCAGCTTTATGAAAGCGATTTCGATAAGTTTTTGATAGAAATGGAAGGCATAAACCATAGCAAAGAAAACCAAAAATAATTGTACATATCAATTCGTGGCAGAATTGAAATATTTCATATTTATTATGAATGCGTTTGCATTGGCCCAATTGATTGTGGTAGAGTCGTTGGTCTAAATCGTATCGTTGAGCTATACAAAGAGCCGGGAAGTAAAGAATATAACGAGCTGGATGGGCATGATAGGGCTGAATATGGATAAATTTGATATTAATAAGTTTAGCTATGAGACAATGAATAAGTCTTTGCGTGACCGAGTCAAGCTAGTTAAGCATGCCTATGAGGATGAGCTAGAAGATTACTAACTATTCCCCTCTGGAAACTTTGTTAAAGCCGACTTTACTACGTCCAATCATTGGTTTTTATAAAAATGTGTTATGGCAAACTAGTCAGATTGCGTTGCTAGCTGTATTTTGTAGTACCTAGTCCCATCATCCTCATCGAGCAATGTTCCACTGTTGTGCTCTATAACTTTTGCAGACTGCACATTTCCAGCTGAAGCTTGAAGATAAACTTCTTTCCACCCTTCTTCTCGTAATTTATCCAAGGCCATTTTCAACATCTGCGTTGCGTAGCCCTTACCACGTTCGCTCTGCCGAACTGCATAGAAAATATTACCAGACCATTTTTGCCATTGTTCATTAATTTTGGTTCTAATACCAATGTAGCCTACAGGATGGCTGTTGACATACATAACGAATAGTGTTGTAGGAGTATCATAGTCGCTAACATTCTGGAATTTTCTCGCCATCTGGCTTTCTATAAAACTAGGAAAGGCTTCGTACGACAACCCGGCGCATAAGTTCGTTGAACCGGACTCCTTCGCGGGGATATCTTGATACATATTATATTCCCGTCGGCCCATCGATAAAGATAATTCTTTGAGTTTATACTCCATATGTTTATATTATATAGTAATTTAGTCTTATTTGGTTTTAAAATAGTCCTTTAGTTCCTCAATATCGGCGAAGATTTTATCAAAAATCAAGTAGAGCGAGTCGGTCTTTTCGTAGGGGCCGATCGCGTAGCATTTTTTACCGAGTCCATAAGCAATACCAGCTTCAATATGGGAACTCTTACCGGCGGGAAGTACCATGATAAGTTTGTCGGCAGATTTTAGCCCGTCCAGGTCGTCTTCAAAAATCGTGCGGATGGCGTCCGAAGTGAGCTCGCGGTTCTCGTAGTCGTCCGCAAGTTTGTCGGGATGATCATGTAGGTCAAAGCCAGCGTTTTTGTGTGATTCTTCATTGGTAGCAAAGCAATAGTATGACTTACCAATAGCGTCGAGAGTTTTGCAAACCTCGAGAATTTTGGGGATGTTTCGCACTCTGCCTACGATAACGAAGTCGGTGGTCATGATGATTATAGTATACCATGGTTGTCGACAAAGGTGGAGGAATAGCTTTCATGGAAGATGAGAAGGTTTATAAAAATGATAATTACGGGATAATTATGGGAGCTGAGTAAGCAATTGAGGCTTGCAGTATTGGTAGTCGAGAGTATGGAGATATTACACTAAGCTACAACCACTATGAAGAGTGTATAGTGGAGGCACTCAGGGAAATAATTATAAAATACTAGCTATAGTCGTTACAAATTCTTATAGTTCTTCATTATCCAGCTATACGTAGCTGCTTCGCTTAACGTTTTACTACTGATGTCAGCAGTTTTTTCCTCTTGCTCTTTTCTATTTTCATAAGTAATAGAACTCGCTATCATTTCCTGTATTGCGCGAAATTCGGCTAACATAGCATAAAACGCCGCACTGATGTCTTTAGGCATTTCTCCGAGTTCCCCGTCCCATGTGCTTCGAATTTGCTCATAAGATAAACTATCGCGGCTATTATATAGAGCATCAAGGGCAGTTATCTTATCACTATCCAAGGCAAAACTTTTGAACATTTCATAATCTGAATAGCATAGTGATTTTTTAATTGCAATATGCTGATCCTCTGTAATAAAACAGCCGCAAGGTGGACTAAACCCAAACTTCTTAACAATATCTTTTGGGTTAAAAAGTTGTGGATGACAAAAATAATACATCCATAAGATTTGGTTAAGAACAACATATAGATCCGCCCAAAAGACTATAGAATCCATTGAATATTCGTGCTGCATTTTTCCACTACTTCGGGCTGAATGGATTGGTATATATGCATGTGATGATATTTTAGATAATCGAGAATATAATGACGATACTGATTTTTTCAATGGTCTAGCCAAGGTGTAATCATCAAGCACTTTGTTAATCATTGACGCAATACTAGGGTTTGTGCCATCTTGTAGGTATTTTAACACTGGTTGGTATGAACAGCTCTTGGCACATATTTTTTCGAAATATAACTGTTTTATATTAAACTCCATAACCATTCTAAGTAGATGTTGTGCCGCACTTAGACAGTTGTTGAAGCCACAATAAAAGTATTCGCGTAGCAAGTGCAGACTTTCATAATAAAAGTAGTTCTTTAGACCTATTCCTAGCGCATCATTAGTATTATATATAACACCATCAAAAGTATCTTGAACCGTAAGGAATGCTAAAATACTCCATTTAAGTTTAAGGTATAGTTCTTTACATGGGGCATCATTGCTCTCCATTAGTGCTAGGATGTCCTTACCATACGCAGTCAACATCGAATCCTTAGCTCCAAGCAAGTCCAACGGGCTATGCTTTAATATAGATGAATCATCAGTGATAATCATACACGTAACTTGTATGCTCACACCATCTTCCCGAAGTATACCTTCGGAAATGCTTTTATATGTCTCGTTTGTTTTTGCCATATCACAATGCCCTACAATTTCTTAATACATATATTTTATCATGCTGCTTCATTTCTCCTCTAGAAAAGTTGTTAAAGCCTTAGTGGATTTTTATGGAACGACGATTGGGCTTTCTAGTTCGTCAATGTTTACTTGGCGGAGGGTGGCTTTTGGACAGATGGCGAGCAGGATTGCCTTACACTTATCTGACCCACCTGCCCTTGTACTTACCATTGCTTAGCCAAAAAATTGCAAAAAATGTTATTATCAAAATAAGACTTAAACAATAGGAATTGAGGCACAATGAGCGAAATTCTAAAACACAACCACGAAGACGAAGATAGTGGCGAGAAAGATTACCCTTACGCACAGTTACGCGAAGTGGGCGAGTTCTTTCGTGAACAATGCAAGGATCTACTAGATGCCATTGAGAGAACTTCAGCGGTTGTTGGCGTAATAGCGGATATCAAGCCAGCTGGGCTTGTAGGCTTTGAGTATCAGTCTGGATCCGAAGAACAGCAAGAAGCTTTTGAGACAAACCTACAGAACATGGGGATTAATTTTATTGAGCAAGACACCGGCGGAGTATACCAACATTACTTCATTAGCAAAGATTTAGAAACCGCAAAAGAGTTACAACAGGCCTTTCTTGCACTTTGGGCTAATAACGGCACAGGCAATTCTAGCGATGACATAAACGAACTGCTTGGGCATCTGTTAGGTTATCCAGAAACGGCTATCCAATACGCTAAATCCGGTAAAGCTGGTGCAGTAGGTCCATTACAAAAATGTCCTGATACTTTGATGGTTCACGATCCAGCGCATTTTGAAGAGGAATACGCTGCTTACGAGCAACCTATCTACGAGATTATGGATAAAGCTTGTCCAGAGCTCACAGAAATTATGCGACGTAATCAGAAACAAAAACTCGGTCAAAGGATTCTAAGTTTCTTCAAAAAGGCAAAAGGCTGAAGGCCGAAGGCTTTGTCGATATTTGATTTATAGCAACGCCACTTCGGCGGATTCCTCAGCCACGCGGTGCTACTTTTTACTAATCCTTCCTACCTCCCGCAACCACTCAACCGTATCGTCGATTGTGTTTTTCAGAGGGCGGGGGTGATAGTTGAGTTCTTTCGTGGCCTTGGCGTGAGAAAAGTTGGCGTTGGATTTGAGGGTGTAGAGCGAGTATTTCGTGTAGAGAGGCGGCTGGTTTTTGATTTTATAGTATAGCTCCGATAGGGGTGCGGTAGCCTTTGCTAGCCATAAAGGCAGGAAAAGCTTGATGGGTTTTTCGTGCATGGTGGCCGCCACCAGCTGGAAAACTTCTGGTATCGTGGCGTAATGCCCGGACAGAATATAGCTTTCGCCTTTTCTCCCTCTCGCGCAAGCCGCCAAAATGCCGTCAGCCACGTCGCGCACGTCGACAAAATCGTAGCCGCCCTTGATGCCGGCTTTGAGACGTTTCATCGCTGTATCGATAATCAGCTGAGTGAGATGACTGTTGCCAAAATCATAAGGGCCAATAATTCCTGACGGTTGCACAATACAAGCGTCGAGATTACGTTCCTTGGCCATGTCCAAAATCAGTTGAGCCGCCGCAGCTTTCGACTTGGCATAAATTCCCTCCACCGCAGCAGGGTCAAACTGCTCAACTTCAGACATCGTGGCATGATCCGGCAAAACCGGCAGGGAGTGCACACTGTTGACGTAGATCAGCTTACCACCAATCTCCAACGTCTTCTCCGCAACATGCTTGGTACCCAAAACATTTACTTCATGCACTTTGGGATTCGGCTTTGACTTGATATAAACAATGGCAGCGCAGTGGATGACATAAACTTTAGCTTCCTTCGGGACGTCAAAAATCTCGGTGAGCGTTTCTGGCTTCGTGACATCGCCGGCGAAAATTTGACAGGCGAGGCCTTGGAGCGCATTGGCACGGTCGGGAGACGACACTAGGGCACGTACTTCCTGATGTGCAGCGGCTAATTTGCGAACAATGTTATTGCCTAGAAAACCGTTTGCGCCCGTCACAATAAAAATTGCCATCTATTTCCTTCCAATTCTAGTTACTAGTATTATTGTAGCATAAAGATTTTAGACTGAAAAAGGCATCTATCGTCGAAGATGTTGCTGTTTTTCTGAAGCGGAAACTGTTATAATGAAGCTTAGAGATTCGCGGCAACAGCTAAAGCGCTTAAAGGAGGTAGGCATGATAGAAAAATCCGAATTCACCCTGAAAAGTGATTTTGATGGGTTGGAACTAGGTGCCAGCCTGAGAGTGCCGAAACAGCCGCGAGGGATTTTGCAGCTGGTGCATGGCATGGCGGAGCACCGTGAGCGTTATCATGATTTTATGGATTTTTGCGCGGAGCAGGGCTTCGTGGTGGCGATTCATGACCATCGTGGGCATGGTGCGAGTGTAAAAACCAGAGATGATTATGGTTATTTCGGCAAAAATGGTCTCGAGGCTTTAGTGCAGGATGTACACCAGATGACGTTGGAGCTCAAGCGGCGTTTCCCTGGCCTGCCGCTGACATTGTTTGGGCATAGTATGGGGTCGCTGATCGTGCGTTGCTATGCGCAAGAGTTTGATCGAGATATTGACGGGCTAATAGTTTGCGGTTCGCCGAGTAAACGGCTCGGCGCGGGCATGGGAATTCTGACGGCAAAGTTTTTGCAAATTTTTCATCCTGATCATTACCGCAGCAATTTTATCAATCGGTTAGCATTTGGTGGATATAATAAAAAGTTTACCGACACCAAAAGCCCGAATTCCTGGATTGTGAGTGATCCGGCGGTGGTGGAAGTGTATGATGCGGATGAGCGGGACGGATTCGTGTTTACACTGAACGGGTTCGAAACTTTGTTTGGTCTGATCAAACGCGCCTATCGTAAAACGGGCTGGGCAATGCAAAATCCGCAGCTGCCAATCTTTTTCATTGCGGGAGCGGATGATCCGTGCATTATCTCGCCGAAAGATTTTGCAAAAGCGGTCAATTTTATGCGTGAGCGCGGTTATAGTGACGTGCGCAGTAAGTTGTATCCGGGAATGCGGCACGAGATTTTGAACGAGAAAGGCAAGCTGGAAGTTTGGCAAGATGTAGCGCGAGAATTGGAGGAACATCATGGATAAATCAAAGATTGCGATAATTTGCCGGTCGTATCACCATAATAATACGGTAAAGTTGATTCGGAGTTATGCTGAAGGGATTGATTTTTATTCGGTTGATGATTTAGAGAAGGTCGATTGGGGAAAATATGAGCTGGTAGGTTTTGCTTCAGGAATTTATGCTGGGCGGATGGCGCTCGAGATTGAGGAAGCGATGAAGAAATACGCTGACGCGCGAAAACCGGAAAAAGCTGAGCGAGAAGAGGCTGAGCGAAAGGTAGCAACTATGGGGAAACCGAAAGAGGTTTTTCTGGTTTATACTAGCGGGACTGACCCAACGAAATATGCCGAAAAAGTGCGGCGGCGAGCGGAAAAATTAGGGCTAACAGTGCGAGGCGTGTTTGGTTGCCGTGGTTTTAATACTTTTGGACCATTCAAATTGATTGGCGGGAAGAATAAAGGGCAACCTAATGCAGTTGATTTGCAAAATTACCAAAAGTTTGTCCGGCAGATCACAGAATCGAATTAAAGTCTAGGCTAGTAGTCGAACCGGGTGGCGAATCACGGTTTTGAGGTTGGCTGGCTGACATTTGCGCGGGTCGCTAAGGTAGATTTCGTGATGATAACGCGGATTCTGAATATCGAGCGCGTAGTGCTGCTCGATCGCAAAATCATGCATTAGTTGAATCGTGGCCGGTTCATTTTCAGTTGCGGTGGCGATCGCCCAGTCAAATTCGGCTGGCGTGATAAAATCTGGCAAGCGAATCATGGAAATAAAGTTCAAATCAGCTTTGCGGCGGTAGTCAATCGTGCCAGACTTTGCGGAGTCTTGTTTTGTGGGATCTTGCTTTGTGGAGTCTTGCCACCAAAGCCCTTCAAGCGGCGGCACGACATATTCGAAAAAGCCAGGGATTTTGTGTGGGGTTTTGTAGCTCATTTTAAGCGTAAAGGCAATCGCGTACAGAAGGCCAATTGAGCGCTTATACTCACCGTCTTCGGCATTTGGGTCACCATGACCGCGCACGGCCAGATAGTTCAGCGGCGGCAGCTCGACGATGCTGGGCTGGTTCTTGGGTAAATAAAATTCTTTGTATTCTTTCTTAAAATCAAAGGCCATTGGGTTTATTGTAGCATTAAATTGGTTTTCCGCTTTGCCTTTTACGCTAAAGATATAGTTTAATACAGCCTATACCGTAGTTTTGATTGCAGGTGGCGCTCTCAAAACCGAATCCTTCCTACGGAAGGCCGTGATTTTGACCCGCGGTCGTGACTATTGTCACTCTTTGCTCGCTATCCTCGGCATTTCAGCCTAATAATCATGCAATCAAAACTAGGTATAGTTCTGTATTACAATAACCTTCTGTCGCAAAAACTCAAATCAGAAAACTAAACATCTTCTAATATTCTATATATCTAACTCGTGGCGGGAATATAAACGAAGAATATGGGGCTTTGAGGGG
>CAZVPV010000001.1:0-132015 GCA_964629195.1 uncultured Candidatus Saccharibacteria bacterium | reverse complement strand
AAAAGGCCGAAGGCCAAAGAGAGCCAGTAGCGAACGAGCGCCACCGCTAGACAAAAACAGTTGACTACGAGTGGGGAGGTGGGGAAACAGCAGAAAACGTAAAATGAGCAAGACGATGTAGTCTTGCTCATGTTTGTGCAAAGTTAGGAAAATTTGGTCCCCACCTCCCCACACAACGGCGCAAGGGAGGACAAAATTGAAGACAGCAGGGGGGGGATGGGGCAAAGGACGAAAGCAGCATGGAAGATGTGAGACTGGAAAGTGAAAGCAAATGTATTTTCTGAAGGTTTTGGGGTTTTGGCAAGGCTGCTTGAGGCCAAACCCAGCTCCCGCGGCTGGCTTCCGTAATAAGTTCCTCCCGGGGGCGAACAGAGGAAGAGCCAAAAGTGGTTGTAGATAAAAAGCAGATTCCCGTACGATCTTCCCGAGTAATTTCAAGAAAACTAGATTGTCTCGATGAGGCGGGATAGAAATATGCGTTGAAGGAAAGAGGCGGTGCGTGGGAGTGTAATATGCTGAAAGATAAAAGCGAGGATAAAATAAGAGGGAATCGGCGGGCCCACGGCGTGGCAAAAAGTGCCACCCGAGGGCCCGCCGCGGGATTTTGGATATGACAAAGAAGCCAACGATAAAACCAAATGATCTTGACCAATATACCAAAAAATCGATTCATGAGCTGGAAGAAATTATTACGGCGCTTGGTATGAAGCCGCAAAATGTGGATACACGGCGGAGGCTGCGGGCAGCGCACCAAGCTTTGCGTGAACGACAACGAACCGTGAAGGCGGCAGTGATGGAATTTGAACAGACGAATAATCATCATTTGCTACTGTTTGACTCGACCAATGGTTTCGTGAAAATGGCAGGAAATTCGGTGTTGTTCTATACTTTGACGATTGCCAATCGACTCAGGCGGCGCTATAAAGTGCAGACTGATACGGATGATTATTCAAAATCGGCGGAGGGAATCGTAGCGATCAAATCTTTGGAGCGACTGGCGGAACAGCTCACGATGTTGGAAATTGAGCCGGATACGGAGCAGGCGGATGAGAATTTAACGGAGCTACATTTTTATCAATTGTCGAAAGTCTATACGAAGGCGCAGGTTGAACAATTGCACGATCGTTCGAAACAAGAAATCGCGCGGATTACGGAAATTATTATTCCGGAGTCGCCCTTGCCGCTGCTCTATCGGGATATTTTGGAACTGAATCAGTTAGTTTATCATAGTGCAAAGGGGATTGCGGAGCGCTTTGCGCGGGAGACTTTGGCACAGCCGATGATGATACAGGCGGATGAGATTTTGCAATGCTATCTAAACTATGCAAACCTGCGGGTGCGGGCGAGTATGACACAGAAAGAACTACAAAACGCGATGGCAGTAGTAGGGAGAAAAGTGCCGGCGAGGATCCCACAGGCAGCAACGCAAAATTTGTTTAATATGCTAGTGAATGCTCGACAGCTACGCAATCGAATGGCGAATATGGAAAATTTGCGCCTCATCCATCATCGGCAAATGGGGAAGATTCTGGAGAAATTGGTAGAAATTGAGCATACGGCGGAGCGGGAGTATTTGAAGAGGTGTCGAGAGGCTAGGAAGAGCGAGGATGTTTGAGGAATTTTTGCTAGAGGAGTTGTGGGAAGCTTATTTGTCGGCGCGTAAGGGGAAGCGGCATACGGTGGATGAGCACCGGTTTGAGCTGAACGCGATGGAGAATGTTTTGAACCTCCGAGAGTCAATCCTCCGGCGGGTTTATAAACCGAGCCGGGGAGTGGCTTTTATTATTCAAGATCCAGTGACACGAGAGATCGTGGCGGCGCCGTTTCGAGACCGAGTAGTACATCATTTCTTGTATAATATTTGTGCAGATTGGTGGGATCGGAGGTTTCTGGCGGATTCGTATTCTTGCCGAAAAGGGAAGGGGACGCTTTATGCGCAGGAGCGGTTGCAAAAGCATATTCGGCAAGCCGTGAACGAGAGTGCTTCGGGGCGAGGTTTTATTGTGAAACTGGATCTCCGGGGTTATTTCATGAGTTTGAACCATGAGAAACTGTATGCACGGATTCTTTGGGGGCTAGAGAGGCAGTTTTATGGTGACTATAGGGCTGGGGATTCTGATCTTGGTTCTGGTTGTAATAGACTAGAGCGGGATAGGCTCAATGGAATTCGTTGTCGCCTGGAGGATCGAACGGAGCTATTCGAGACGGTGAAGTATTTGTGGCGTGAGGTGATTTTCGATGAGCCAATGAAAAATATTGCGATTCGAGGCAAGCGGTCGGATTGGAAATATTTGGCGCCGAGTAAGAGCCTGTTTCAGCAGCCGAAGGGGCGAGGAATTGTGATTGGTAATTTGACTAGTCAACTATTATCAAATATTTTTATGGATCAGTTCGATCGTTTTGTACGGTTTGAGCTGGGCTATAAGCATTATGGTCGATATGTGGATGACTTTTTCATTCTGGTGCCTTTGGAGCGTAAAGCGCAAGTACTGAGAGATATTGCGGTGATGGAAAAGTATTTGCGTCAAGAGATGGGGCTGATTCTACATCCGAATAAACGCTATACGCAAGAAGTTGACAAGGGTGTACCGTTCGTGGGTGCGGTGATTTATCGAAATTGCAAAATTCCGGGGCGACGGGCCAGGCGGAATTGTTTTGCGGCGGCTTATCGTCTCGCAACGAACGGGGAAGGGGAGGTCGAGGGGCTGATTTCGCGATTTGGTTGTATGGAACATTTGGATAGTTATCAGTTTGTGGAGAAAGTGTGGAGGAGTTTTGGGTGGGGGTAGGGTTTGGTTTAGCTTTTGGCTTGGTCCACGGTCTGGGTCGGTTCGTAAAGCCATAAAAGCGATGACTATAAGTATGTGAGGGTAAGATGTTGAGGTTATTGAAGTCGAGAGAATAAGCATAAAGGTTGGATGGATAAGAGGTATTCGACCAATAACTACCGTATTCAGCTGCATATATTAGAGAGCCAAACAGTATCACGATATACCCGCCACGAGTTAGATGCATAGAGCATTTAGAGATGTATTAAATATAAAATGACTTATATATCATGCATGTGCTTGTACTTTTAATTCAGAATATGTTAGCCTAAGTCCCAGAACCGCCAAAAGTATTAGTTTTGGCACAATATGTAAACAAAAGCATATTAACATGTAGGAGAAAGGAGGAAGAGGTTATGGGAGTAACTTTTTGTTTCAAAGTCTTAGGCTTTAGGATAAAAATTACTTTCGCCGTGAAGCGAAAGTAACCTATACAACTTTCTTATTCTAATCTTACTGTAGAGTTGGTGGGGTGTCAATGGCTTTGCTCCACAAAGCCATTGCAGCGTGCACATCACCGAGAAAGAACATGTATGTTCTTTCTCGTATAGATGCTTAACGCTGGACAAGCTTTTGGCGGTTCGAAAAATGTTTGTGTTTGTAGCGAAGATGAAATTATGATGAGGATGAACATTATTTTTAGTCATATATAATCAAATAGTATGTATTTTTTGGATAGTCAATAAGATGTTAAAGATTGATATGAAAATCTAAAAAGTCAAATTTAGAAAAATACGAAAATAGTTACTAGTAAAATGTAGATAATAAATAGATTGAACGAGTTTTTTGGAAAAATACTTTGAAAATGGAAGATCGTACGGGAAAACGCGCTAGGCACCGGACCGTAAAGCCGTTCCAGCGATTGTTGTTGTTCGACGGGTTGACGTTAGTGCTATTGAAATTGAGGTTGTACGCATAGAGCTCAGACGGATAGGCGGTAGTAGCCCAGTAGTTGCCATTGTTGCCCGCGTTCCTCAAAGAGCCAGTAGTCATATTGACATTCCCGCCACGAGTTAGTAAAACGTAGCGCTACTCAACAGGAGCAACGAGGTGCGACGAAAGACTACGACGCATGGTGAAGAGATTCGCTTACGGTTGTATAACGCCTTGACGAAATACAGTTTGAGCCTTCGATTACCTATATTTAGAAGGGGAATCTCGCGATCTTCCATATAATAGAGGTCTTTCGGGCAGTGGAATTAATGAATTTCGATCTGGCGATTGACCCCGCGGACAAATTTTTCCGTGAATTTATTGTAAATGATTATGTTTGAAAAATAAAGTTGAGATGCTGAGAAGCGCAGTGGTGATTCGTGGTGATAGGAATGGAGGTTATGCTATAATATGGATATATGAGTCGCAATAAAGTGCTGAGGATAGGCCTGATGACCGTGATAGGGGTGATTATTTTGCGACTGTTTTTCATTCAGATTATTGAGCATGATGATTGGTCGGCAAAGGCGGCAGCGCAACAGACTCTAAGTACGGTGATTCCGGCGAAACGGGGGGAGATTTACATGTTGGATGGAGAGGAGCCGGCGGCAGTAGTGATGAATGCGACAGTCTATACGGTGATTGTTGACCCGATGATGGCGAGTCAGGATGAGGTGTCAGCGAAATTGACAGAGATTTTGGGAGACAAACGGACGGCGGAATGGGATGAGGTGTTTGCGAATAAGGCGCTGAGGTATTATGTGGTAGGGAAGAACGTGGAACGTGCGGCGGCGGAGCAGATTGCGGAACTCGGTGCGACGGGCGTTTGGCTGCAGAGTGGAACGCAGCGGGTATATCCGGAGGGGCAACTCGGCTCTACAGTGCTGGGGTTTGTGAACGCAGAAGGGAAAGGCCAATATGGCGTTGAGGGGGCGCTCAATGAAAGATTGGCGGGAAAGAACGGAAAGATTAAAACCGTGAAAGACGTGAATAACGTGGCGCTGTCGATTGGGGACGACAATATTAAAGAACCAGCGGTGAATGGCGAAAATGTGGTGCTGTCGATTGACAAAAATATTCAGTATAATACCGAGAAAATTATTGCGGCGAAGGCGCACGAGCTCGGGTTTGCGAACGCAAGCGCAATCGTGATGGACCCGAATTCGGGGAAAGTGCTGGCGATGGCGGACGTGCCAGGGTATGATCCGGCGAATTATGGTAATGTGGAGAGCGCAGCGGCGTATGTGAACCATGTGGTTGAAGATCCGTTTGAGCCGGCGAGTGTATGCAAGACTTTCACCTTTGCGACGGCGGTGGATTATAATTTGATGACGCCGCAGACAACGTTTATTAATAATGGAGAAACATATGTGGATGGTTGGCCGATTAAAAACGCAGAGCAGGGAAGTTATTTGCTAGGTTCGCAGACGATGCAGACGGCGTTTAATTATTCGTTGAATACTGGGTCGACGCAAGCGCTTCGGTGGTTGGGCGGAGACGAGAATAATATCAACGCAACTGGGCGGGAACGACTATATAATTATTATCATGATCGGTTTGGGCTGGGGCAGGAGACCGGAATTGAGCTATTTGAGAGTACGGGGACAGTGTATGGACCGCACGCGGAGATTTATGGAATCGATTCAACTTATGCGAACATGACGTTTGGGCAGAATATGCAGGTGACGATGCTACAGACGGCGGCGGCGTTTTCGTCGGTGGTGAATGGGGGGAAGTATTATGCGCCGACAGTGGTGGCGGGGAAGATGGAGAATGGGAAGTTTGTGCAAAATGAGACAAAGAGCGCGGTGCGTGAGACGGTGTCAGAGACGACGAGCGCAACGATGCGGGAAATGCTCTACGGGACGCGCACGGCGTGGCGGAAAAATGGCACAGACAAGGAAGGCTTCTATGTTGGGGGGAAGACGGGGACGGCGCAGGTAATTCGGGACGGGGCGTATTCGTTTGATGAGACGATTGCGACGTATATTGGCTTTGGCGGAACGGAGGGGGAATTGCCGGAATATGTGATTATGGTGCGGATTTGGGAAGAAGGGAAAGTGGCGGGCGGTCAGGCGCATGCGTTGCCGGTGTTTAACGAAGTGAACAAGTATGTGATGGACTATTTGCGGGTGCAGCCGAAGAGTGGGGAATAGAGGTGAGTGGGATTTTCTGTCGATAGGCGCTTGATATGATATAATGGGCTTATGGCAGATACTTTCAACAATGAGGCTTTTTATGGCTTGATTTTGGCGTTGTCGGCGTTTTTCTTGGCGACCTTTTTGACTCCGATTTATACTTATTTTGCTTATAAATACAAATTCTGGAAGAAGCAAAAACAGACGACGGCGACAGGGGAAGCGCTGCCAGTGATGACAAAGCTACATGCGAAGAAAATTGCGCGGCATTTTCCGACGATGGCGGGGGTGATTGGGGTGGTGACAGTATCTCTCGTGACGATGATTTGCAATTTGAACCGGGAGCAGACTTGGCTGCCGCTAGTAGGATTCGTAGGGGGGAGTTTTGTGGGGTTTATCGACGATTTGATTAATGTTTTTGGGAGCGGTAAAGGCGCGGCAGGACTGAGGGCGCCGGTGAAATTCGCGATGATCACGCTGATTGGGGCGGTGCTTGGTTGGTGGTTTGCGGTGAAGCTGGGGTGGACGGATATTATGGTGCCGTTTGTGGGGGACATCGAAATTGGCGTGGTGGGAATGGTGATTATCTTTGCTTTCGCAGTAGTGGCAACCTCGAATGCAGTGAATATTTCGGACGGGCTGGACGGGCTGGCAGGAGGGCTCGCAATGTTGGCGTACGGCGCGTACGGAGCGATCGCTCTGTTTCAAGGGCAATGGATGCTGACGGGTTTCTGCTTGACGGTGGTAGGGTGGCTACTGTCGTATATTTGGTTCAATGTGCCGCCGGCGCGGTTCATGATGGGGGATACGGGGTCGTTTGCGATCGGTGCAGGACTAGGAGTAGTAGCGATGATGACAGATGCGTTTTTCTTGTTGCCAATCATTGGTATTCTGTTTGTGGTAGAGGCAGGGTCGAGTTTGATCCAGATTTTTTGGAAGAAGGTGTTTCATAAGAAGCTGTTTATTTCGGCGCCGATTCATCATCATTTGGAGGCAAAAGGTTGGGGCGAGGCAAAGATTGTGATGCGATTTTGGGTGATTGCGGGGGTGTTCGCAATCTTGGGTGTATTTTTAGCGGTGCAGGGAGGGATTATATGACTATAAAAATGTTATTAAAAATGGCGGTGGAAATCTTGTTTGCGATTTGCTTAGTGATTTTCTTGGCGGTAGCCGTAATGGATTCGTGGCTATGATGCGCAAGCATAAGAGTGATCGAATTATTGGGGCGCTGACGGTGATTCTGCTCGGTTTAGGGTTGATTGTGATTTATGCGATTGGGCCGATGCGAGTAAATGTGATGAATGCGGCGTATGGTTCTGATCTTGGTGAAAACTACTTCTTTTTTCATCAAATCGTGAACGTGTGTTTAGCGATTTTGGTGATTATATTAGCGTTCAAACTACCTTATGCGGTGGTACGAAAGTTCGGGCTGGTATTGATGGTGGCGGGGTTGGTAATGTGTGCACTGCTGGCATTGCTGGCGCTGATACATAGTCCGGTGGCGAAATGTGAACTCGGTGCGTGTCGCTGGTATAATTTGGGGGGGATGAGTTTTCAGCCGGCGGAAGTTTTGAAGTTGGGGCTGGTATTATATTTGGCGAATTTGATGGCGGCCAAGAAAAAGGAAGGGAAGCTGGATAGTCTGAAAGAGTTTTGGTTGCCGTTCGCGGTGACGAGTGGCTTGTCGCTATTTTTTGTCGTGGTAGTACAGAAGGATCTTGGAACAGGGGTGAGTATTATGGCGATTGTGCTCGCGATGTTGTTCATGAGTGGTGTGCCGATGAAATATTTTCTGATGACGCTGGGCGTGGTGGGGCTGGTTGGTGTGATGTCGATCGTAGTCTCGCCACACCGGATGGAACGGATTGCGACTTTTGGATCGGAAGAATCGAGTGACTCGTATCATATTGAAAACGCGATGATTGCGATTGGTACAGGTGGATTGTTTGGAGTGGGGATCGGCAATAGCGTGCAGGCGACGGGTTATTTGCCGGAGTCGATTAATGACTCGGTTTTTGCGGTGATGGGTGAGACATTTGGCTTTGCAGGTTTGGTGGCGGTGGTGTTGTGTTTTGCAATTCTACTAATGCGGTTACTTCGGACGGCGAATTATTTACATGATGAAGAAGAATCGCTGGTAGTGGTAGGAATTTTTGCTTGGGCAGCGGCGCATGTGGTAGTAAATATTGCAGCAATGACGGGGTTGATGCCGCTTACGGGAATTACTTTGCCGCTACTGAGCTATGGAGGAACAAGCATGTTGTTTACGGCGGCGGCGCTTGGGTTGGCGCTCCAGCTATCTTGTTTTACGAGTAGAGAACCGCGCAAGGAAGTGGTAGCGAAGCGACCGGAGAAGGTAGCTAGAAGGCGGCAGGAGATAACGAGGAGGCAGATATGAAAATGTTAGTAGTCGGGGGCGGTTCGGGTGGACATATTACGCCAGCGGTAGCGGTGGTGCGGGAGGTTTTGGAACAGAAGCCGCGCACACGAGTAGAATTTTGGACGGACCGGAAATATTATAAAAATGTTGTAAAAATTACAACAGAGATCGGAGTGCGATGGGGATCGGCGGAGGGAACTGTAGGCAGAAAAGGGCCGTATATCCGGGTGCGAAAAGTATGTGCAGGGAAGTTTCGACGTTATGCGGGCTGGACAGGGAAAGATTGGCTGAAAAATTGGCGGATCGTGATTAAAGATTTGATCGTGGGGAATGTTCTGGGTTTGTTCGGTTTTTTGGGCGGACTTTTGCAAAGTTTTGGGCGTTTAGTCTGGCCGAGCCACCGACCAGATGTGATTTTTTTGAAGGGAGGATTTGTGGGGCTACCAGTAGGTGTGGTAGCGCGAATGCTAAGAATACCGTATGTGGTGCATGAATCGGATACGGTGCCAGGATTAGCAAATCGGTTGCTAATGAAGCACGCGACGATGATTACGAGTGGCTGGGGTGGACTGAAAGGTGGTCAGCGACCGGTGGTGCAAGTGGGGATTCCGGTGGCAGCAGAGTTCAAAACAGTGAGCGAAACGAAGCAAAAAAGTTTGAAAAAAAGTTTTGGATTTGACGCGGAAAGGCCACTCGTGATTGTGACTGGAGGCAGTCAGGGGTCGCAGAATATGAATTTGGCGGTGCGGGAAATTTTGCCGGAACTTTTGAAATTTACGAGTGTAGGGTTGGTTGCGGGACGAAAATGGTATGAAGAAATGGTGGATTTGAAAAAGTATGAGGAGTGGGACAAGGCGAAGTTACAGTCGAATTTTCGGATGTGGGAGTTTAACACTACGATGGATGAGCTGATGGGGGCGGCGGATGTGGTGGTGAGCCGTGCGGGGGCGACGACGATTGCAGAGTTGGCGGCACTGGAAAAGGCCGTGATTCTAGTGCCTTTTGAGCGCTTGCCAGGCGGGCACCAGCTAAAGAATGCGGAAAGATTGCAGGAGTGTGGGGCGGTGGAAATGGTGCCGGACGAGAAAATGCAGTTGCAGCCGGGACTGTTGCTTGAGGAAATTAAGCATTTGGTGCGGTCACCGAAGAAACGCGCGGAAATGGCGAAAAAACTGCATCATGAAGCAAAGAGTGATGCGGCGAAGCGTTTGGCGGAGATTTTGATTGGGATTGGTGAAAATCCGCGAGCAGCACAAAAACGAGCAGGTAAAGCATAGTAAACAGAGGAATTTTGGAGATGCGTGGGCAAAAATATCAATCACAGGCGCTAAAATCGGGGCGAACGATCGTGGCTGAGAGGGAACGGGCGGAGACGGAATCTGAGCGGATGCAGGCGCGAAAGTTAGCGCGACGAAAGCATAAAACTTCGGTGATTATGACGATGTTGTTTTTGGTAGTTTGCGGGCTGATCACATACCTAGGAGGGAAGGAGATTATGCGGCGCAATGAGATAGTTCCCTCTGATCAAGCAGGGAAAGACGATTACCAGATTACGGCGGAGGTCGTGGATGAGGAAGGCGGGACACAACTTTCGACGCGGATGAAAAGTTTTATTGCGCAGCTGGAGCAGGATTTTCGAGATTTGGGCATGCGGGTGGTGCGGGTGACCTTGCCAGCTGGTAAAAGTCGTGAGGTTTACGTGGATTTGGATGGGCGTGAAGTTTATTTGAAATTGGGAGTTGATCGTGAGACGGCGGTGTCGGCTGAAGATGCGAAACGGGCCTTACAGTATTTAGACGATCATGATATACATCCGGCGTATATGGACTTAAGGATTGAGGGGAAAGCGTATTATCAATAAGGTAGGTTAATGGATTTTGGTGTGTGTGGAGACTGTAGGGCTGCTGATGAATGGGTTTTTGCTTGACTAATAGGCATGCTTGTTTGATTTTTTTGGAGATTTTTCGTAGGATAATTCTCTGCTTTCAGTTCGGGTTTTGTTCGGTGAAAATGAGGGGACGAAAAATATGAAAAATAAGTAATAATAGCTAGGTATTGATGTATTGAATTTTGGCAAGAAAAACTGGTGGAGGACGAGGGAATTGGTGAAATAAAATAAATGTCCAAAAACGAGCTCGAATTGGTAAAAAGGCGTAAAAAGCGGATTTGAACGTAATTTGGCTGTTGACCCCTGATGAATGTCGCAAAATATGTATTGTGCGACATTACGATTGTATCAAAAAGACGATATCTCATGCGTCTTTTTGTGTGTTATTTCTCCGAAAATGGAGGGGTTGATGAAGTTGAGGTTTTGAGTTTCAGCGTCGTAATTCTCTGCTGAGTTTAGATTTTGAAATGACACTAAATGTGGCTTTTGGTATGGTACGGGTTCATATCTCGATACATATTCTGAGATGAGTTCACAAGCAAATGAGATACGACTTTGTAATTCTGGCAACAGGGGAACTACGGAGTTAGGCGGAAGGGCTATCAGCAGGGTTAGAGCCAGAGTTGGAGTTGTTATTATGGTTTTTGTTACGGCGGCGATTATTGCGGTTATTACGTTTAGAGAAGTTTTTATTAAATTTGCGACTACCAGAGGCGCGGAGGACGGATTTACCGGTGGAGGCGAGGTGCGGATTGGCGACTTTGCCAAGAAACTTTGATTCGGCATTTTGGGCGACAGTGCGAGCTTGTTCAGTGCTAAGTGTGGTGTCATTTTGATGTCCAGTAAGACCGGATGGTAATTCAGGCTCGACACCGCGGATCGGAAGATTCATTTCTTTGCCGAGGAGTTCGGCGTCAGTGGTAGCCTTGACTTGTTCGGCTTGGACATTGCTGCGGGCAGAGTTCCCTTGTTTTTCGGCAGCGAGCTTCCCTAGGTCTTTGAGCGTGTTGTGAGCTTTCCCTTCGGCGGCGTTAGGCGAAAGTTTGATTTTGTCAAAGTTGACCTGCGGCGCAGTGGCGTGGTTAATCCTTGCGTTCGGTTTATGTTCGGTTTTGTAACTATTGGTGGAATTATTAGAATTGTAGCTCCCTGTAGCTTGATTCCCTGCCTCGCCGGCTTGGCGACCACTGTCAGAGAGTTCTTTCTTGTATTTTTCAGACTGTTCGATGGTTTGACGAATTTCTTCCTCAACTTCGGCGCGAGGACGGGAGAATCCTTGGCGCGAAGCCTCGACGATTTTGTCGAAATTATCTTGTGGAGTGGTGGGGAGCGAAAGAGTAGTGGCGGAGAAGGCGGGGGCTTTCTCGCCGTTAATAATCATGGAAATAACAAAGTGACGGTTATTCATTTGGATGAGGTCGCTTTCGTCGAAAATGGGTTCGAACTGTTTAGCAAGGATCGGGGCGTCGTCAGCGGAGACGCGGAAGCTGATGGTAGTACCGACGTTACCGAAGACAGCGTCGCGCACTGAATCAGTCATCTGGGAAATGTATTGGTTGGCTACGGTGAGGTTGAGGCCATATTTGCGCGCTTCGGAGAGAATGACGGCGAAGGAATCGGTGGCAAAGTTCTGAAACTCGTCGACGTAGAGATAGAAAGGGCGGCGGTCGGCCACGTCTGGTATGTCGCTGCGGCTCATGGCGGCAAGTTGGACTTTGGTGACAAGGAAGGCGCCGAGGATACCAGCGTTGTCTTCACCGATTAGGCCTTTAGAGAGGTTGACAACCAGGATTTTGCCTTCGTCCATGATTTTACGGACGTCGAAACTAGATTTAGGCTGGCCAATGATGTTGCGGATGATGGGGTTGGCGGTGAAGGCACCGACTTTGTTGAGCACTGGAGCGATGCTTTCGTTGACTTGTTTTTCGTTCCATTGGCCGAATTCATGTTTCCAAAACTGAAGGACGGTGACGTCGCGACAATAATCGAGAGTTTCTTTACGGAAATCTTTATCGGTGAGGATACGAGAAATATCGAGGAGAGTTGTTTCGGGGCGGTCGAGGAGTGCAAGCAGAGTATATCTGAGAATATGCTCGAGGCGTGGCCCCCATGAATCGCCGAACATACGCTTCAAGACACCGATCACTTCGGAACAGACGTTTGGCTTGCGTGAAGGGTCGGAGAGCTCGAGTGGATTAAAAGCGACGGGAAATTCGGTGTCGGAAGGATTGAAATAGACTACATCGTTGATACGGCTTTCGGGAACGAAGCGGAGATTATTGATGGCGAAGTCACCGTGTGGATCAATAATACAATAACCTTGGTTATGGAAGATGTCGCTAAGAGCGAAAAGTTCAAGCATGCCACTTTTACCGGCGCCGGTTTGGCCAATGATGTAAACATGACGGGAGCGGTCGCGACGATAGAGGCCGAATTGATGGTTGATACCGCGAAAGTTAGTGAGACCGAAGGCGGAAATTTGTTCGTCGTGTTCGGCGTTGCCGGTGATAAGTGGGAGTTTTGCGGGTGGCTCGGCGGTTTTGGACGAGGCCCAGACGATGTTGGGGGTCTCGACGGTGGTATGAGGGAGATGGTAGACCGAGGCGAGCTCAGCAACGTTAAGGATAAAACCGCGATCGACGAATTGGCGGAGTTTGTAGGTGTCGAGCGCTGCAGGGTCGAAGGTGCCACCGGTGAGTTTGAAACCGTTGAGGTTGGTAGAGTTGTATTGCTTGAAAGTGCCGACGAGGGCTTGCATATTAAGTTTAGCACTAGTTTGGTCTTTGCCGAGATAAGCGAGGCGGATCTTGACTTCGTAGCCGAGTTTGGTGGCTTTTTCTTCAGCCTTAGCGATGCGAGTTTTGTCGCGTTCGGAAAGTTCAACTGGTTTGGCGCCATCGCCGCCTTCGGGGGGTTGGATGAGCGCACCGAGGACGCCGATAATCCAGCGCCAATCTAGACCACCGCCGTTGAAGAACTTTTTGCCTTCTTTGACTTTTTTAATCCATTTGTCAGTGGTGTTTTTGCGCCAATCGTCCGAAACTGGGCGAGTCAGAATTTGAATCCAGAGTTCCTCGGAAGAGTCTGGATCGAGTTTGGCGAGAGTGCCGGTGATACCAGCGAGAGGGTCAACTTCGAAGTTTTCGAAAGTTTTGATCGGCAAGGCTTCGTTCTCAGTGAGGTCGAGTTCAGCTTCATAAATGACCGGATATTTGTCGCGATCGTCGACGTAATCGTCGGGCATTTTGTAAATCTGAACTGTGGGGTATTGCGCGTAAATCTGCCCTTCGACAAAGCTTTGGAGGATTTTTGGTACCCAGACGTAGAAGCGGATTTGTCCGCCGGTCGAGACAATTTCAAAGCTGAGGTGTTCCTGGACGCCGCCGGAGTTTTTGAGTTCGGCTTTGTCGCGCAAGATACCGTGCAAACTAGCAAAAAGTTGTTCGGCGGCAAGCTCCTTTTTGTCGTTGGTGCGGGGGATTTCGAGCATCAAGAGCACCGAATCGACGTTGAGCACCTTGATTTGGTTGACTTTTTTGTAATTACGATAGGTTAAGAAGGCCAACACGGCGACGATCGGAATCCAAACAATAGGGTTTAAAATGAACTGAATGATTTGTGTAAGCATCTTCTTGTACCTTGTTTATTTTTTGGCCAAAGTATAGTAATCTTTGTCGATTTTGTCGAAAAGTTCTTTGTTTTGGAGATTGAGAAGTACGGTGGTCTCCTTCACCTTGCGAGCACGGAGGACGCGTTTGACAATTTCTTCGCGGGTGAGTGGTTCGCCAGCTTCTTTGAGCACGTTAGCGATGATGTCGGACACCGTGCCGCGAGCGTAGCCCCAAGAACTGAGGGCATAGATGCCGCGGCCGATCAGCACAAAGCGGGGGTCTTTGATCAGTTCGTTGTGAATGGCTTGAATAGTGACGTTTTTGCGGCGGAAGTTGGAATTCGAGATGGCGACAGCGATGTCAGAGAAATGCATGGGCTCCTTTTTCGCTTCGAGCACGACGAAAATTTTGTCGCGGATGTTGCGTGGGTTGACGGTTGGCCATTTAGCGAGGCCCCAAAGACCGTTGAGCGAAGCAAGTTGTTTGGAAATAGACGCAATCGCTTTGATGTGGTCAGGATGTTCATAATTCAGAGCACTGTCAAGCTGCTCGATTGTCATGGGTTCTTTGTTTTTCTTGATGACGTCGACGATTTCTTCGGCTTTAGTCTCAATTGAACGAGCATCGCCGTATTCTGCGATGCCAAGAGCGGAATAGAAGTGGTCGTTTTCGTCGATCACAGTCAAGATTTTCGAGATAGAACCGAGGAAGACTAGCTCGGCACGCTCAGCTGGCGTAGCGGGATGACCATGAATGCGCTCGGCGAGTTCAGTGGTGCGCGCGACGCGGCCGAGTTCGGTTAAGTTGCGAATGATAAGTTTCTCAGCGGCAGCAAGCTCAGGAATCATATCCTCTTCGGCGCCAATGCGGAGGCGGACTAGAATAGCCTTTTCGAGCTGGCGCACACGCTCGCGGGTAATATTAAGTAGTTCCCCAATCTGTTCAAGTGTCTCTTTTTGGCCAGATAGCCCGAAGCGGCGCGAGATAATTTCGCGTTCACGATCCTGTTCAATGATGTTTAGGCTGCCCTTGATAGCGTTTTTGATGATATCGGCGTTTTGGTCCATCGGATTCCCTTCGTCCTCACCCTGTAAGTTAATTATTCTTAATATTACATTTTACTTATGATAGCATATTTATATATTAGTGTCAATACATAAATTTATGCTTTGATTTTCTATGTTTTATTATATCACTTTTTCGGAAAATTTGAGCGAATTTTGGCGAAATTTGGCAAGAAGCATTTTCAAAATGCTGATCGAAATGATAGTAGTTAAGAATTTAGTCATTGAAATAAACTAATCCCCGATCTGGATAGATCAGGGCTGATAGTTTCGATTAAATAAAGGGCTGCGTAGCTAGATGGCTACATTGCATACAATTTTCCATCTATTGACGCGAGGCCAACTCTGTTTCCTTCGCTGTCGACGATGTGAGGAACAGGAGAGACGATCGTATTATGAGTTTGATCTCTGTCGGTGCCATATTTCTTAGCGATGATCTCAGCCTGAACCTGGCGTTTTTTCGCTTGCCGCTCTTTGAGGGAGAATAAGCTAGTAAAAACGCCATCTAAGAGTTCGTCTCCCTTTAAAAAGAGGCAGTCATCATAGATGTGAGCATCGTGCAGACCGAGCTTGTAACCATGAATGAACGCTATTTTGATATAGCCGATGAAGTTGTATGAAACCATGTCGGAGCCATTCTCCATGATTGCACGGCAGTTTTCAATAAAAACAGGATCATATTTTTTTATGGCACTGATTGTTAGACTGTCTTCCAAAATGGTTTGCAGATGGGCAAGCAGTTGACCTTCTTCGATGCGTTGTTGCTCTGAATAGATCTGGTGATAGTTCAGGGCGGCTTTGTATCCGTCGGCTAGAGCCATAGACTGATAGGCGACGGGGACTAAGAGACAGGTACATTCATTGATTCGGGCGTAGAGTTCGAAACTTCTTGGCTGGCCCGAGAAAAGTTGATTTGCAACTTTCTTCTGTTCTTCAAATTCTTTGTTAGTCATGTTTATTTCCTCCTTATTTTTGGTCTCGTTTGCCGCAACATGAATCAGCAAACGGTTCCCAAAAATAAAGAATTGTAAACATGGAATGGTAAAAAACTTAGCCAGTGAGCGGCTAATATGGTAATTGTATCATTTGTTATGTTTTATGTCAAGAATATTTTTAAGAAATTGCAAAAATCTCAAGAATGCCTTAAAAAATGCCTCTAGAAGCGTTTTTCTAGTGCTTCTAGAGGTGGGATGAAGTTTAAGCTCAATAGGACGGCGGAAAGGGGTCTAGGACGCTGAAATACGCTCTAAGAGGCCTTTTTCGTGGTTTTGGTGGATTTTTTTGGGGTTTTCGAGGCGGTTTTGGTAGTCTTTTTGGTTGTGTTTTTGACGGATTTCGCGCTGCTCTTAGTTGTTTTAGAGCTTTTAGCGCTGGTTTTGGCAGTTTTCTTGCCAAAACGCCTGCCGCGGCCGCTTTTTTCGTCAAGCATTTTCTTCGCTTCTTCGAGCGTGATTTTCCTAGGGTCTTGATCTTTGGGAATTTTGACGTTGTTGAAACGGCCGGGGCCCTTGACGTAGGGACCATAAGCGCCTTCGAGCACCATAATATCACCCCAGTCGGCATAGATGGAGTCCATTTTCTCCTGATAGAGCTTTTTCGCGGTGGCGAGGGTGATTTTGTAGGGATCGTAGTTTTTGAGCTGAATATTATATTTGCCAGCTTTGAGGTAAGGGCCAAAGGGTCCGCTTGAGGCGATGAGCTCGGTGCCGTCGCTGGCTTTGCCGAGTTCGCGCGGGAGGGCGGGGAGGTCGAGTTGCTTCAGGGCGGCTTCGAGGGTGACGGTTTTCTCGGTCATACCCTTGGGAAGCGGGGCGAAGCGGGGTTTTTCGCCGGTGGCTTTTTCGTTGTCGCCGAGTTGGATGAAGCCACCATTACGACCGATTTTGGCATAAATTGGTTGGCCGGTCTTGGGGTGTTTCCCTAGTTCCCTGGCGTTATTATAGCGGGCAGCATCGTCGGATTTTAGAACTTCTTTTTGGAATGGTCCGTAGAAATCGCGCAACATCTTCACGCGTTCGAGCTTGGCTTCGGCGATTTTGTCGAGGTCTTCTTCGATGTGAGCGGTGAACTGATAGTCGACAATATTATTGAAATTGTCGGTTAGGAAGCCAGCAAGTAGCTCGCCGATTGGGGTGGGGAGAAGTTTGCCTTTGGTAGAGCCGGTTTTTTCGGTGGTCTTCCCTTCTTTGACTTTGCCGGACTTGAGAACTAGTTCGATCACTTCGCGTGGCTCGCCTTCAGATTCACCCTTGACGACGTAGCCGCGAGATTGAATAGCGGACATAATCGAGGCGTAGGTGGATGGGCGGCCGATGCCGAGTTCTTCGAGTTTCTTCACCAGCGAACCTTCGGTAAAACGAGCGGGCGGCTTGGCGAAGCTTTGGCGGGCTTTGATTTCGCCAGCCTTCAGCGGATCGCCGCTCTCGAGCTTGGGCAGCTCGTCTTCCTTGGTGCGGCCGGTGACTTTGAGAAAACCGTCGAAGGTAATGACTTCGCCCTTGGCTTCGAAGAGATATTTATTCTCGGCATCGTTTTTGATCTTGATGACGGTTTTTTCGGTCTGGGCGTCGGCCATTTGGGTGGCGAGGGTGCGGTTACGAATTAGGCGATATAATTTCTGTTCATACTGAGTCTTGCCGGCAACTTCCTGGTCGATATGAGTGGGGCGGATGGCCTCGTGGGCTTCCTGGGCGCCGGCGGATTTAGTCTTGAAATTGCGGACTTTGAGATACTGTTCGCCGTAAGTTTTCTTGACAAAGTCGGCAGTTTGGGCGATAGCTTGTTTCGAGAGATTAAGACTGTCGGTACGGTGATAAGTGATCATACCGGCTTGGTAGAGCGCCTGGGCGGCAGACATGGTAGCTTTGGTGGACATGCCGAGGCGTGAGTTGGCTTCGATTTGCATGGAAGCGGTAGTGAAAGGCGGTGCCGGGCGGCGCGTGCCGGGCGAAGTGGTGATGTCGGAGACGGTGAATTTGGCGTTCGCGATCTTTTCGAGGTAATTCTGGGCGGTTTTTTGCGTATCGAAGGCGTGGTCGAGAGCGGCGGAAAGTTCGTCTTTGTCTTTGGTCTGGAATTTGCCGGTGACTTTGAAGGTGAATTTGCTGTCGAATTTTTCGATTTCATGCTCACGCTCGACCACGAGGCGCAGAGCTGGACTCTGGACGCGACCGGCGGAAATGGCGCCGGGGACTTTGCGGCGGACTACGCCTGAGAGATCGAAACCGACCAACATGTCGAGGGTCTGGCGGGCTTGCTGAGAATGGACCATGTCCATATCGACTTTACGCGGATGTTCGATAGCCGACTCGAGGGCGGGTTTGGTGATTTCGTGAAAAGTGATGCGATTAGTATTCTTCGGCAGTTTCAAAACTTCCATGAGATGCCAAGAAATTGCTTCGCCTTCGCGGTCTTCGTCAGTCGCGAGCCAGATGGTTTCGGCGGAGTCGGCGGCTTTCTTCAGGTCGCGGATGATTTTTTTGTGTCCTTCGTCGATTTCATAAGTGACGTCAAAGGTTTCCTTGTCGACTTTGGTATCTTTGCGGATATGACCAACTGAGGCGAGGACGTGAAAATCCCGGCCGAGGTATTTTTCGATGGTGTGAGCCTTGGCAGGAGACTCGACGATCACTAAGTTTTTAGGCATATATTTTAGTATAGCATAGTTGTCAAGCGGCGAGAAAGGATTTTTGGCCTGAGAAACTCTGGTCTAGCTGAAGCGTTGAGAGTTTGACTTATGTTACAAAAAAGAGGGCCCGCATAAATACGGACCCGAGTAAGCGTACGCCCTGTAACATGAAAGGGGAAAGCAAACAATTATAATAAGTGTTGTGCTTTTTTAAGGCGTATAGGGAGAAGTGTAGCCAGAATGCTGAGTAAAAAATTATCCATTTCCAATGTTTATATATGTTTTTTTCAGATGCGATTGTCATTTCGCTGTACTACACTTCTCTTGCTTTTTTAAGGCTACAAGCCAAAGCATTCTTCTGAGCCGAAGCTCGGGAATACTATCCTGTGTGCGGAATATTTGCTGTCATTGCGCCTCCGCTATTTTTGGATTTAAGGCTCTGTCTTGGCGCTTTGAAAGATTCTGGATGAGGATGATAGAGCAAAATCTTCATTCCCTCACCTCCTTTTTCAGAATTTAGATGGCTAAAATAGGCTATCTTTTCCTATTGTATCACGGATGGTAATAAAAGTCAATAGTTTATAGCAAAAATTTTCGATATTTTGGGAATTTGGGTAAAAATGTGGCTAAAAAGTGGCTGGAATCGGAGCTAAGCTGGCGGTTTTTGGAGCAAGATTTCTTGGTATAATAAGCCTATGGTAAAGCAAGAACAAAAAATAGAGAATAGGGGGCGACGAACTTTAATCTGGGCAGTTGCGCTATCCGTGGTAATGATATTGCTTTGTTGGGCGGTATTGCTAGTATCAAAAGCTAATACGCTGGCGGCGAGTGGCTTCGAGAATGGTAAGGTCTACATTGCGGTGGAGCAGGATGGCGATATTGATACAGAGTTGGAGAAAAGAGTTGTCCAGCAGATGGAGCTGGATGACGGGCAGATAGTGGGGGCGGAACGGATTTATCAGCAGGATTTCTTTTTTCCGGTAATAGATCTGGAGATGGCGGAGCGGTTGGGGGTGCTGGATGAGGCGAAGATGCAGAATTTGGGCGAGAAAATACCGATCCTGAGTGTAGATTGGCAGAAATTTCCGGAAATGCAGCAATTTTGGACGGAGGAATTTTTGCAAGAGCATTTCGTAGCGGTGGGAAGGTTGCCAGAACGCGATATGAGCCATGTGACGCCGGTTTTGATTGACAATGGTTCGGGTAAAATTGTTCAGTTTTTGACAGAAAGAACAGCGCAGGGCGCGGGCGATACTAAAATTTCTGAGGCGACGATCGTGGAGTTTGATAGCCCGGAGCAGGCCTATGAAAGTTGGCAAGGAGGCAAGGCTGGAGTGGAGATTTTTGGTGAGAGGATGAGTGTGCTGACGAAATATCGGTGCATTGAGCTGGTTTTGGCGGTTTTGACGGGAGTGAGCGTGATAGTTTTGGTGGGATTTGTGGTGCGGTAATAAATAACTATCCACAGGCTTAGCTGGTGGTTTTAGAGGGGCAAAAAGTGCCGGTGTTACTCTACCGGCACTTCGTAGGAAATTTCTTGCCAAATGTGGTCGGGCACGGCGTCCTGCGGTACAAACCAACTGCTGAAAACGCAGGTTTTATGACCGTTGATGATTTCGGTCACTGTGACATGCGTCGAATACGAATCGGGCATATCTCCATGACATTCGACGAGTAGCGCATAGTCCGTGTCTTGTTCGAGTAAGAATTGAAAATCGTAATCGTCGAGTTGAACTTCGACGTAATTTTCTGCAAGCGGCTGGCCGTTGCTATCTAACTGGTTAAACGTGTCAACAGAATCCCTCAGGAATATTAAATTAGTGAAATTATCCCCTTCCATTTCGGAACTCCCGTTACGGATACTGACGCCAACTAGTTTCCACCCCTCAACTCTTCCAGTTTCGAAAATCTGGTCTATACAAAAGTCAGCGGGCAAGCAATCGAAACTGCCGCCGAGAAGACGGCAAAACGACCCATACGTGCTACTGAGTAGGGTAAACTTGAAGTCAAAAACCCGTAGGTTGCTGTGCGACCAACGCCCGTTACTACTACTACTGCAATTAGCGAAAGTCAAGTCGTTCTCTTCGAGCTGACGTACGCACGCGATCTCCGGATTACTGAAATATGCTTTAAAAATTTCCTCTTTCGTCATGATAATTCCCCCTTTCGTTTCTATCTATTCATGACGTAATATATTAAATTGCTACCTTATTACCATTGTAGCATACTTTGTTGAAAAAGTCAATAGTTTGAGCAGAAAATGAGTGGAAATGTTGAAAAATAACGAGATTATCAACAAAAAATGTTATCGTCGTGGTTGAAGTAAACGGCGATAACAACTAATTCGCAGTTTAAGCAAACTTTACTTAAACGATTATGCCTAGCTTCGAGATCGCTCTTCTCTGCTAAGCTTAGCATTAGTATAATACAGAATTTGGGAAAAGCCTAGGGTTTTTGAGCATCGTTTCTTTGGATTTTTGCTGAAATTTTTTTAGATTTGATTAAAAGAAAATATTGAAAATAAACCACCAAAAAGCCCCAAGAATGAGGCAAGGGTGGGCGTCACCTCTTCTTGGGGCTATTTGGCCCTACGACACATCGCTTGTCGACTCCGACTGGCCGCCGGAAGCGCGACCCACCTCACACAACACAGGGGCCCGCCGGTCATAGGGGTTGCTATGCCTTCGAAAGGTCCCTAAAAGTGGAGGTAATACTTATAAGTCTATAACCAAAAAGAGAAATTATAGACCTTAGGGGTTTCAAAAGCACGCAACTTTTGCTACTCTGAATGAATAGCGAAAGTTTTGATTTATTTAGGTACAGTTGGAGTATTAACTCTAACTTAATAAGCATTATAGCACACGGAGATAAAAATGTCAACACTTTTTTCACAAAAACTTTCACGAAACAACGAAATTCGACCTCTAGAAGCCAAATTTACAGAGGTGTTAGAGGCTATTCCGCTAAAGCCTAAAATGTTGTATTTTTATGGAAAAATGCCCGAAAATAGGTCGAAAAATGTTGTAAAATTGACAACAGATGGCGCGGCGGATGAGGCGGGAAAAATGGCGACCGGGTGGAGGGAAAGGGCGGTAAAAAGTCCAGAAAATGTGGCGAAAAAGGCTCCTGAAATGAACATAAATGTGTCAGAACGGCCAAAATGTGTGGCGATTGTGGGGACGCGGAAGCCGACGGCGTATGGCGCGAAAATTGCGCATGATTTGGCTTTTGAGGCGGCGAAACGCGGAGCGGTGGTGGTGTCGGGGCTGGCGTATGGGATTGATTCGATGGCACACCGCGGGGCGCTGGAGGCGGGTGGAGTGACGGTGGCGGTGCTCGGGACGCCGATTGACCAGATTTATCCGCGGGCGCATGCGGGGCTGGCGGAGGAGATTGTGGCAACTGGCGGATGTGTGCTGAGCGAGGTGCCAGCGGGGACACAGATGGGCGAAGAATATCTGCCAGGGGCGAAGTATTATGCGAAAACTTGCTTTTTGCAGCGAAATCGGTTGATTGCGGGGCTGGCGGACGTGGTGGTGATCCCGGAGGCGGCAGAGCGGAGTGGGTCGTTGAATACGGCGGCGCATGCGCTGGAACAGGGGCGAGAGGTCTTGGCGGCGCCGGGCGACATCACACGACCACTGTCGGCGGGGTGTAATCGCCTGATCCGGCAAGGGGCGATGCCATATCTGGAGCCGGCGGACGCGTTGGACTTGCTCTTCCCTCCCGTGCGGCGGAAAGGCGCGGTGCGACAGACGGAACTGCTGGGCGATACGCCGCTCGAAACGGCGATTTTGGCGGCGCTGAGGGATGGAGTAGAGGAAGGCGAGGCGATTCGGGCACGGGTGGACGTGGCGGCGACGGAGTTTAACCAGAATTTGACGATGCTAGAGATCAAGGGGCGAGTGCGGGCGCTGGGGATGAATCGTTGGGCGCTAGTTCGCTAAGATATACCCATCACTTAGCCTGGGCTGCCCTAGTACTCCGGACCATAAAGACTTGGCCTGAGCGGCCCGGAGCGGGTCCGGAATACTAGGGCAGCCCAGCCTAAACGTTGCGTATATCGCTAGCGAGCCAAGCGTCGATTTTGGCGCTGGTGGCGGTGAGAATATCCGGGAGTTGCTCTCGTTCGGCGGGGGTGAATTTTGCGAGTACGAAGTTGATGTCGCCAAGCTGCTGGCGGGCGACGGGGTTGCCAGTGCCGAGGCGTAGCCGGGGGAAATTTTCGGTCTGGAGACTGCGGCCGACGGATTTCAAGCCATTGTTGCCGCCACTCGAACCGTGCGCGCGGTAGCGGAGTTGGCCAAAATTGAGATCGAAATCGTCGCAAACGACGAGAATATCGGCGGGTGGGACTTTATAGAAATGAGCGAAAAGCTGGGTGGGCTGGCCGGAATTATTGTAGAAACTTTGCGGTTTGAGGAAGATTGTGTTGCCGACTTTTGTCCAAATGGCATTACTTTTCGGCTTTTGCCAAGTGAAATCGTGAGTTTTGGCATAAAAATCAAGCGCTAGAAAGCCAAAATTGTGGCGAGTAAAGTTGTATTCTGGACCGGGGTTGCCGAGGCCGACGATGAGTTTCATGGTATATATTATAGTCTGAAGCGTGGGTTTTGGCAAAAGTGTTAGAATGATTGATTTTTCTAGATAAATATAGTAGGATTAAAGATGAAAGCTCGAGAATTGTCGAGTAGATCTTTAAATTTTCAGAAAGGGGGTATTATGACACTATGCAAGTTGATGAACGGGCGATGGAGGCGGTGAATATTGCTGCGAAAGATGTTGTAAAAGCAACAGAGCGAGCGTTTGGATGCCATGCGCAAATGATTAAGCAAGACGCATGCGTCAATGCGCGGAAAGTTGCGGCGGCAACGATCAGAATGGAGACAACAAAAAAGTAAAGGGGGAAATCAGAATGATCGAGATAACGAGCAAAATGGCAGAAACAGTGGATAAGGCTGAAATGACAGGGACAGAGGGGCAGCGTGATGCGAAAATAGCACAAGCCGATGCGAGAGAAGCTGGCCAACACGCGGCGGAAATTCGCCGGGAAGAGCGGCGAGCTAACGTTGAGATCGGAGAGCCAAGCTCTGTATGTGACTTGGAGTCTATTGAAGCGGTAGAAAAGGCGGTGCAGAGGGCGGTTGCTGAGGCGCGGCAAGAGGAAAAGCGGGCACGGCGGCAGGTGGATTTCTATGCTAATAAACTGGCAGATGATCGACTCTGGTTAATCACGGAGTTTTTGAGCTCGATGACCGTAACGCAATTTGCCGTCTTGGATTATGTCGATAAGATCGCTCTGTGTAGGATCGCGGCGTCTTGGAGCGACAAAGAGATTTTTGCGGATTATTTTCCGGATCAAGCACTGATGAGATTTCGCGACGCGAATGGTAAACCGTTGAGGGGCGGTCGGCGTATCGGTTATTGGAAAGCCAAAATGCCTGCGCTAGGCAGTGACTTAGCGGTTCTGCAGCGGATGAAGGACTTTTTGCGTGTTAAGACTTTGCCGGCTTGCGAACGGAAATTACGCGGAATGCTGCAGGGTGCGGCGATGAAAAAACTTTGTTCAAAGGACTTAGAATTAAGGAACGAAGTTATCCATTTGCGTGAATTTTGGGCGCGATACGATGTAGTGCGCGAAGACGTGAGATATTGGCTGGAGCAGGATAAAAAGGCTGAGGTTGGGGCCGAAGGATAGTTGATAGTGTTGTTTATGTTGAGGTGTTTGTCCTGCTGGGACAAGCAGCTTGTTTTTGGGATAATTATCCCAAGGAAGGTTCCGTTTTTACGGAACCTTTTTGACGTTTAGGAAGATTATGATGTTTTTCGGGCTGGATTTGGCGCTGTTTGGGTGATTCTGGGCTTAAAAGTTGAGAATTTAGGGTTTTGGCGAGTTTTCTATTGACTTTTCTAATGATGTGTGCTATAATGGAAGGAAGAGGGGATTTTTTGTTCCCTTTTGCAGCTTAACTTGATGGATTTTACTGAGCTTTGACTGAGTTTTGACTGAGCTTCTGTTTAGTTTTTACTTAGGGTGGAAACTGGCTGGAGAGATTCGAAAAACGCAGGACTCAGGGGCTAAGCTGCGTAACTGTTGACTAGCGTCGAGAATGATGGTTCTCAGCGCAAACTGAAGGAGGTAAGTAGAAATGATGGAAAAAGGGAGAACAACGCAGGAACAGATGACGAGGCAGACGACGCAGAAGGCGTCAGAATTCCATCCGATTGGCGAGATTTATATGCAAATCGTGGTGGAATACCTTGAGGTGGCGGGCGTGTCGCTGGTGAAGGCGCACGGTGCGATTGATGATTTGAGAGGATACCTGCGGCGGAAAAATGGGCGCGAAACGCTTGAGGAATTGGAAGAGATCCTGGGGGTTCGTCCGTATATTGAGGCAGCGTTGAGTGCGATGGATGATGAGGTAGTAAGCCTCGCAATCGATTGCGAGCACCCGACATGTCGGGTGCCAGAAGATTATTTGTCGCACGTCCTGTATGGGACGCCGCTTCAAGAGATTGGTTTGCTGGAGGATATGAAACAGTTGTCCGTAGGTGAACTGACTAAGATAGCGCTTGCAGCGACGAGGGCAATACATCAGATAATGATATCTGATATCGCGCATCAGTTTATCCTTGAAAATCCGGCGGCGCAGGTTTTCGCTTTACCCTTTGAGCTAGCGGGTGTGCAGCATCTGCATCGGATCTTTGGCATTGTGGGGCCGATTTTTAATGGGCTTGGGATCGATGTTTATAGTGTGATGCTGGAGAATGAGTATAAGGCTTTTGTTCGATCTATGGTGCCAGAGCTGCTGGAAAAAGGCCGGAATGGCGTGCGGCGGATTTTACGTGATCCGAAAGCTGAAGTTGTAGACGATAAAGCCTTGAGGCAGGCGATCTTGATAACGCCGACCGGGAATAAGAAGCTTGACCGTTTGATTCATGTGGATAAACGGATTATGACTGGTGAGTCGAGAAGATTAGCTCAGGCGGAACGAACACTCGACGGGATGATCCAGCAGGCGATCGCGCTGACGCCGGAACTAGGTATGGAAACGCCGAGCTAGAAATAAAGAAGAAGGAAGCTTGTTGGTAAAATCCATTAGGAAGGGGTGAGAAGGGGTCCTCCAAGGTCTACTTGGGGGATTTTTTTGATTTGGTTTCCTGGTTCGCATTTTGTGCTGGACATAGTTTTCCGGTAGAGTTTTCTATACCTAGTTTGGGTCGCGGGTGACGCTCTCCTCATTGCCGCACTTCGTGCGTCGAAATCGGACCCGCGTCAGCCCAAGATAGTTAGCGACCCAAACTAGGTATAGTATAAACTCTACGGTTAAAACTCTATCAAGCTAAAAAGCGAATCCGGAAAAACCAATATAAACACAAGCAAAACTATGGTATAGTCTGTATTATAATGATCCATCAGTACTAAAACACGAATCAGAAAACTAAACTAAACATCTTATAATCTTCTATATATCTAACTCGTGGCGGGGATTTAGATCTGGTAGATGGAATTTTGTGGGGTGCGGGTGGCTACGGTTATTACTGGTCCGGAACTGCTAGTGCGAATATTACTAATTCATATATTTTTGATTCTAATGTAGCCAATGCCATTCCAAACAGTAATAGCGCTCGATGGATTGGCTTTACGGTCCGTAAAGCCAGTGTAGCGGCTGCTATTGTCTGACAGGTAGGTTACGTCATCATAAAGGTCGAAATAGTACGCATAAATTGCATTATAGCTAGCCGTGCTAGACCAATCTAGTCCATCATAACCTGCACGCCTCAATGCTCCTGAAGGCATGTTCAGATATCCGCCACGAGCTAGATATATAGGAGATTCGGAGTAGTTTCGAAAAACTATGCGAAAGACTTATCAAAAAGGTTAGACATGGTAGTTTATACGAGAGAAAAGCCTTCAAAACTGTGGTGGTTCTTACTGGGCTCGAACCAGTGACCTCACGAATGTGAATCGTGCGCTCTAGCCAACTGAGCTAAAGAACCTTGAGCGTCTTGAAGACTCTTCTCTGCTGATAAACTGGTAAAAATGATTGACGAGACCGAATAGATGGCGCGTCAGCGTTTAGATCTGGGGCGATTGTCCCCTGTTTGTATAATAACACAAAATTGTCCGAAATGGAGGAAAAAGTACCCAGTATGACTAAAATGGACATGTGTGGGCTGAGATTGGCAGGATGGGAAGTGATGAGTATGTTATAATATGGACATATGAAGGTAGATATTCAGAAATATGAGGCGGAAAAGGCCGAGATTGAGCAGTTTTTGGCGCAACCGGAAGCTTATGCAGCGGCGGATTTTGCGGCGAAGTCGCGGCGATTGGCGGAAATTGAAGAAATTCTCGGTTTGGTGCGAGAGATTGAGCAGGCGAAGCAAAATCTGGACGAAGCGGCGGAATTGGTGGATGACCCGGAGCTAGGTGAAATGGCGCGGGAGGATTTGCGGGTGTTAGGGTTGAAAGTGGATGAGCTGAATGCGAAGCTCGAGGAGAAGCTGTTGCCGCGCGATCCGGCGGATGATAAGTCGGCGATTATGGAGATTCGCGCGGGAGCCGGGGGCGACGAAGCGTCGTTGTTTGCGGGAGAACTCTACCGGATGTATTTGCACTATGCGGAAAAACATGGTCTGAAAGCGGAATTGATTTCGCAGAATGAGAACGAGGCGGGCGGAATGAAAGAAGTAGTGTTCAAGCTGTCGGGCGAGCGACCGTATGGGCAGCTGAAATTTGAAGGCGGAGTACACCGAGTGCAACGGGTGCCGGTGACGGAGTCGCAGGGGCGGATTCATACTTCGACCGCAACGGTGGCGGTGCTGCCAGAAGCGGCGGAGGCGGACCTCGAGATTCGGCCGGAGGACCTCCGGATTGATATCTATCGGTCGGGTGGACATGGTGGCCAAGGAGTGAACACGACGGATTCGGCGGTGCGGATTACACACCTTCCAACTGGAATTGTGGTAGCGATGCAGGATGAACGTTCGCAGCAGCAAAATCGGGTGAAGGCGATGACGGTGCTTCGGAGCCGTCTGTTCGAGAAGAAGGCGCAGGAGGAACGCCAGGCGGCGAGCGATGCGCGTAAGTCGCTGATTGGCTCGGGTGACCGGAGCGAGAAGATTCGGACTTATAACTTCCCGCAGGATCGGGTGACGGACCACCGGATTCATTATTCGCGTTCGAACATTGGCGCGGTGATGGACGGTGAGATTGACGATTTGATCAAAGAATTGTCGCAGGCGGAGCGGGAGTTGCCGGAGGAATAGGGTTCGGCTGTGCTATAATCTTTTCAGGAGGAGGTTCTTTTGAAAGGAGGTGAGTCGATGGATGTAGCATTGGTGATATTGGTGGGGTTGATGATAGTGTATGACGTGTCCGTATTCGTAGCCTTAATAATGTTTGCATACCAGGTTACAAGTTTTTGGTGGGGGCTAGCAGTCGCTGCGTCGGTACTTGTGGTAGTTTTTGTTTCGGCGATAATTCGGGTATCGAGCGAGAAGATCAAACTCAAACGTCGCCTTGTGGCTGAGCGAGTGCGGGGTGGTGATCCTGGGACAATTGATGATCTGGAATGGGAATTGAAGAATTGTGCAGTGGGTAGCTATGCGTTGGCGATGGTGTTGGCCGTAGTGATATATGGTCCATTTTTAACCTTGGCTATTGGGGCGATGGGTTATGACGTGATGAAAGGACATTTTTATGGTGCTTTGCGATAATTTATTTGGCTAGAACAATATTCCTTCTCCTTCCCCGTTTTGGCGGGGATTTTTATGGCTTTTCTTCGGAAAATGTGTAAAAATGGTGAGAAATTCCTTTGGAAAAGGTGTGAGCAAGGGGTTTCGTGGTATAATTACGGGGATAGGACTTTAGAAAAATGACGGAGATAAGGAGTAGTATGCTCGAAGTATTGCCGCACTGGGTCAGAATTGACCGAGATGGTAATATCACTATAAAAGGAAAAATCGTCCTTGATAGTGATAGTATCGAGGACGAATAAACTTTTTGTCTGACTGTCTTTAGTTTAACAAAATAAACTTTTTTAGTCAAGAATTTTTGGAATTCTTGACAGCTTGGTCGAACCCCTAGTTCTATTGCCTACCGTCAGGGCGGGGTGCTAGATTGATAACGATGTTTTTTACGATTTTGAGCGGGCGGATTGGGAGATTTCTGGAAAAATAGGGATGACGATTGAGAAATGGCTAGAACTAGCGAAAAAGCAGATTGACGCGCTGGACGCAGAGCTGATTTTGTTGTTTGGGTTGAGGGAGGCTTTGCCAGCAGGGGCGGACCGGAGTTTTCTCTTTGCGCATCCAGAGACGGGGATTTCGCAGGCGAATTGGGAAAAGTTGGACGCTTTGCTTACGCGACGAGCTGAGGGTGAGCCACTAGCGTATATTGTGGGGCGAAAGGAGTTCTATGGGCGGGATTTTCAGGTGGATGCGCGGGTGTTGATTCCCCGCCCGGAGACGGAAAGTTTGGTGGATTTGGCGCTAGAGGTCGTAGGGAGCGCGCAGGGCGATCTTACTAGCGGAGAGCCGTCTGACGGCGGTTTGAATGAAAAAGTGCGGAAAAGGGCCGGGGAAAGCGAAAATCGGCGGATTTTGGAGATTGGGACGGGGAGTGGCTGTATTGCGGAGACTTTAGTACTGGAACTCACGACGCGTGGGGTGAAAACAGAGGTGGTGGCGACAGATATTAGCCCGGCAGTGCTAGAGGTGGCGTTCGAAAATGCGCAGCGTCTAGGGGCGAAAGTGCAGTTTCTAGAGAGTGATTTGCTGGAAAAAGTGACGAATGGGATGGATTTTGATATTTTGATGGCAAATTTGCCCTATGTAGACCCGAAATGGGGTTGGATTACGCGAAAAAGCCTCGATTTTGAGCCCCAGGAGGCGCTTTATGCGGCGGAAAAAGGATTAGCGCTATATGACCGCCTTTTGGGCCAGATCGGGCAATTTGGGGCTCCTAGGTATCTAATATTTGAAGCGGACCCTTGTCAACATGCAGATTTGGTGCAAAAAACGGTCGAAAAAGGCTATGTTTTAGACAAGATTTTGGGGTTCGGTCTGCGTTTTAAGCGTAAATAGGACCGATTTTAGCGGTTTGACCTTGGAAACACAAGTTTAGGTTCTTCGGATGAAGAGCCTAAACTATGCGGTCTTAACGAGTGGATTTGCTGGATTTTAGTTAATTCCCTGCTTTATAGCCGGTAAGGGTGAGGTTGAGGGTCTTTTCCTTGCCGTCGCGGAGGATTTTGAGTTGGACGGTGTCGCCGGGGATGTATTCGCCGATGATGGAGGAGATTGAGCCGGCGGTGCCGATTTTGACACCGTTGATTTCGAGGATGACGTCTTTGTCTTTCAAGCCGGCTTTTTCGGCGGGGCTGCCGGAGACGATGGCGGATTTGCTGTCGGAAGCATAGAGATAAGCACCGGTCGAGACCGGCAGATCATATTCGGAGGCGACACTAGGTGAGATCATGACGTAGGTGACGCCAACGAAGGCGCGGTCGGCGGAATTTTTCTCGGTGATGTTTTTCAGCATGCCTTTGACGCTAGAAATAGGAATGGCGAAGCCAATGCCGTCGGCTTCGGCGCTGGTAGCAGTGTTGATGCCGATGACTTCACCGGCGGCGTTGACGAGTGGGCCACCAGAGTTGCCGGAGTTGATGGCGGCGTCGGTTTGGATCATGTCGGTTAAGCTTTCGGCGCCAGAGCCGTCGTCGTTCGAAGCAGTGAGTGAGCGACCGGTGCCGGAGATGACGCCGGAAGTGATGGTATTTTGGAACTGACCGAGGGCGTTGCCGATAGCGATGACTTGTTGACCAGCGTGGACGGTTTTGGAATCGCCGAGGGTGACAGTTGGTAAGTTGCTAGCGTCAGGGATTTTGAGGAAGGCGACGTCGCTGAGCGGGTCGGTGCCGATGAGCTCGACTTTTTCGTAGCGGGTACCGTCGTCGAGAACGACGGTAATGCTTTTGGCGCCCTCAATGACGTGTTTGTTGGTTAAGACGTAGCCGTCGCTGGTGACGATCATGCCAGTGCCGGCAGCGGAGCCAGTTTGGCTTTGGCCGAAGATGTTGCTAGTGCGGATTTCGGTGATGATAGAAACGACGCCGGGTGTGACTTTGCTGGCGACTTCGGCGATAGAGCCTTCGGTGAAGCTGAGTGAATTGCCGTCGCTACCGCCGTAGTTGAAAGTGATGGGTGTGTCGTCTTGGCAGAAGTTCCAGATCGAGAGGCCGAGGCCAGCGGCACTGGCAACCATGGTGATAGAGAGGAGAGTAATAATGACAGGCTGGAAGCCGAAGGAAGTGCATTTTTTGGTGAAATTTGAGGGTTCCGCGTTAGATTCGGCGGCTGGTTTTTTGATTTTTTGAGGCATTGAGACTCCTTATGATTATTAGCACGTTGAAAGATAAATAAACGATATATTATGTAGAGCGTAGGTCAAGGTAGCGAATAGATAGCGACATCCTCGGCGGATTATGAGGGCGATTAGAGATTGAATTCGGGTGGGCTGAAGCTAATGAGCACGATGACGGCGGCAAGGCTGAAAAGGACGGGCAGGGCGATGTTGGCGAATTTGATTTTGCCGTGATGTGAAATGAGTTCGGTATAGATTTGGAAATAGACGAAGGTGAGGACGGCGAGGATGAGGCTGAGCTGGGGGATGCGAATGCCAGTGTTAGTCAAGATGCCGAGGTTGTCGAGCGGATAGATAATGAGCCAGCTGCGGCAGAGCCAGGCAATTTCGGCGAAAAAGAGACCGCAGATTAGCGAAGGGAGTAGGTAGTCAGACTTGTCGTTTTGGACGAGGACGTGGTGGGAGGCAGCGAAGCCAATAATGAATTCGAGCAAGACGAGGGTGCCAGAATCATTGAAGAGGCTGACGGAGGATTCCAGGGCGTTCGTCAGGGTGGAATCGAGAAAAATAGCGGCAGTGGAGCCGAGGAAAACGGCGATCAAGGCTTGGAACATGGTGAAACCGGCGGAGGAGCGAGGTTTGATGACAATGAGCCAGATGGCGTAGAGTGCCATGAGAAGGAAGTGAATGGGGAGAAAACCAGTAGTGCTGAGCGAGCTTTCCGGAGTGTAGTAGGCGAGCAGGACGAAACTAATACCGACGATGAAGTCAACCAGGCTGGAGCGGATGTTGAGCAGCCAATAGCGGTGGTTGACCGCAAAAATGCGCCATTTGGAAATGACGACGAGTACGAGACCGATAGCACAGTTGCCGGTGATGACGGTGGCGCCGATCGAGGAAATCGCGAGCAAGAGATTGAGTACGATATGGAGGACGGAACTGAGAGCGTTGCGACTTTTGCGTATGAAAATATAATCAGCCATAGGACTATTATAGCAAAGAAAAAGGGCTGTGCTAAAATTTTGTGCTATAATGATATTATGGATTCAAAACCAAAATTTTTCCAAAAACATCCTTTGCTGAAAGATATTTTGAGCTTGGTGACTTTTGTGGCGGCGGTTTTGATTGGGACGACTTTGCTCAATGCGTTTGTCTTTCGGGCGTATAACGTGGTGGGGTCGAGCATGGAGAATACTTTGCAAGAAGATGACCGGATTATCGTTAATCGTTTGGCGGTGTCGTGGGCGCATTTTCTTGGTAAAGAGTATGTGCCGGAGCGGGGGGATATTATTATTTTTGCGAATGGCGATGCCGAGGGGCCGTTGACGTGTGAGGCGGAGGGCAGACAAGATGAGCAATATATCGTGAAACGGGTGGTGGCGTTTCCGGGTGAGCAAGTGGTAGTCAAGGATGGCGTGCTGACGGTTTATAATGAGGAACATCCGGAGGGATTTGTGCCGGATGAGGAAACGCGCGTGAGCGAGACGGACGGGCCGAAAGCATATACGGCGGGCGAAGTGGATATGATTGTGCCGGAGGGCGAGATTTTTGTGGCGGGGGATAATCGTGAAGGACAGAATTCGTACGATTCGCGCTATGGGCTCGGGACAATTCCCTTTTGCCGCGTGGTAGGGCCGGCGGCGATGCGGATTTTTCCGTTTAACCAAGTGAGGTTCTTCTAGAGGTTAAAGGTTAGGGGCGGAGTTTGATATTTTGAGCCTGGGTTCCGGTGTTTGTCTTTGGCATGTCGACATTTTGACATGTAAAAACCGACCAGATGTAGCGTTGGTCGGTTTTGGGGTCGGTTCAAGTCGACGAGTGTTTGATACTTCTTCGCTTTCTGGTTTTGTGTGCCAGAAATATTAGAGACTGGCGGTGGTTCCGTTGGGGTTCGACATAAAGTCTCGCGGTTGCTGCTGTTTGAGATCGCGGAAAAGTCGCATAATGAAAGCTACGGCGCCCTCGTCGTCATTGGTGAAAGAAATGTCGGCGCGGCCATGCGAATTGGGTTGGACTTTCGGTACATTGATAGTTAGTAGTTTGTCCTTTGCGTTGAGTAGCCAAGGTTGACTTACGATTTCCCAGTCGAGAGTTGTAAGGTCGATTTGTTCGGAAACAGCCTGGAAGATGTCGCTGAAATAAATGCCAAAACTGGCATTGTTGTCAAAATACTCTGCGCGCAGTTTGCCGTATTCTAAGAGGTCATGAACAAAGCGGCTGAGATCGAGAGCGTTTAGATCGTAGTTAACTGGCTGATATATTGGTCGGCTGCGGCCATCGAAAACAGCGAAGACTTTGGTAAAATTGACGTTGAATTCGATTCTGTAGATCAGGCTGCCCAAGGTTTCTGCGATGCGCCAGACTTGGTTTTGTTCGAAACGCTGATACACGAGTGCTTCACATTTCTGGTAATAGTTGAGCATCTCGGCTGGCGTTTCTGGACTGATGTCGAAGTAGGCCAGCTTACATACGGGATCCAGATCTCCCTTGAAGCAAGGCGCTTCGACAACGATAGTTCTATTGCCGCCGTTTTTTGTCTTGTCGACTTCGAAAACTTCTTCCAGTACGCCATATTTCATATGGCGAAAAACCTCGAGATAGCAGTCGATGATTTGACGATAATCTTCTCGACCCTGATTCTGTTGCTGATTTTCTTTCTGATTTTTGGTCATAATGATATTCCCCCTTCTTAGATTTTGTCCGGAATAGATTTTGGCTCGGACTTGAAACACAGGTTGATAAGTTGCGATAGGTGCTTTGGGAACAAAAATAGCACCCCTGTATCTCTATTATAGCACACTTTTTGATAAAAAGCAATAGTTTTTTGGGAAAATGGGAGATTTTGGCAAAAATTTAGACGAAAATTAGGGGTGGAAAATGGTTTTGACAAGGGGCGGAATTTTTGCGATAATATGAACATGAAGAATATCTGGCAGGAGATGCCCAAAGGTTTTACAGTTTTGGCGCCGATGGAAGGGGTGACGGATGCGATTTTTCGGCAGGTGATGACGCGGGCGGGGCGGCCAGATTTGTTTTTTACGGAGTTTACGAATGTTTCGAGCTATGCGTCGGAGAAGGGGCGGGACAATGCGCTGGAGCGGCTAAAGGTGGTGTCGACGGATCGGCCGATTATCGCACAGATTTGGGGACGGAATCCGGAACATTTCGCTGAGACGGCGGCAGCGCTGGCGGATTTGGGCTTCGATGGGCTGGATATTAATATGGGTTGTCCGGATAAGCATGTCAACGCGGCGGGTGGCGGGGCGGCGATGATTCGGACACCAGAGCTGGCGGTGGATTGTATCCGGCGAGCGCGGGCGACGACGGAGTTACCAGTGTCGGCGAAAACGCGGCTGGGATATACTTATGTAGAGGAGTGGCGGACGTGGCTCTCGACGTTACTGGCGGAAAATTTAGCGGCGCTCACCGTGCATCTGCGGACGCGGAAAGAAATGTCGAAGGTGCCAGCGCACTTTGAGTTAGTGCCGGAAATTGTGAAGCTGAGGGATGAGATGGCGCCGGAGACGAAGCTGATTTTGAATGGAGATATCAAGGATCTCGCAATGGTACGCGAGCTGAAGGAGCGCTTCCCTGGCGTGGATGGTTATATGATTGGGCGCGGGGTGTTCGAGAATCCATTCTGCTTTACGGAACATACGGGAACGACGGAGGAATTATTGGGATTATTGGCATATCATTTGGATCTGTTTGACGCGGCGGACGCCGAGCGGATGGCGAAGATGGTGGAGCGGATGCGCGAGGATGCGGAGTTTGCGCTGCGGATGGATGGTAAGGTGCGGGGGATGCCGTTTGATCCGCTGAAACATTATTTTAAAATTTATATTCACGGCTTCGCGGGAGCGGCGGAGCTGCGGGCGAAGTTGATGGAATGTCGAGACACGGCGGAAGTGCGGGCAGTGTTGGCTAATGTGCGGGATGTGGATGCTGCGACGAGGTAATGCTCTAAGTCTCTAGATTTTGGTTGGCTTGACAAAGGCGCGAAAAAGACTCCCTGAGGTGGGAGTCTTTTAAAGAACGCAGATTTGTCGAGAGGCCGTGACCAAGGGTTACCGAGAGGGTTAGAGGTGATCGCGACCCTACTCTGAGTAGGGTCATGCTAAAGAACTCTTTAGCATGAGATGGTTCTAGAGGTATTAGTCGAGATATTCTGCGATCAGGCTGGCGATTGAGTGCCGGACGCTTTCGCTTTTTGGTAGATTGACATAAGCGACGTGTGGTTTGCCGGCCAAGCGGTCGATCGCGAAACGCAGACCGTTATTCTCGCGCGAGAGTTCAGGATTATTGATTTGCTCGAGATCGCCGAGTAGGACTAGCTTTGAATGAGCGGCAAAACGCGTGATCATGGCGCGGGCCTGCGTAGTATTGGTGTCCTGAAATTCGTCGCAGATCACGACGCTATACGGCAAAGAGCGGCCGCCTAGCTCGATCAGCGGAATGAACGAGAAGAAATGGTCAAGTTCCAAAGACGTGCGGTTAGTCAGAGTGGAAAAGTCGTGATAATCAACGCAATTTTCGTCATTCTCAGCTGGTTTGCTGGCCTTAGACTTTTTGTTCGGCGGATCGACGATGCGTAGGATATTGCGCAAGGAATCCTCGATCGAACGGGCTTTGGTGCGGGTTTTCTGTTCGGTGTCGCCAGGTACAGCACCGATTTCGTTGCCAAGCTTAGCGTCACGCGGGCAAATATAAATATGCTCGTACTTTTTAGTATTGACGCCGGCATAAGCAGCAGCGACGCTGAGGAAAGTTTTGCCACTGCCAAAAGCCCCGGACGCGATGACGATTGGAATTTCCTCGGGTGGCGCAAGTAACGCGTCGAGTAACATCGCTTGCCCGGAATTTCTCGGGACGATGTCCTGGATAAGTGGTGGGCGATAGGTGAGATAATCGAGCGGTCTTAGACTGCGCGTGAATTCATCGTAGCGGTGCAAATTATGAAACTGCAGAATTTTTTGGTCGCAGCCTGGCCAGTCGAACTCGACGAATTCATTGGGCTTCAGCGCCGGCTCGTCCGGATAACTATGGCGCCAATTGGCCAGCGAGATCTCGGTGTCCTGATATGGAAACGCAGCGGGATCGACTGGCTGAAGCTTGCGTCGGCCAGTGTAATGCTGAGCGAGCGGCGCTTCGACGCGGAAGCCATGTTGCAGGGCAAGCGCTTTGAGACCGGGATCGTAAGTTAAGATGACCGGATGCGGCGATTCGCGCTTCGCAACGCCGAGGGCCTGGTATTCGTGCCAAGTTGGCTTGTAGACTTCGAGCGATTCGTCGCTGGTGGCTGACTGAACGATGATGGATTTTCTCGCTTCAGGATCGGACAAGGCAGCACTGAGCGCGTTCAGCAAGGCGTCATAGCGCCGATCGAGCGGATCTTCACGCTTGAATTCAATCAACTTCGGGACGTAGGTCTTTGGTAGATAAAGTATTTGGTATTGCGGGTGGTGCTTCAGAAACTCTGGATGGGCAAGCAAAAAATCTAGCCCAGGTACAGCAGAAACTCGTCTTTCAGACATAATAACAACCTCCTTTTCATGTGCGATGTTGACTCTTGGTCTTGCTCCGGGTCAACCATCTGAGGTCATTATAACAGAGAGAAAGGGCGATCCAAAGTATAAGCAGTTTAGTGTAAAATAGGGGTGAATTGCTTGAGTTTTGTTGAAAATTGGGTAAAATGACGCTATGATATTGACTTTTTTGATGATGTGTGCTATAATGGGAAGAGAAGCCTAGTTTTAGCTAATTTTGCTAGGCTTAGTAGATGCTTATTGGCGTTGTCGAAGAAAAAGGAGGGATTATTGATGGCAATGGGCATGTTAGAAAGGCTGGACACGTATGGCCTAATATTTTTAGGCTTGGTCGGAGTAATTTTGGCGTTGGGAGTCTTGGCAGTAGGTATTCTTTGGGTAGGTGCGCTGGTATGTGCGCCTGAAGGTCTTACGACTTTGCAGGTGGTTGATCAGTTGCGTGAGTCGAAATTCGAAACTGAGGTAGAAATTGACGAGAAAGGTAGTATATTCTCGGAGACTACACAGTATGACAAGAACTTCGTAATTCAGACGGAGGAGGTCACGCGAAGGTTTCGGAAGCACGGGAATCTGATTTCGATCCATAACCATCCGGGTGAGGACGTATCGCCTTCGGTGCAGGATTTGGACTATGCGGCGAGGGCGAACTTTGCGATGATGATTATTGTGACGCCGCACTTTACCTACTCCTTCACCCGACCAGAGGCTGGGTGGAAATCTCAGGCAGAACTTGCTGAGGTTGTGAACAAGTATGCTGATTTGTTCGTGTGTCGAAGTGTGGGAGGACAAGAGTTCGTTGGAATAGATCCCGATGGTACCGTCGTAATGAGTACCGATGTAGGATTAGCAACAACGGATGAAGCGCTGGAAAAGATCTGTTCGGAACTAGGGTATACCTTGAGCAAAGTAAAGGAGGTGGAAAATTAGCTATTTGTCTCGGAGCAAGGATTAACGCTCCGGGGTATTTTTTGTCTTTTGATTACTCTTGTTTATCGTTGTTCTGGTCTTTACGGGAATCGCTGCGGTAGGAGAAGAAAATGGGAGTGCCGATGAAGGGGTATTTTTCGCGGATTTTGCGCTCGAGGAAGCGCTTATAGGACCAGTGGAGCAGGCTGAGGTCGCGGCCGTGGACGACGAACCAAGGCGGGCAGGTGTCGGTTTGAACGATGTATTTCAGCTTCGGGCGAGTGTTTTTGAGGCCGGCGGGTGGATGTTCAAGAATAGCCTCACCGAGGATTTTGTTGAGCTCGGAAGTTTTGATCTCGAGATGGCGGGTTTGGTCGATTTCGAGGGCGAGTTCGAAGAGTTTGGTGACGTTTTTGCCGGTTTCGCTGCTGGTGATGAGTACGGGGGCGTAGGGGAGAAAGTTGAAATCGCGCTCGAGCTGGTCGAGAATGGCGTCGGTGTCTTCGACTAAGTCGGCTTTAGTAAGAACGACGACGATTCCCTTGCCAGCGTCGATGATTTGGCCGGCGAGCGACTGGTCGAGTTTAGAATGTGGTTCGGTAGCGTCGACGAGCAAGGCGCAGATGTCAGCTTCTTCGATGGCAGCGAGAGTGCGGAGGGCGGAGAATTTCTCAATACCGACTTCGCGCTTTCCGGGTTTTCTAAGACCCGCGGTGTCGAGAATTTCGATCGGGCGATTATGGAAACGGACTTCGACACGGTTGACGTCGCGGGTGGTGCCTTGGCGCGAGGAGACGAGGGCTTGTTGTTTCTGGCCGAGGGAGTTGAAAAGGCTAGATTTGCCAACGTTGGGGCGGCCGATTAAGGCTAATTTAAGAACGGTTCGCGTGACAGCTTCCTTGTCGGAACGATCGTCGCGCCAGCCCGCCGTTGCGGGTGCCGCGCGATCTGCGCCCTCGGTCGTAACCTGCGGGAGCTCCTTCAATGAAGCATCACGCGAACCGTTCGAATTAGTCTTAATTGGTCTCGCGCTGTTTTGGTTGTGTAGGATTGTGGTGATGGCGGTTTTGAGGTCGCGGGTGCCTTGGCCGGTGGTAGCGGAGAGGCGGAAGGTCTGGTTGGGCTTGATGCCGAGGCGGAGGAACTCTTCGCTGGGAAGAGCATCGCCGAGATCGGATTTATTGAGCAGGAGCAAGACTGGCTTCTTCGAACGGAGAGCATTTTTGGCGATTTGTTTATCCTTATCGTCGGGGTATTTTGTGCTATCGAGCGTGAGCAGAATCAGGTCGGCAGAGTCAATTGCGTCGGCGATTTGGTCTTGGATACCAGCTTCGAAATCGTCGCTTGGGTCCTTCAATCCGGCAGTGTCGATGAGGAGAAACTGATTGTCGATGCGCGCTATAACATTGTCGCGGGTAGTTCCCTCTTCGCGGGCGACGATTGCGATATTCTTTCTCGCGAAACGGTTCAGAAGGCTGGATTTGCCTGCGTTAGTTTGGCCGACCAGGGCGACGATGGGAAGCTTTTTCATAGGTTAATTATAACATAATTTGTGTGGTTTTTGGAGATTTTGTTAGTTTGAGTTTAATTTAACTTCGAGGATTTTTGTAGATAATTTGACGATCTGATTTGCTGGGGTTAATCTTTGAAATTTTTAGATATTTTGGCATATTTTTGGTAAAAGTGGAAGTTTTGACATAAAAAGTATTGAACTACGCGCAGTATCTAGATGAAAAAGTTTACTTTTTCGGTGATACAAGCAGTAGCAATACTATTTTTATATAAATATGAAAATAGTATTGACTTTTTGGAGAAAGTGTGATACAATGGAGGTATAGGGTATTACCTAGTACGTGACCAATGCTTGTCGATAGCCCTTTTTGAACAATTACGCAAATCGTTAGCCTTTAGTCTGTTTTTTGATTGAAAACAGGAATTGTAAACAGACTAGAGTGGCGAGAGCGTAATTGTGAATTTAAAACAAAAAAGGAGGGGCATAAGATGAAGATTATGCGATACAGGATGGAATTGGATCATAATGAGGGATATGTGATTTCGAATGCGGATACACCTTGGGAAAGTATGCCGACGGAGAGCAATTTCAAGAGGTCGCCAGTGCGACTATATTATCTCGATGACGGTAAAAAAGTTTCGCCAGAGTTGTCTGGTTGTATAGACGAACCGGATGATGAGGAGATAACTAGTAGGTATTTCCGCAAGAACTATGTGAAGGTGCTCCAGGGGAGATCAAAAACGTGGTACTTGATCGGAATACGGATTACCAGATTCGGCGCGAGCCTACTGTTTGGGAATCGCAAGACACATGACATCGAGTTTCTTCATATCTATCCGATACTTCAGTGTACACGTAAATTCAGAATTGAAGTAGACTGTGAGGATGGTACTGTGGAGAAATATGAGTTGTCAGTGCGTAAATCTGATCACAAGGAGTCATGCTGTGTCAGGTTGACGGAGTTCTATGCGTCTGGTCGACGAGAATTGATATTTAATTTTGGGCTCGATTATTATGACAATAGAAGATGTCCAGACGAGGATTGGGATTATGTCTATGTGACGGAATATTGTCAGATAGACAGTGGAGCCGTGTAGAACGCGGCTCTTTTGTTTTCTCAGAGTAATAATGATATTATATAGACATGAATGAGCGTGAAATGAGTGAAAAATTCGATGATGGTTGGCGCGAGGAGTCTGCGCACGAAGAGACTCGACGTGAGGAACCTGCGCGTGGTGATATGAAGAAGCGGAAATTGTTGTCGATTGTGGTGCCCTGTTATAACGAAGAGGCAATGATCGATCGGTTTTATCGGGCGGTGGCGGAAGAGCTACAGAAAATGCCGGAGCTGGGGGTGGAATTCGTCTTGGTGGATGACGGGAGCAAGGATGATACTTTGGCGAGAATGGAAGAGTTGCATCGACATGACCGGCGAGTGAAGTTTATTGCTTTGTCGCGGAATTTTGGCAAGGAGGCGGCGCTGCTTGCGGGGCTAGAACGCGCGAAGGGAGACTATGTGGCGGTGATGGATGCAGATTTGCAAGATCCGCCGGCGCTGCTTGAGAAAATGTATCAGGGATTGGAGAGTGGAGAATATGACGTGGTGGCAGCGCGGCGGGTTAGTCGGGCGGGAGAGCCGCCGGTGCGGAGTTTTTTTGCGCGGAAATTTTATAAGTTGATTAATAAGATGTCAAAAGTTGAGATGGTGGATGGGGCGCGCGATTATCGGATGATGACGCGGCAAGTGGTGGAAGCGATTATTTCGATGCGGGAATATAACCGGTATTCGAAGGGGTTGTTTAGCTTCGTGGGATTTCGGACGAAATGGCTGGAATATGAAAATGTGCAGCGGGCGGCGGGGGAGACGCATTGGTCGTTTTGGGGGCTGTTGGTCTATGCGATTGAGGGGATTTGTGCGTTTTCGACGGTGCCGTTGGTGATCGCGGCCGTGATGGGGCTGGTGTTTTGCTTCGTGGCCTTCGTGGGGATTATTGTGATCATTACAAAGACGTTGATGTTTGGCGATCCAGTGGGTGGGTGGCCGAGTATGATTTGCGTGATCTTGTTCGTGGGTGGCGTGCAGCTCTTGGCGCTGGGGGTGATTGGGCAGTATCTTGCGAAAACTTATCTCGAGACGAAGGGACGGCCGGTGTATATTGTGCGAAAGACGTCGGAGGACTAGAAAAACTTTTGAGGAGTCTGGGGTATTTTTTGGATGATTTTGGGTATTTTTGGCGTTTTTCGGGAAAATGCGGAAAGATGTGTTATAATAACAGTATGGTTCCGTCGTCTAGTGGTCTAGGACGTCTGGTTCTCATCCAGAAAATCGCGGGTTCGACTCCCGCCGGAATCACCATTTCGGGGCGTAGCACAGTTGGTAGCGCGCGGTGTTTGGGACGCCGAGGTCGCAGGTTCGAGTCCTGTCGCCCCGACCATTGAATTTTTTGGAAATTGTGTTATAATATGTTGAGATTTGAGCAAAGCTGGGTCTTGGTCGGATTTGGTTGCGTGTTAGTTATGGTACGGAAGGCTTAGCTCTTTTGTAAACTTGAGTTTTCGAGCAAAAGTCTCGTCGTGGGTGGCAGCAAGGATGGCGCCGCGATAGTTTTCGAGAGCGGATTCGATGTTTTCACGAGCGCGGATGTCGAGGTGATTGGTAATTTCATCGATAATGACGAGGTCGAGGGGGTAGAGAATGAGTTCTAGGATGAGGAGTTTGGTGAGTTGACCACGCGAGAGTTCGCGAGTCGGGCGAGTGAGATCGTGCGGCGCGAAATCCATGGTCGAGGCGGCGCGGAAAATTTCGCTTTGGTTGATGGCGCTAGACTGTCCGGAAATTTTGCATTGCGCTAGAAAGCTTTTGTTAGGATTGAGATCCGTGATGTTTTGCGAAATATAGCCGATCTTGAAATTTGGGGCGAGCCAGACTTCGCCGCGGTCAGCGCTCATATTGCCGAGGAGGATTTGGAAGAGAGTGCTTTTCCCGCTACCGTTTCGGCCACAGATACGGATGCGCTCGCCAGTGCGGATTTCGAAATTTAAGTTTTCGAATAACTTTTTCTGGCTGAAGGATTTGGTGAGATTTCGTGCTTCGAGCAGTTTTTTGTCGTGGAGAAAATCGGCGGAGAGGGCGGCGCTGTAAGTTTTGCGTTCGAGCGGCTTTTCGACAGCTTTGATTTGCTCAAGTCGACTCTCCGTGCTGCGTAAGATTTTGCCAGCGCTATTCTGCGCCGCCATACGTTGACCGTTATAGCGAAGTCGTGATTCGTCGTTGATCTTGTCGTAGCTGCGGCGATTGGATTTATGCGCGCGATCGTGTGCGATCTTGAGTTGGCGTTCGAGTTTCTGCTTTTCTCGTTGAGATCGTTCGTAGTTTTGTGACTTTTCGTGTTGGAGTTGAGCTTGGCGCTCGCAAAAGTCGATATAGTTGCCGGGAAAAACTTCTATTTCCCCATCGTGGAGATAGATGATTTTTTGTGCTACTTTTTGGAGAAAATCGCGGTCATGACTGACGATGAGGGCGAGCCCATGATAGCGTTGAAGATTACGAATGAGCCAAGTTTGGCTTTCGCGATCGAGATTGTTGGTTGGTTCGTCGAGCAAGAGGATGTGGGGATTTTGGCGAAAAAGTTCAGCGAGGCGGATTTGGGTGCGTTCACCGCCAGATTTGTTCGAGAGATTCTTAGAAGTTTTTTCAGAAGATTCTTCAGCAGCTCTTGTGGCGGTTTCTTCGGCGGTTTGTTTCAGGAAGCCAATTTCGCCACGCGTGGAAATACTTCCTTCGTCAGGGTGTAGTTCTCCAGCGATTAGGCGGAGTAAAGTGGTTTTGCCAGTGCCGTTGTCACCGATGATAGCCACGATTTCGGGACTGCTTAAAGTTAGATTGAAATTTTGAAAAAGTGGTTGGCTTTGATAAGTAAAGCTGAGATTAGAAATTTGCAGCATAAAATACCTCGTAAGTTTGTTAATAAATTCGGAGATATTTTTAGTTTCGCATGGTGCTATTATAACATGGTTTTTGGCAAAGTGTTAAATTTGCTTGCTTTGGGTGGACCCGGGGATAGTGTTATAATTGAACAAAGAAGCAAGGCTAGGAGAAGATAGGATGATTTGGTTGCTGGTAGTAGGAGAATATGCGGATATTGATGTTTATGCTTCGATTGTGGCGTACACTGATTTGCTGAATCAGCGAGGCAAATTGGCGCGGGCATATATTCCATCGAAGACACCAAATTATAGTGTGCCACAGATTTTGCGGATGAAAGAATATGAAGATGCTAAATTTCAGTTGAAAGTGGGCGACGAAGCGATTATTTTGGACGTGTCGATCCCAGAGGTGATTAATAAGATGGTGCCGGATGCGCAGATTTTGGAGTTGATCGATCATCATATGGGATACGAAGCGTACTGGCAGGAACGTTTGGGGACAAAAGCAATTATTGAACCGATTGGAGCGGTGGCAACGTCGATTTTTGAGTGGTGGGGCGAGTGCTGGGATTACGAGAAAATGGAACCAAAAATTGCAAAGTTGTTGTTGGCAGCGATTTTGGATAATACGTTGAATTTTAATGCGAAGATTACGACGGAACGAGACTGTGCGGCGGCGGAACGACTAGCCCGGATAATTGGTACAAGTGTGGACGAGTTTGCGGAGTGGTATTTTGACGAAGTGAGCAGTGGGGTTATGGAAAATCTTGAGCAAGCGTTGAAATTAGATTGTAAGAAAGTCTATTTTCCGAAGAATGGTTCTTCGCTGAATGATTCTTGGTTAGCTTTTGGGCAGATTGCGATTTGGGAAATGCGAGATTTGAAGAGCGAACGAACACGGATTAAGAAGATTATGGAACATTGTGCTGGAGATTTGGCTTGCGACAACTGGTTGGTGAATGTAATATCTTTGTTTGAAAAACGGAATTATTTGCTCGCGAGCTCGAATGAATGCGAAAAGTATTTTGCGCGATTGTTGATGGGTGAAGAGGCGGATGGCTGGTTGGTGACCAAGCAATTATATTTGCGGAAAGAGATTATGCAGAAGATGAAGAAGGACGGTAATTGATTGATTTGGCGGAAGCGGCGACTAAGGAACAGTTATTAGATAACTCTGGACTATTTTGCGGCGATGTTTTTGCGGTGAGCTTTGAGTTTTTTCATGGCCCAATCATAGTGGCTAGGCATGACGCTGACGAAATATGAACCTAAGTCGGTATTTACCCAAGGAAAAACGCCACGATCAAAAAGTTGATCGTTCGAATATTCTTCGGCGAGTTTTAGGACTTCGGCGTGAGATTTTTCAAACATTTTCTTGGCGTCTTCTAGGTTAGTTTTCTGATGTTTTTCCCAGAATTTGCAGTTCATGTCGCCATAAGTTTTCCAAGAATATGGTTCTGGAATGAAGGGTTTTGCTTCGCCGCTCTGATTGGCTTTGATCCAATTAAGCAAAAGCTGGTGCCATTCGTAAAGATGGACGTAAATATCGCGCAAGTTTTTATCGCGACTCCAGTGGCGTTCGGTCTTTTTGGGATCACCCGAGAAATCGAATTCGGTGTTTAATTCCTTTTCGGTTAGTGAGGCAATGAAGCTGTTTAGCTTTTCATATTGTTCGTTGGCGGCTCTTAGAAGGTCGTTTTTGTTACGTGGTCGAGGCATAAGTGCTCCTTTCCTAATGTTTAAATAATTTAACTAGATCAAAAATTAAAGTGGCAAGAGCGGCGAGGCCGAGGGCAGCGAGAAGCTCGGAGAGGCTGAGCGGAGTGGTGCCGACGAGACGGTTAAGTAGGGGGACGTAGATAATGAGGAGAAGTACGATGATGATGGCGGTATTGATGAGGACGATGATTTTATCTTTTAAGTCAATGATGAGGTTGTAGAGAGCAGGGCGGTCTGATTGCAGGACGTAGACAACGAAGATGTTGGCGAGGACTAAGGTGGTGAAGGAGAAAGCGGCAGCTTCGGCTTGAGGACGGCCGGCACGGATGAGATAGGAATAGCTGAGGAAGATGGCAAGAAAGATGAGTGCGCCCTGGGTAAGGCATTTGATGACAGTAGGGAAATCGATTAGCGAGGCGTTTAGGCGGCGAGGTTTTTCGTGCATGACATTTTGGTCGGGTTTGAGACGCTGGAAAATGATGGAAGAGGTAGGATCGATGATCAGCTCTAGGAGGACGATGTGGACTGGTAGAAGCAGAAGCGGTAAGTCGAAAAGCGGCACAAAGAGCGCGGTGAGGATAATGGGGATGTGAATGACAAGAATGTAGGAGATGGCCTTTTTGATGTTGGCATAAATTGTGCGCCCGTTTGAGATGGCGTCGACGATGGTGTTGAAGTTGTCGTCGAGTAAAATTAGATCAGAAGCTTCTTTAGCGACGTTGGTGCCGCGTTCGCCCATAGCAATACCGATTTCGGCTTTCTTGAGAGCTGGAGCGTCGTTGACGCCGTCGCCGGTCATGGCGACGACTTCATGGTTGTGTTGCAGGGCTTTGACGATGCGCATTTTGTGATTCGGGTAGACGCGGGCGAAAATGTTGGTGGTTTTGACGCGGTTTTGTAATTCTTGGTCACTCATTTGCTCGAGTTCGGCACCGGTGATGATCTCGCTGCTATTTCGTAGGCCGATTTGACTGGCAATACCTTCGGCGGTTTGTCCGTTGTCGCCGGTGATCATGATGATGCGGATGCCGGCGTTGTGACAAGCTTCGACGGAAGCTTTGATTCCCTGGCGGGGCGGATCGACGAGTGTAATGAGACCGACGAAGGTGAGTGGGTTGTCAGAAAGTCGCTCCGGGATTTCGTTGAGCTCTTGACGTTCGGCAACGGCTAACACGCGGTAGCCAAGGTGGGAAAAAGTTTTCACTTGAGATGTAATTTGGTCGATGGTGGACTTTTCGAGTCCACAGAGCGGTAAGATGCTTTCGTAGGCACCTTTGACATAGAGAGTTTTGGCGCCATGATTTTCCCAGACCTGCCCCATCATCTTGTCCTCGTTATTAAAGACATATTCGTGGATAAGCTCTTGATTGTAAACATTCTGGTCAACACCGTGCGCGAAAGCATATTTTTGGATGGCAATTTCCATCGGATCGTAGGGGGTCTTCGGACAGGCCAAAGCGGCGATCGTGGCGAAGTTGGGATTGGTAGTGAAAATATCTTTCACGGTCATTTTGTTTTCGGTGATAGTGCCAGTTTTATCAGTGCAGAGTACGGTGACAGCACCGAGAGTTTCGACGGCTTTCATATTGCGGGTAAGGGCGTTTTGCTTGGCGAGTTTCCAAGCGCCCATGGCGAGAAAGACGGTGAGAACGACGGGGATTTCTTCGGGGATGGTGGCCATGGCCATGGTGATACCAGAGAGGATAGACTGGATGAGACGGTCTTTGAGATCGAGGTGAGCGTTATAGAAGAAGTTGACTAAGGTGATGATAATGCAGAAAGTGAGGCTGATAATAGTACAAATAATGATGAGTTTTTGGATTTGCTTTTCGAGCGGAGTTTTGGTCTTCTTGATGGAACTAAGCGCTTTGCCGATTTTGCCATATTCGGTTTCTGGACCAACGGCGGTGATTTCGATGGTGGCGGAGCCGTTCGTGACGTCGCAGCCAGCATAGCACATGTTGGGCTTGAAATGCTCGTTGAAATCGTTGCTCGGTTCAGCGGAGGTGTTAGCGTTGTCGAAGTTTTCGGAGTTGCTGGAGTTGTTGGAACTATTGACGGGCTTTTTGTAAACGACGGCCGATTCGCCGGTCAAAGCTGATTCATTGACGCCCAGGCCTTGGGCGGCCAGAATTTTGCCGTCGGCGGGGATTTTGTCGCCCTCTTCGAGTAAAACGATGTCGCCGACTACTAGATCTTTGCTGTCGATGACTTGGGCCCGTCCATCGCGAATGACGTGAATGTTGATAGCGGAAAGGGTGTTGAGTTCCTCTAGGGCTTTGTCGGTTTTACGTTCTTGGAAAAATTCGATGCCACTGACAAAAAGTACGCAGCCGAGCATAATAAATCCGTCGGTAATTTCGCCAAGGATAAAGTAGATACTGGCGGTGGCGAGAAGTAGTAGGAACATTGGTTCGGTGAGAACGTGCAGGGCTTTTTGAAAGAGGTTGAGTTTTCTCATTGGTTGGAGTTCGTTGGGACCGTACTTGGCGCGCGAAGCCAAAACTTTAGCGGTGGTGAGACCTTTTATGGTGCTATCGGAAGAGCTTAGAGAGTTGGCGGAATCAGCTCGTCGAGTAGATTGAGGCTGATTTTGAGATTTGTCCAGAGATTTATTTGGCATAATTATTATTGTAACACAGAAAAAGGTAATGTTGACTTTTTGGCCTGGTGCGGAGTTTTTTGCGGTACTGGCTTTTGCGTGAAGTGAAGAATTTCGGTATTGGTTTTTTGTGCGGAGTTTTGCGATATAATGAGAAAAAGGAGTAAACAATGTCTACGACAAAAGAAGATCGAGATTTCATATTGGAACGACTAAGCTTGCTGGATGAGATCACTTGTCGACCGATGATGGGTGAATATTTATTATATCTCGACGGATTGTTGTTTGGCGGGATTTATGACAGTAGGTTGCTAGTGAAGCGGACAGAAACGAATCAGAAATACAATTTGAATGAGGCGATTCCCTACAAAGGTGCGAAACCGATGTACCATTTGGAAAACTTGGACGATCAGGAGGAATTGAGGGATATTATATTGGATACTTGCGCAGGGTTGCCGGTGAAGAAGTAGAGATGACGAGAAGGAATTGCTAGTTTATTTCTCTGGTGAGGATCGCCGTGTTGTTAATGTGCCGTCCTAGGCTTTGGCGCGGATCTAGATTGTCGATGATATTTTGAAAATGGCGGAAATTGTGCTTGCTGGTGATGATGAGGATATTTTGATAATCTGTGTTTCTTAGATCGTTAAGAAAAGTTTGAGTGCGACTGAAAACTTCTTGCGAACTTTCGCCTTGCGGCGGTTTGTAAGTGAATGGATCGGTGGCAGTACTACGTAAGGCGTGATATTCGGAAACGTTTTGACCTTCGAATCCGGTGTTGATATCGTTCAATCTTTTGTCGATGATGATTGGTAAATGATGAAAATGATTGATGTGTTCCGCGGTTTGACGGGTTCTAGGAAGCTCGGAAACATAAATAGCGTCAAGATTCTCGTGCCGTAATTTTTTGGCGAGTTGTTGTGCTTGTGCTATTCCTTGAGGAGTCAAGTGGACGTCGATGCTTGGATCAGCATTATTCAGACCTAAAACATTGTAATTAGTTTCGCCGTGACGGACGATGTGGAGTTTCATGTCATTTCTTTCCCAACTTACTTAGGTCATTGTTTAAAATTTTTACGCCAAAGGAATTAATTTCGTCGTTAATGTAAGGCATGTCGGGTAGAGGGTTGAGCGCATAAATGGGCTTGTTGAAGTAATAGGCCGTGAACATTTCGGCGAAACTATTGGCGCCGATGTAATTTTCGATGCCGTTTTTAGTGTAATTACAAACTAATACGATGTCGGAGGCACGAATTTTGTCAACGTGGAGATGATTGGAATCGGTGTCAATTTTGGCTTGGATGGGGTCAAAATCGGGCTGTTCAATGAGATGATGAATGATGCCGTTGGGCAATAAAACTTCATGGCCGAGCTCTTCAAGCTTTTTGGCGACTTGGCAAATTTGATCACCGAAACTCAAACTGGCGCAAATGCAAATTTTCATAAAGGTATCTCGCTTTTAGAATTGATATTTTGCTAGCACCTCTCCATCGCTATCGCGAATTTCAGCCTTCGCATTGGCGAGATAATAGCACTTGAAATTTGGATTATTTAAAGTGTAGCCAGCTTCCTCGGCCCAGTCGAATTCGTCGATAATAGCTTGTTTGGCGGCAGTATTGTCGCTATCGTCAACGGCTTTACAAAAAACTCGTAACCAATCATCCTTTTCGGGATTATAAGCTACGATACAAATTTGATTGTTCTCGGCGAGTTGCTTCGCCACATCTTTCTCAGCGTGGGTCAACATATAGATTTTATTGTCAAACTTCACTGGGTCGCCGAACGGTCGACAACTGACGCCTTTGCCATTTCGGGTGGCTAAGAAATTGACATCTAGGATTTTGAGATAATTAAAAACTTCCTCCATATTGCTCCTTACTTTTAGAGCAGCATCGACCTAGATTTGTCAGAAACAAAAAACGACACCGTGCCTAATTCACGATGTCTAAGTCGATCCAAGCGATAAGTATACTGTTTCATACACAAATCGTCGGCGCGGTGCCGTTCTCGGTGCATGAATAAGTCAGCATCTTATCGCTCAACTTACTGCTTGGATTTTATAACTTAGACATCTTGATTATAGCATGGTAGAACTATTTGTGGAAAGGCAAGATTGGAGTTGTTATATTCTAATCTTTATGATATAATTTTGGTATCTTACGAGTAGTGGTGACATTTTTGTAAGTGTAGATTAATTTTTTTTGAAGGGAGAGATGCGAAATGGTAGCTTATGCGCCATGGAGACAGAAACTGGTGAATTTTGTGTTGAGTACTGCGAGAGAGAAACTTTACCTACTTGATGTACAGCTGGGTTCGGAATGTAATGCGAGATGTCCGAGATGTGATAGTTCTTGCGCAAGTTCGCGTGAGTCGGCGAGTCTCGACATCGAGACTATACGTTCTTTTGGGGAACGTATAGATCAGGAATTAAGTGTGATGAACTCATGTGATAGGATGGAATTTTTTCCTTTTGGCATGACGGAGGGATTTGTTTGCGGGCTGGGTGAGCCAACGGCTGGGAAAAACTTGACAAAGTTGAAAGCCTTGGTTGAAAGCACATGCAACGTCGGAATTCGCTGGTCGGCTTTCACAAACGGTATTTACTGGGATGATGATATTGAAAGATACCTGATGGACGGGCGTTTATCGGTGATGGTGCAATATAATAGCCGAAAACCGGATTTAGCGCGAGAAATGCTAGGTGTTGGTGCAGAAGAAGCGGCAATGCACATGCGGAATCGTATGCGGCTGCGAAAGCTAGCGAAGCAGAGTTTCTGGTATCAATATTCGAAAGGAAAATATACTAGTGTGGCTGCATCAATCGTCTTGGAGCGAGACAATTTTGAAGAAATACCGGAGATTTTGGCAGAAAATCTAAGAGACGGTATTTTCCCGCTACTGGGCGAGCTAGAACGTGCGGGTTATGCGCAAAATGAATACCACAAACGGCATAGCCTTACTGCGAGTCAATTGGATGTTTTGCATGATAGAGCTAGTGGGGCGCTTAATGAATATTATGCGATACCGGTTTGTCCGGCGGCGATTGGTGCGATCCATGTTAACAATAACAATATTGTTACAGTGGATAAGTTTACGGGGCTTTCTTGTGGCTGGTTTGGTATGGGTGATCCTGAAGTTTATGAAATTGGCGATATTCGCGAGATGTCATATGACGAGATTGTGCATGATATACTAAGATACCGTGAGTCGAGGATTAAGGATGTTGAGAAAGCAGTTTCAAAATATCCAGAGACAGTTTTTGGTGGATGTGGAGGAAGCGCACGGGTATTGTTACCGATGTATCTTTCGATTTATAATTAAATCTCTCAGTACCTAAAAATACCCCGCTGAATTTGGCGGGGTATTTTTGTTGTTGGGTTTCAGAAAGATTTTAGAAAAGACAGACTGGCGAGCGATAAACTGTCTTGAAGTTCTTGGTGATTGATTAATTCTTGGATTTCGGGACGTGAGAAAAATTGCCAAGCGACGATTTCGTCGACAGGACGTTGAAAATTGAGAATGGTCTCGAGACTAGCGTCGGTGAGTTTGCCGTAGAAGACAAAAGCTTTTTGCGGAGTAAGACCTGGAATGGGGAGAAAGCTGGCGATTTGTTCAAGCTCGACGTTCACTCCGCATTCTTCGCGCAGTTCCCTGGTTGCTGCGGCGAGTGGGGTCTCACTATCCTCGATACCACCCATGGGAAGTTCCCAGCAAAAGTTTTCGACGGGATAGCGATATGATTTTTCGAGTAGGATGCCTCTTTCAGGATGTTCGAGGATCATGATGGCAGCGTTTTTACGTTCGACTACGGTATAGCGGCCAGCGCGACCGTCGGTCTCCGTATCATAGTCAGCAATAGTAATATAAGGGTTTTGGTAGACAACTTGACGATTGAACATCTTGAAGTTGCGGTTAAGTTCTGGATTGTTCATAGGATAATTATAGCATTACTCCCAAGTCACGGTGCCATATTCAGGGACGGCAGTGATCCAAAGTTGGCCAGGCGTGAATTTGATTTCGTTGCCGTCGTTGTCGCGGAAGATGATTTGGCTGTCTTGAGTGGATTTGGTCCAGGTGCCTTCGATGACTTCGCCATTTTGGAAGATGTAAGCAGAGCCACTGCCGAGAGTTTTGATGTCTTCGTGATAGTTGTCGGCCATTTTGCCTTCTTTGACGACCATGGCAGCGACAGCCTTCGGTGCGACTTGGGTGAGGTCGCCGCAGGCAGTGGTAGTTTGTGGCTCGGTGAGGCCAGACGGGCAGTCGTAGACGAGGTGAGTTTCGCCGTTGGCATAAGAACGAGGATAACTATTGGTCTCAGCGTCGTAATTATAAACAACGTTGAACATTTTGATATTGCCGAGGTTGAGGCGGACGACATTGGCGGCTTGGTAAGTCGGTTCATCGTCGACTTCGACGCTTTCTTCAGTACATTCGGTGTTATCGCAATCGACTTCTTCGCTAGCTTCAGCGGCGGCTCGGCGAGTATGAAGCAGCTCGCTTTCTTCGTCGGGAGTTAAGCGTGGAAAGGCGGAGATGCTCGAAGAGTTATAACCCTGAGCGGAGTTGAATTCGGCAACTTTGGCGGGCGAGGTGAAAAGATTATTCCAGCCGCGGCCGCTGCCCGATTCGCGCCACATGTAGCTAAGGCTTTCATTGAGATCGCGTTGGCCGCCAGCTTTTAATGCGCGGTTAGCTTCGTCGGAGCCGCCGGCATGAACTATGGTGCAGTCGAACGGGGTGTCCCAGTCGAGATAATAGGGGCGGAGCGAGCGAATCGGGCCAATTGCGCTAGTGTCGGTGTTTTGGAAGATGGCAGCAAAGCGAGTAATGTTGGCTTCAGCGATTGCTTCAAAAACGATTCCGGCATGTGTGAGGCCAGCTTGTGGGCGGCCGCCATCATTGCCGTTCGGAATTTGTACACAGAAGGCGGGCGTGGAATTGAGCGACTCGTCGAAAATTTCTTCGCCGGTCAAGACACTGTAAATCGGATCGGGAAATTCTTGGCGAGCAGTTTCTTTGTCGTCGGGTTTTTGCAGCAGTATACAGACAAGGACGCCGAGAGCGATGATGAGAATGACGACGGCAGCGATAAGAATACCAAGAATGATTTTTTGCTTTTTAGTGCGAGGTTTTTTAGGTGATTTAGATTTTTTGGACTTTTTATCGGCTTTGGATTTTTTGGATTTGCCATTCTGGGGATTTTTCGAATTATCGGAATTTTTTGACTTTTTCTGGTCGGTGGTAAGTTGTTTTTCGTCGATGGTTTCGATGACTGTTTCAGATTCAGTCATGCTAGCGGTTGTTTCAGGATTTGTTGCAGTGCTTTCGGATGAAGTCAGAAGTTCTTCTTCGTCAATGACGATGCGGTTTGAAGTTGGGTTATTTGTGGTGCCGTTTGCTGAGCTATTCGAACGGCTAGGAGCTTTCCTTGGGCCCATAGTATTCCTCGCTTACTTTGTTCTATTTTAGCATAAGTTTGATGCGAAAAGTAGGCGAAAAATTACGAAAAGTATTCGGAAAATGTTGGAGCAATGCTACGGAACTTGAATGTTAGGTTAATTTAACTAGTCATTTTCGATAGCGGAAATGGTGCGATTCAGGCGGGCGAGAGTGAGGTCCTTGCCAAGGACTTCCATGGTGAGATTAAGCGCAGGGCTGAATGGCGCAAAGGAGATTGCGATGCGGATGAGGGAGAAAAGTTCAGCAGGTTTTTTGCCAAGCTCGGATAGAAGTTCGTTTAAACTATTTTGAAGATTGTCAGCATTCCAAGCTGTCTTCTCAAGCTTATCGACGGTAGCTTGGAGCATGGCGCTGAGTTCTTCTTCAGAAAATTTTTTGAGGAATTTATTTTTATAGATTAGTTCAAGGTCAATTTCGGGGTCGGTGAAGAAATAAGTCGTCATTTCGCGTAGGTCGGAAAGGGTTTTGAGCCGATCGTAAATAATGCTGAGGACTTTCTGGCGGTATTCTACTGGATAGGCTTCAGCAGTGTCTGGCCAGAACTCCACGGTGCGGGGATAGAATTTTTCGATTCCCTGTTCTTCGACGAGTCTACGAATCCATTGACCGTTGAGCCAGAGCAACTTGGTTTCGTCGTAGCGAGCACCAGAATTTTGGATGCGGTCGAGCGAGAAACGTTCGATAAGCTCGGTTTCGGTATAGATTTCCTGCTCGGTACCGTCGTTCCAGCCGAGACAGGCGAGATAATTAAGCATGGCTTCGGGTAAGATGCCGTCGGCGCGATATTCAGTGACGGATTTGGCGCCGTCGCGTTTGCCGAGTTTTTTGTTGCCAGTGGGGGCGAGGATATGCGGCAGTGAGACGAATTTGGGACAGTTTAGCCCGAGTGCTTCGTAGATGGCAAGATAATTAGGTGTGCTAGAAAGATATTCGACGCCGCGCATGACATAATCGACGCCCATTTCAGCATCGTCGACGATGTGGGCAAAATTGTAAGTTGGTAAGCCATCGGCTTTGAGCAGAATAATGTCGTCTTGGACTTCTGGCCCAGCTTCTAGGTCACCCATTACTTCGTCGTGCCAATGGCGCGGTTTTGGGTCGGCTTTGAAACGGAGTGGTAGTCCCTCGTGCCATTCTGGCGGATTTTCGGGGCGATAGTTACGGTATAGAAATGGAGTTTTGTTTTTTTGGCATTCTTCGCGATATTGATTGATGATTTTTGGATCAGTGTCATCGGCATAAGCGCGACCAGAGTCGATGAGTTTTTTGGCCCAGGCCTGATAAATATCTTTGCGTTCACTTTGGAAATAGGGCGCGTCCGGGCCACCGACGATTGGACCTTCGTCCCAGTTGAGTCCGAGCCATTCTAAGGTTTCCTCGATGAGTTCAGTCGCGCCGTCGACAAAGCGATTGCGATCGGTATCCTCAATGCGCAGGATGAACTTTCCCTGCTGCTGCCGGGCGAGCAAATAGGGGTAAATGGCGCTGCGGACATTACCAATATGGATGTAGCCGGTAGGGCTAGGGGCAAATCTGGTTTTCATAGTATATATTATACCATAGGTAAGCCTATGGCTGTATAATTGCGTCGGTTCGGAAGAAATATCTAATAATATTTCTTCACTCACGCTCCTTATTATACCACAGTAATCGATTAGATGGAGGTCACGATGTTGCGGAGTTGTTTCTTCGTGAGATCGTTGCTAGTGGAAGTGATTTTGTAGAGGATGCCGCCGTTCACCCAAGCAGCGTCGGAGCCGGAGAGGAAAATGGTGACGCCTTGTTCATGAGTGGTGGTGAAGTTTTCGCCCCAGGTTGGTTCGACGTAGTTGCGTTGCAGGGCCGAGCTGTCCCAAGAAGATTTCTCTTCCACCAGTGTGAAAGAACTACCATTTGGACCGTTGAAGCGCATAGTGAGACGGCCGTTTTCGGAAGAGATGTCGCCGAGCGAGTAGCCGCGTGGGATGTAGGATGGATAGGCGGCGTCAATGCCAGTTTGCATGGCGGCGACTTGAACAGAAATATCAGGGATATTGGAACCGACAAAATAAATAATAGCGGCAATACAAGCGCCGGCACAGCCTAAAGCGAGTGCAAAGCGAGCGAGACCACCTTTGCGACGCATCTTCTTCGTGCGAGCTTTTTCGGATTTGGTGGTCGGTTTGTCGTCGTCCATGGTAGCAACAGAGCGCAAGGCTTGTTCAAGAGTGCGGTTGTCAGGTGCGCGGCGTTCGGTGGTGGATTTTCTGGTGGTGGAAGTCGCGCGGCGATTAGCAGGGCGACGAGTGGTGGCGCTAGCACTGGTAGTAGCGGGTGCGCGATTGATGCTAGCAACTTTGGGACTACGATTAATTGTAGCGGGGTGAGCGAGGCTAGTATTCGACATGGACGAGGTATGGCGCACAGTGGGGTTGGGCCGGCTGAGGCGGGCGGAGCTCTGAGCAATACGCGGCGAACGATTGACGGAGAGGGCGACTTTGTTTTCAGCCTCTTCTTTGGCCTTGGTTGACTTCATGGCGACATTAGCAAATTTCTCAATTGTGTTGCCAAGCTCGGCCATTTCGGGGGAGTTGTCGGCTTTGATGCTGTTCGCGAAAGCCTTGAGTGATGCCATTTGGTCGCTGACATCAGAAGACTCGGTGGCAATACGGATGGAAGCTAAGGCGTCGGAAGTAGCTTTTGAGATCATGTCGATCGGTTCAGTGACAGGCGAGGCGGGAGTATTGTAATAACTATCATCAGCTGATGACAAGCTTTCCGGTTGATTTTCTACTGCTGAGTAGCTTGGATAATCAATATTCGGAGCTGTTGCAGTGGGCATCGTTTCTGATAGAGAAGCGTCTGACGTCATTGTACTAGAATTGCCAGAAACAAGGTCCTGCATCATACTACGCTTCATGGCTTCGAGTGCGTACATGCTGACGGGTGAAGGATCGGTTTCGGCTTCAAATTCGGTCGTCATTTCGACGGGCTCGGTGATATTAGAGCCCGATGCGGCAATAGCTTCCGGCTCAGGTGCTACATATTCTTCAGTTGGCGCCGCATATTCGGCGACTTGATCGCCATCTTGGTCGTCTGGGGTTTCAGTGGCTGCGGCGACTTCGAGATTTAGAGCGATAGCATCTTCGGTCAGATAGTCTGGAGTTTCGGCGACTGACTCGTCGACTTCTTCGTGGATAGCCTCGCGAATTTGAGCAACTTCAAGATCGGTAGAGTGAACTCCGAGATTGATCAGACGCGAGGGGGCGACATTGTTGGAGTGAACGCGCGTGACGGAGCTATATTTGCCGGCGTTGCTTGTGGGTGGACGTTTAACGTAGCGACGATCAAGGATAGTAGAAGCCTGCACGGCGCGATGCGTCGCTGAGCTGTCTATATGACCTGAGCCCGGTTGAATTTTGTCCATTAAATAAATAACTCCTCGCTTTTTGCTTATACCTATTATAACTGCAAGCGGAATGAAAAAGCAAGAGTTTTTTGGCGACAGGCTGTATTTCGGAATGAAAAAATTGGTAAGGACGTAATTTTGTATTTGGCGAGTGAATGAAATTATTTCTTTGTGTTGGTATGTGGTATATAATATTAGACATGAGTGTGATTCAAGACAAAAAACGCCGACAAATGATAAAAGTAATTTTGGCTGAAGTGGCGATGTTAGTTGCGGTAGTGGTGATTGTAGTGGTAGCGACCTTGGCGGCGATGGGATTTTTTGTGAGTAGTGATGGTAGTATTGAGCAATCAGGTTTGGTACAGATTCATTCTATGCCGACGGGGGCGAGTGTGACGATTGACGGAGACACGCTATTTTCGCGGACAAATCTCTCTCGTACGGTAGCTGAGGGTGAGCATGCGGTGAAAATTACGCGCGAGAATTATGATGAATGGAATAAAACGATTAAGATGCGGCCAGGGATTTTACTAAGATTATATTATCCGCGATTGTTTTTGCTTAATCGTGCGCAAGAAGATGTGCGAGAACTAGGACAAGACTTGGCATTTTATGCGCCGTCAAATGACCGTGCGAGTATCCTCTATGCAGAAAAGACCGCAACGACTTGGCAATGGTTGGATATCAAAGGCGACGAAGTGCGTGCGCTGGAGCTTGATATGACGGAAATATTGCCAGGAATTAAGGAAGGTGAGTTCTTGGGGCGAGTAGACGAGATAAAATGGAGTGCGAATGGTGATCATGTGATTGCAAAAGTGACTTATGATGGTGTAACGGAGTGGATCTCGATCAATTTGCGGGATTTGAAAAATAGTTTGAATCTAACTAAAACTTTTGGCATGGACTTTGATCAAGTAGAGATGGCGGATGGTTCGGCGGGTAAGATTTTTGTACTCGAGAATCATCATCTGCGCCGAATTAATACTAGCGACCAAGAAATATCACGGGTGCTACTAGACGATATTGCGAACTTTACGAATGAGGGTGGCGAGGTGATTTATGTGACAACTAAGTATGAGGAAGGCGAAGGCGGTATTTCGTCGCGGAAGATTGGCGTGTATCGCGACGGCGAAAAAGGTAGTACGATTTTGACGTCGGTGCCGGGAGAGGCAAAAGTGCGGGTGGCGCTGGCGAGTTATTATGGTGAGAGTTATTTGGGCTATACGGTTGAGGATCAATTATATATTAGTTATGGGGTTTTCCCAACCTATAATGAGAATGAAGCGGATTTGTCGGGGCTTAAGGAACTATTTAGTGGCGAGAAATTAGAGATGAAGCCAGAAAGTCTGACGGTGAGTCCAGGTGATGGCTATTTTGTGGCGCGATCTGGCAAACAACTCGCAGTAGTGAGTTTTGAGACGACTGAGCTATACCAGTATGAAGCTTTGTCGTCGATTTTGAAATGGTTGGATGATGATATAATCTATACGACGCAGGACGAAAGTTTAACAGTGTGGGATTTTGATAACACTAATCGTCGCAAATTGGTACGAACGGAGACTAAGGCGATGGAGCTGGGTGAAGCGCCAGAGCTTGAGACGGATAGTGTTAGCTTGCAAGCGGTGACAACAACAAAACGCCCGTTAATGAATTATGCAGTGACGATTGCGAACAACAATAAATGGCTTTATTACGTTGTAAAAGCGGATGACGCGAGTTTTAGTTTGGTGCGGGAAAAAATAAGAGACTAAGCGTTAATTGCCACCGCCAAAGATGCTTTCGAAAAAGGATGGTGAGTTGGCAGGCATAGTTGTATCAGTAGGAGCGGAGGCGTCATTATCTTCGGCGACGGTAGCATCGTTGTAACTGGGGCTGATTTGCTCGGCAGAAACGAGCAGACGATAGCGCGAAGTGCCGAGCGGAGTGCAAGTGATGAGTGTAAGAACGGGTTTGTCGGTGTCGTAGATCAGAGCGGCGACGTCGGTTGGCTCAACAGTTTGGTCGCCGATGACTTGATAAGTGTAGCGGGTGGATTCATAGTTGACGTAGATAAGGTCGCCAGGTACGAGTCGTTCGAGTCCGGAAAAGATGAATTTGTATTGGTTGTTGCTATAAATATCGCCAGCCGAGTGTCCAGAAATCACGAGATTGCCAATCTGCCCCGGCAGCGCATTAGCACCGGGAATAGAAAACTGCGCAACACCATGATTCATGGCTTCCATGACGTCGTCTGGATGAATCGAGAAAGCGACCGGCACGTCAATATTGAGTTTCGGAATAATGAGGCGAGGATCGGGGGAAACGTTTTGGGAAACGGTGGGGTCGACGGCGGTGATACTGTTTGATTCTCCGCCATCCGGTACGATGTAAGCCATGATTGGCGCAAAAATGAGACGGTTATATTGCAGGAAGAGGCCGGTGAGAATGATCAATATTACAATGACGGCGGGAATGGCACGACGTAGGTTGCGGGCTTTACGGAGTTCGCCGTTGGCGGCGCGCTCGTTTTTCATTTTCTCAGTAGCGAGGTAAGTCTGGGCGGCTTTGGAATAATAATCATTATAATAGTTTTTGTAGTAGTCTTGCCAGGCGGAATGATATTTTTTCCACTCCTCGTTGGTGGTGGCAGTGTTGATCGGGGTGTCTTTGAAAGTACCAGGAGTCGCGCTGGTCGGAGCGGATGAGGTGTAGTTATTTTGGGTGGCGGGGTTTTGGTAGCTAGAGTAGTTTTGGTTGTTTGGGTAGCTTTGTGAATTATTGTAGTTTTGGCTAGTGTTTTGGTCGGCGTACGACAGTTGAGCAGTGTAGGCAGATGCGGGGCGGTCGATAGTTTTGCCGTGAGATTGAAGATAAGATGAAGTTGAACGGTTGGGATTTGCAGAATTAATCTCAGCGGAGCGGTTGTCGGTGGGGAGATTTTTGAGATTTTGGACAGTGGAAGAATAAGCTGCAAGCACACGTCGGCGCGCAATCTCGGCCGCGGTGCGACGCTGACGCTCTGAAGATGATAGCCCACCAGTATCTTGATCCATATAGGTTATATTATACATGGTTTTGAACGAAAAAAGAAGCTTTAGTGAATGATGGTTTTTGTTTGAAACTGCATAAGATGTGCTATAATATAGATACGAGCAATCGTTTGGGATAAGCAAGATTGGGCGAATGGCGGAACTGGTAGACGCGCTAGACTCAAAATCTTGTCCTCTCACGAGGGTGAGGGTTCGATTCCCTCTTCGCCCACCAAAAAATATCTAAGATATCTATGTTTTAGGTATTTTTTGTTTGGATCTTTTTCGAGTTTTAATCTCTTTGAGATAGCCCCAGATTGAGGAAATGAACATGCCGGTTTCGCAGAGAACACCGAAGATAGAGCCGATGAAGCCGTTGTAAGTGGCCCAGCAGAGGGCGATTGGGATGCCGAGGAATTTGTAGACTTTGGTGCTCTTTTGCCAAATGGAGATTTCGTAGAGAGTGGTAGCGAGAGTGGAAAGTAAGTCGAGCGGTTCGTGGGAAGTAAAAACAGTGACGATGGCAATGCTAGCAAGAACGATAATGAGGGCGACGTAATCTTTGAGGAAATATTTTTTCAGATCACGCTTTTTGCGAGTGTTTTCGTCCCAAAGATAATAGAAGTTGGCAAGTAAAATAATAATGGATAAAGCTACGCCGAGGTCGGCACCGAGTAAAACATAGGCAGTGATGCCGCAGACCATCGAAAAAGTATCGAGAATGACGACAAGCTTGCGGTTTTTGGCAAAATAGGACCAGCCGAGCAGGCTGTACTCGATAACGGTGAAGATTTGCGACCAGATGTAAGTGACACTTATATTCATGATATTAGCTAGACATTATGTTTACTTTTACAGATTGTGAGAGCGGCTTTGATACGGGAGGCTTCTTCTTGGAGTAATTCTCCGTCACCGCCGTTGATGAATTTTTCTAATTCGTCGAGAAAATCTTTTTCAAGGGCGGGGTCAACGTTTTTGGTGCGAGTTTCCTGGAGACGTAGCTGAGATTCGCGGTAGACTAAGACGTCAGGATCTTCGAGATAAGCACACTGTGAAATGATTTGGCGTTGGTCGGAAGTAAGCGCACGGGTTTCGTTGAGCAGCCATTGGTCAAGTAGCGCCATATAGCGAGTGCCTTCTTTTTCGATGGTGGCAGCTTGGCGATTAGTAAGGGTCTTGATGAACCAGGCAACGCCGGCGATGAGTAAGACGGAGATGAGAATGATGCCGAGATAGTTTAGTAAATTGGCAGTTTGATGTTGATCATCAGAAGTATCCATAAGTAGTATTATAGCAAAGTTTGGTGGTTTCTGATAGGAGGTAGTGGTATAATGAGTGATCAGAGAAAGTCTTCATCAAATTCTTCGTTCGGATTATCATCGGTTTCTTCGTCGGAATCGATAAGAATCTCGCGGTCAAGATCGACCTTGGTCTGCATGTTTTGCTCGTCGGTATCAATAATGTCTTGGTAACCAACTAGAGCAGCGTAAGGTGCAAACTGAGCAGCGCGAGCGTCGGGACTCATGGGATGTTTAGCGCGAGGACGCTGCTTCCCTAGTAGGTCGAGATAATCTTCGGGTGTACGCCGTGGTGTTCTAGGATGATAGTGGGTTAGGTTGGCAGTGTTGGAACTCATAAGCTCTCCTCGGTGGTTAGTCGTGGCACGCTAGGCACGATGGCCGCCAATCTGATGATGCCTAGTACGTCCAGTGGCGCCAGCTTCGAAATTGGTGCCGCGTAGAATGGCGTTTTTGCCGTAACGGTCGCGGATGTTGAGGACGGCTTTTTGAACGTTATGTTCTCTGCGTATGGCGGTAAATTCTTGTTCTTTTTGGTGTTCGAGTTCGGCGTAGTTGGTAAAAAGATTGGTCTGGAAGTTAGGATCTTGGTTTGTTTCTAAGATGGCCTGCCCATCTTGAGTAAGTATAAGGTCGTTAGCGCAGACGGTAATTTTGCGGATGAGAAAATTCGGATTGATGTTTTGATGATAAAAATCGAGGAAGCCCTGAGTAATGAGCTTGGTAGAGTTAGTTTGATATTTGAGACGGATAGTGCCTTGCAGGGGTTTGGGCACGCGGCGGCCGTAATGGTCGGAAGTAAGTTGATCTTGCCGGCTGGTGGGCGAAGTGCGGTCGTAATTGACAACTAAAACTAGATGGTTGGTTAGGTAATTTTTGCGTACTAAATCGAGTGAAAGACTTTCGGCCATTTCGCGGAGAATGACTTCAGCTTTTGTGACGTCGTAAGGGTAAGACAAAACTTGTCCAGAACTGAGACTTTTGGTGACGGGGCGGTGTTGTTTGACCTCGGGAATTTGGGCGCTTTCGTAACCCCAAGCGTGGTCAATCAAAAGTTCAGCATTGATACCAAAAAGTTGATAAAGAAGATCAGGTTTTTCGAGTGAACAGCGCGCGATGTCGCCCATGGTGTATAGATTGTGGGCGGCGAGGCGTTTGGCATAGCCGTGACCAATGCGCCAAAAATCTGTGATGGGCGTATGATGCCAGAGTTGTTGCTTGAAGGATGTTTCATTGAGTTCGGCAAGGCGCGCGCCAGCAGCGTTAGGTTCGGCGTGCTTGGCCATGATGTCCATGGCGACTTTGGCGAGAAAAAGATTAGTACCGATGCCAGCGGTAGCAGTGATGTGGGTTTGTTGATAAACATCGCTAATCATATTAGTGACGAATTCGGCGGGAGTGGAATGCTGGTGTTTGAGATAGCTAGTAAGCTCGCAAAAGATTTCATCAATAGAATAGGCAAATATGTCGTTTGGGGCGAGATGTTGAAGGTAGATGTTGTAGATTTTAGAACTATAATTAAGGTAGTGCTTCATGCGGGGTGGTGCGATGATGAAGTCGAGCGCAAGATTGGGGTTCTCGGCGAGCTCGGTAGCGTCAGTGGATTGGCCGAGAAAAGTGCCGAGAGGAGCTCGCTGCAAACGTTCGTAGTTGATCTGTTTGACGGCTTGGTTGACTTCGAAGAGGCGGGCGCGACCCGGTAGGCCGTAGGCCTTGAGCGAGGGGGAGATGGCTAAGCAAATAGTTTTGTCGGTGCGTGATTCATCGGCGACGACGAGATGTGTGGTCAGCGGGTCGCGCCCGCGCTCATTGCATTCTACTGATGCATAGAAAGACTTGAGATCGACTGCGGCGAAAACTTGTGGCATATAGTATATATTATATAATGAAATGAAAAGGATGAGTTCTAGAATAGGAGAAAATTATGGAGAAGTATATTTTACCGGTTTATTTATTTTGAGTTTTGGGAAGGAAAAAGTTTTGCATATTGTTCCCTTCGTGAGCGAGAAGGGCGATTTTGTTTTTCATTCCTCCACCGTAACCGGTTAGATTGCCATTTTTTCCTACTACACGGTGACAGGGTACGATAATACAAATTGGGTTCCAGCCTACGGCGCCGCCGACGGCTTGGCTAGACATTTCTACAACGCCACGCTTTTTGGCGACACGATCGGCGATGTCTTTATAAGTTAGCGTTTGACCAAATGGTATGTCGCGCATAATCTCGGAAACGATTTGGCGAAAAGGCGTGGCGTCTATGATTTGGCATTTTGGCGTGAAGTCGGGATTTTTGCCATCAAAATAGATGTCGAGCCAACGGCAAGTTTCGGCAAGAATTGGTAAAAGTTTTGTGGTGCAATCTATTTTTGTGGTGCAATCTATGGTGTGATTTTTAGTGTAGTTTGAAGTATTTGAAGAATTGGCAAAATATAATCTGGTCAAAAATTCACCGTCGCTACTCAAAATAATGTCGTCAAATTCACTGGGGGTCTGATAAAACCATTGATAAGTCATTGTGTGATAAGTGATAAACTGTTGGTGAGTTGTTGATTGGTGCTTGATAGTTTTATAATTAGTGTTCGGCGATGCTAGGGATCTCTTGAAGTTCAAAACGGTGTTTCTGGCCGAATTTTTGGGCTTTAGCGCTGTCTAGTTCTTCTAGAAACATAGTTTTGGGGCGGGCGCAAAGGTGGAATTGGCCTAATTTGTCGCCGTGATAAAGTCCGCGATAAATTACGAGTTCTTCGCCAGTTTCGCTGTGAGTGGCAACGTCTTCAACGAGGTAGAGATCGCCTTTGTAGTGTTTGTAGATGCCGTGGATGACCAGTTTGTTCATGTATTAATTGTAGCATGAATTGTCATAATTTGAGCGCGCGAAGGTGCTGCTTGTCGGCGGCGGAAATGCGACGCGATTCGCAGGCTTTTTGAATGGCTTTGTTGTGCACAAAAGTTGATAATTGATCTCGTTCGAGATAGTCAAAAGTTTGTTCAGGAAATTTGGTGAAAATTTCGGCGATCAACCAAGCTTCGGCCATTTCGACGTAATGTGCGTGACTAGCGATATGATCAAGCAGATTAAAAATCTGGTCGAGGTATTCCGCGAGAATGAAATGATCCAGGATCATAACGAGAACGAAACGTAAAGTGTATTCGTTGCTGGAATCACAAAATTGCATGAGAAATTGCCAGTAGGTGTGGAGATCAGCTGGCGGGATTTTAAAGCTGTTACAAAAAGTATCACAAATTGCCCAGTTATTAATATGTGGTAAAAACCAGGCAGTATAGTCTAAGCGCTCTGCTATATTTATAGGTGCAGTGGCGATGATGAGCCCTAGGATCATGATTTCTTCATAGTAGTATGGTTCGAAACCATCAAGATATTGCCAATAGTTGTTGGTTTTGATAATTTCCTTCGCGAGTTTGCGTTGTTCTGGCACACGCACACCAAGTAGATGTTGAGCTTCTGGGCAAGTGCGCAGATGAAACTCTCGATAGTTAGGCTCAGCGAGATTTTCGAGGGTTTCTCGCAACAACTCTGGTATCACATCTTTTCCTTATAGTTTTGCCAGATTTCCTTCCAGGTCATTTTTGTTCCGTAATGGAGAATGGCGTTTGAGTAAATTTTGACGGCGATGCGAGCAACAATAATGATGGTGATGAGTAGAATTATCAACGAACCACAGACTTCTAAGGGTGAGGCAAGCCCCATCATCATCCGAATAGGCATGCAGAAAGGTGATGAAAATGGAAAGAGTGCGGCGAAAACGTTGAGATTGCTGGTCGGATCAGTGAGAGTGAAATATGCAAGGTAGAAGCTAATGACAGCAAGCATGGCGACTGGCGTGTTAGCGGACTGAATATCTTCGGGTTTTCCGACAGTAGAGCCGGTCAGAGCGTATAGCAAAGCATAGGCGGAATATCCTAAGACGAAATAGAGAATAGCGATTAGCCCCAGCGTAATAGTCAACTGTGATGTATCGATGAGCGTATTAAGGATTTGCGGGTCTAAGAATGCGTAGGCACTAATAAGGGCTGTGATGGTAATAAGGACCATTTGTAAAAGCCCAACAAGACCAATACCGAGTGTTTTACCAATAACAATGCTGTTGGGGCTGGTGGAAGTGACAAGCGTTTCGATGATCTTAGAAGTTTTTTCGGTGGTGATAGAACTGGAAACCTGGTAGGCGCAGAAGTAAATAGCGTAGAAAAGCATAAGTGAGATAATCATCATGGCGAAGATATTGCCACCAATTTCTTCGGATTCAGCTTGAGTAAGGGAGATTTCAAAGGTTGGCGAAATGGATTGAAGTTGTTTTTCGGTAAGATGAAGTTTCTGGATTTGGATATTTTGGTAAAGCGCGCTGAGCTGATCGGTTAGACCGTTAGGGAGTTGGTTGACGGCAAGATTTTTAACTAGGCCATTGAATTTTAGGCCAGTTGATGTAGGTTCAACTGAAATTGCTGCTTTTAGTTCCCCGTCGATTAGTTTTTGATTAAGATTGTCCGGTTCTGCTGTGACTGCTACCAATTCGTAGTCTGAGTCGGGCTGATTGAGTGAGCTAATTTGATCTTCGAAGAGATTTTCGTGGTCGATGACAAGAACTTTACCATCTGTGTCTTCTTGGTTAAAACTACTAAGGATATTCGGTGCGTTAAATCCCAAGACGATTAGAACCAGGATGATAATTGTGGAAATGATGTATGATTTGCGCGAAAGCATGTCGTGCATAGTGAATTTTGCGACGGTAAAAATATCATGCATAGAATTATTGTTCAACTTTCTCGATAAAGATATCGTTTAGGGTTGGTTTCATGATTTCGAACTTGTCGATTTGGATATTTTTTGCAACAAGATCTGACAGTAGCTGATGAGCAACGTCGATGTCATTAATTTTTACTAGGTAATCATGATCTTTGGCATACTCGATTTTGATTTTGGCTTTTTCGAGTACTGCATCGATACTTTGATTAGCATGAATTTTAAGACGATTGACTGGATATTGGGACTTGATTTCATTTAGATTACCTTGTAAAACAGTCTTTCCGCGATTGAGTATTAGGACGTCGGTGCAAAATTCTTCAATAACTGGCATTTGGTGTGCGGACATAATGATATATTTGCCTTGTTTGACTAGGTCGATGATGACATTCTTGATGATTTCAGTATTAACTGGATCAAGACCACTAAATGGTTCATCGAGGATAATTAAATCTGGATTATGAATAATAGCGGTCATAAACTGAATTTTTTGTTGATTACCTTTGGAGAGTCTTTCAGCTGGTAAATCTAAATATTCAGTGACTTTAAGAATTTTCGCCCAATGTTCAATGGAGGAATTGGCGGTATTTTTGTCAATATCTTTTAGTGCGGCAAAGTAGTTCAGTTGATCACGAATTTTAGTTTTGGGATAAACACCGCGTTCTTCTGGCAAATAACCAAAATTGACATGTTTGCGGTCGACCAGACGATCGTTCCAAGTAATTTTGCCACTGTCTTTGGTGATAATACCAAGTATCATGCGGATGGTGGTGGTTTTGCCGGCACCGTTTGTTCCAAGCAGTCCAAACACGGTTGGATGGTCTAATGTGAAGGAAATATCATCAACGGCTTGTTTGCCAACGAAGGATTTAGAAACATGTTCGAGGATTAAGCTCATAATACCTTTCTTTTTAAGACTAATAAAGCTGATAGTTTTATTTCAATTCATGGACTATGGTTGTCGGGGGGGGGTCATAATAGAACTATTTTATGACTAACGTGCGGCTTTAGTCAATATTAACACCGCGTCGTATGATGTAACGGTTAATAAAGTAAGTAGCCAATATGAGGACGCAGTAGCTTGTACCAGCGATAAATAGGATTTGCTCAGTAGCTGATAAAACATTGTCGAGATTTGTGACGCTGGTAAAAAACGAGATTGTAGGGTGGGCTAAAGACCAGATCGCTAGAACGAGGAATATAATGATATTACCGATACTGTATGTAGCAATTCCAAATAGTGCGGACCAGAATATGTGATGATTGTTTTGGAGGAAACCAGCGAGGATGCCAGCAGAGCCAGCTTGAACAATGAATAGCAGTTGTGAAATAAGGGCGATTAAGAAAAAGATAAGGAATGGGCTAATAGAATCGTGGTTTGCAACATTGCCAGGAATGATACTGAAGGATCCCATGGCATTTTCGATACCAAATGAGTAGAATGCGAGCCAGAATGATACTGCGACTATCATAACGCTGAAAATAATAGCAATACAGCTGGATACGAATTTTGCGTTCCAGAGAGTCTGAGGAGTAACTGGTAATGTGTGTGTAAGGTAGCTTTCGTTGCTGTAAAAGTTTGTTTTTAATCTAGCCCATAGTCGGATAATGGTACTAATAATTAATCCAATAGCGAAGATGAAGGTGCAATTATAAAAAATAGTATGCATAATTTGGAGAACGACGGGAACTTGGTTGTCATAGTTGTAGTCAGTGATGCGAGTGAGTAGGGCGCCTATCAAAGTTAAACCTGCATAAATTGCAATTAGTTTAAAAGTATAGATAAGGTCATATTTGAGAAGTTTTAAGAACATAGAAATCCTTTGGTTAATTTGTTGAAGTTTTAAAAGTTTTACGAAATATTTGGTCGATAGAGGCATGATGTTTGTCACGTAGTTGGTCGGCATTGGCTGAAAGAATTATTTTTCCACGATCAATAAATATTACTTCATCAAGAATGCGCTCGATATCAGCAATTAAATGAGTTGAAATTAATACACTGGCACCTTTTGTGAAATTAGAAAGAATTGTGTCGAGGATGAAATCACGCGTTGCAGGATCGATGCCGCCGAGTGGTTCATCCAAGATGTATAGCTTTGCGTCTCGGCTCATGACTAATGCAAGTTGAAGTTTTTCTTGCATACCTTTACTCATTTTAGCAACATATTGCTGATGATTGATCCCAAGTTCTTTAATTAATCGTGTTGCTTTGGTGCGGTCAAAATTATCGTAAAATTCATCAAAGTATTGGACAATATTAGGTACGGTCGAGTTCTTGTTGAGATATGTGTGTTCTGGTAGGTAAGAGATTTGAGATTTGCTTTCGACGCCGATAGGCTGTCCATTGAAAATAACCTTGCCGCTGGTTGGCGTAAGTAGGCCATTAGCGAGTTTTATGAGAGTTGATTTTCCAGTACCATTTTTTCCAAGTAAACCAATAATTTTGCCTGATGGTAGGGCAAGATTAACGTCAGTAAGAACTTTTTTGTCACCAAAACTTTTGGAAACATGTTGATATTCGAGTAGATTTGTCACTGATTCCCTCCTCCTTCTTGAGTAATTAGTTTGATGATTTCAGCTGAATCTAAATTAAGTTCGTGCACTTCGCCTAGAAAATGTCGGATTTTGGCGCGGGCAAGTGCTTCACGATGCTCGGCGAGCAGTTCGAGATCGTCTGTGACGTAACGGCCACTAGTGCGGATGCTGTAAACTAGTTCACGGTTTTCAAGTTCTAATAGAGCGCGTTGCATGGTATTTGGATTGACTTTGGCTTCGGCGGCGAGATCGCGCACGGATGGTAGTTTCTCGCCGGGTTCGAGGCGACCAGAAACAATATACAGTTCGAGTTGCTCGACGAGTTGAAGGTAGATTGGACGTTCGTTGTTGAAATAGAAAACCATAATTGTATTACTTCCTTAATACAATAGTACTACTTTGAATCGAAAAAGACAACAAAAAAGACGCAAATTAGTGAGTTTTAGGCTAATTTGCGTCGAAAATGGTGGTTTTGTCTAACTGTACTAATACAATTAGCGATCCCAATCAAAACCTTCACCAAAGTGACCATAGCGGGCAGTCTGTTCGTAAATTGGTCGAAGAAGATTGAGATATTTGATAATTCCCTGCGGAGTCAAATCGTAATCGACAATCTGCTCAGGCTTACCATCAATGATTACAGTGCGTTCGAGTGGTTCGGCGTAGCCGATGGCATAGGCGAGACGGACGAAAACCTCGTGGGCTTGGCACTTACGTAAGTAATCGACAGCAATGCGACGAGCCATATAGGCTGCGGAACGGTCGACTTTGGAAGCATCTTTGCCGGAGAAACAACCACCACCGATTGGGATGCGCGGGCCGTAGTTGTCGACGACGAGTTTGCGACCAGTGAGACCGGTATCAGCTTCGAATCCGCCTTGATGCCAATCGCCAGCAGGGTTGATATGAAGTGTGATGTTGGCGGAGTCGTCTGCTAGGTTTTCCTGTTGTAGAAAGTTTTCGACTAAAGTTTGTAATTCCGATGTTGAAACGTTTTGAAAACTTGCGACGATAGATTCAATATTAGTGCCAGTAGCGGTATCTTTAAGGGTGAATTGAGTTTTGCCGTCGTACGGGTGTTTGGCGAAAATGAATTGATTGAGCCGCCTGGCGAGTACAACTTCGCGCGGTAACATTTCGGGGGTTTCGTCAGTAGCATAGCCAATCATAATTCCCTGGTCGCCGGCACCGCCAGTGTCGACGCCACTAGCAATTTCTGGGCTCTGTTTCACGAGGTTGATTGAAATTTTGAGCGTATCGTCACCGGTGATACGATGGACAACGGCTGGAATATCGACTTCTGGGCAGATGGAAGTGATTTCGCCGACTATAAAGACCTCACCGTGTCCACCACAAGTCTCGACGGCGACACGAGCATGCGGGTCGACGGACAGGTAGGCGTCTAGGATGGCATCTGAAATTTGGTCACAAAGTTTATCGGGGTGCTTCGGCGAGACGCTTTCTGCCGTGCGATATGTTGTATAGTTTTCCATGGCTTTAGTATACATGGTTTTAGGTAAACTGTAAAACTTGAATTTTTAAAAATGCTTGAGCTTGTAGTTTTAGAGGGTTATCTGTTATAATAGCGATATGAAGATTGCGATTTTTACGGATCTTTATGCGCCATGGGCGAATGGGGGGATCGTTTCGTCAGTGAAAGCACAGAAAGATGAGTTGGAGAAACTTGGGCATGAAGTAGTAGTTTTTTGCCCTGGTGTGGATGCGCGTGAAAAAAACGTGATCACGGTTCCGACTTGCAAGATGTGGCGTATTAACGGAGCGCGACTTTCGAAACGTCCAGAGAAAGTTGAAGAGTTTGTACTGGCGAAAGTACCGAATTTTGCGGAGTTCGATCTTGTGCATGTGCATTATGAAGCGGCTTGTAGCATTGCGGGCGTACGGTTGGCGCGGCGGTTTGGCATTCCGCTAGTACAAACTATGCATGGGCGAGAGGATATGGCGATTACGATCAATGTACCACATCCATGGAAAAAGTTTGTGGCAAAAACTTTATGTAAGAAACATGGCGCGTATTTGCCGCACTTGGTTGATGTAAAGCAGGACAAATTCCAGGCGCCGACGAAAGTGCGAGCAAAAATGTGGGAGTTGATGGTGAATCAGGCTGAACAGGCTGATGTGGTGATTGCGCCGTCGGATCATTTTGCGCGTAAATTGATGCATTATGGAGTAATGAAGCCGATTCGAGTCGTATCGAATGGTGTAGATTCTGAGCTACTGAAAACAAAATTTGCAGTGCGCAAGATGCAGGACGGTGATGTTTTGAAGATGATTTGGAATTCGCGAGTCTCGCAGGAAAAGCGTATGATGCCGTTTCTTGAAGCGCTCACGATGTTGGAGCGACCATATCTTCTGGCAGTGTATGGTGATGGAAATGAATTTAAGAAAGCACAGCGTTATGCAAAGAAACATGATTTGAAGGTAAAGTTTTATGGTCCACGCAAACGAGCGAAGATTATGGAGCGGATGACCGAGTCGCATTTAGGTGTGACGGCATCTTACAACTTTGACACACAAGGTATGGTACTTTTGGAAGCAGAGGCAACTGGTTTACCGGTGCTGTTTTGTGATCCGGAGATGGTGGAGATTGTACCGAGTGATAGTTTTGTGTTGGCTGGTGGACCGGAGCCGGAAGCAATTGCGATTGCTTTGAATCATTTGCCGGCTGAACAAATTGAAAAGATGAGCCGGATAATGTTGGACGCGCGGAAAGAGGTGTCGCAGGCAGCCCAAATTAAGAATTTGTTGAAGGTCTATGAACAGACGATTGATGGACGGCGGGTTAAAGCGAAGACGAAGAAAACGAACACGGAGAGCGAGAAGAAGTAACGTCTACTTGTAGAGAACGGCGGCAGTAGTGGCGCCAAGTGGTTGGTTGGGGTTGTAGGCGTTCATGGCGATGATGTTGGCAGCTAGTTCGCCCGACCAAAGTGAGATTGGCGAATAGTCAGTGCTGGCGATGGGGGTGGAAGTAATTTCGCCGCGACTGGCGACGAGAATTTGTTCTTGATGAAAAGTAAGTATGGTGAGTGGATAAGTGAGTGTGAATTTGTGAAGCGTTTCGATAGTGGGGACGAGCGGCTGTGATAATAAAATCATTTTAGGGTAATAAGCGGCGCGAAAAACTTTTTGGAGTTGGGCCATGCTGGCGACGAGGATAATTTCAGGAAAGTTTAGCCAGGTGCTAGCGTCGGTGGTGAGTAAATCGACACTGTCGCGTGTAATAAGACAATGATGGAGCGGACGATTAGGCGATTCGAGGGCAGATTTGAGCGCACTGGCGAGAGCAATGGAGGTTTCGGAGTTTTTGGAAAGGTCGCCAGCAAGCAATAAGTTAGAGGTGGTGAAGGCGGATCTTAATTCAGGAGAATTAGCAATGGCGCCGCTAGTAGTGGATTTTACAAAATGAAGATTGGGTAGGGGTGGAAGCTTGTCATGCAAAATGTTAGGTAAAAAAGTTGAAATGTTAGCGAAGGGAAAAGTTTTGGCGAGATACTCGGAGATTTTGATCGGTGCAGAAAAATTTTGGCTATTACCGCCGACAATAGCAACGTGGCCGGTTTTTTGTTCGGGAATATTCCAAAATAAATCTGGAAAAAGTGGTTCGGTCTGCTTTTGCCAGTAAGAAAAATCGGATTTCAGCGGGGCGAAGTTCATTAGAACTCCAGTTCAATCGAGATTGGACAGTGGTCCGAGCCTTGGATATGCTCGTAGATCTCGGCACTTTTGAGATGGGGCAATAAGCTGCTCGAAATAAAGAAATAGTCGATGCGCCAGCCGATATTACGTTCGCGACTTTTTGACCAGTGTGACCACCAAGTATAGCGTTGAATATTGGGGTAGAAAACGCGGAAAGTATCGAGGAAGCCGGCGCTAAGCAAGTTTTTGATGCCTTGACGTTCTTCTTCGGTGAATCCGGCGTTTTTCTCATTGTCTTTGGGTCGAGCGAGGTCAAGTGGAGTGTGAGCGGCGTTGAAGTCGCCACAGACGACAACGGGTTTGATAGTTTCTAGATGGCGAAGGTATTGGAGAAAGGCTGGATCCCAGATGTTTTCGCGGAGCTTGAGACGAGAGAGGTCATTTTTGCTATTGGGAGTATAAACATTGACTAGGAAAAATGGCTGAAATTCGACGGTTTGTACGCGCCCTTCGGTGCGTGGATCGCCGTAGCGATCGGACGTGTTGAAGAAATTGTTGATTTCGGGAAAAGCGTCGAAGTTCTGGGTAGTGGAAAGAGGTTGATATTTAGTAAAGATAGCGGTACCAGAATAGCCTGGACGCTCAGCGCTGTGCCAAATTTCGAGATAGTCTGGCAGATCGACGACAGCTTGGCCGGGTTTGGCTTTGGTTTCTTGCAAACAAAGGATGTCGGGACGTTCGGCATCGATAAAATTTTGTAAAGCATTTTTGCGGATGACGGCGCGAAGGCCGTTGACGTTCCAAGAGTAGATTCGCATAGCCTTATTATAGCACGGAATCTTACCTTATGCGCATATCATGGCGGCTGATGTCACGTTGTTTGATAGTCTCGCGCTTGTCATATTTCTTTTTACCTTTGCCAGTGGCGATGATAACTTTGATATAGCGGCCGCCGGAGAGTAGTTTAACTGGGACGATTTGCAGGCCATCCTGCTTGGCGCGAGCAAGGATGACTAGTTGACGTTTAGTGACAAGTAGTTTGAGATTTTTGGCGGTTTCGGCGCCGAGGGTGAGATTGTTGAGCCATAGTTCCCCACCGCGCAAAGTAACGAACGAGCCCTTGAGCTGGATGTGATGATCCCTGATGAGACGAACTTCGGGGCCAGACAAAACCACACCGCACGACAATTCTTCGCCGAGCTGGTAATCATAACGGGCGCGTCGGTTGACGGTGACGGTAGTGGGAGTTTTGGCCTTTTTCATGAACATATTATAACACAGAAGACTAGAGGCAATGGCGGTATTTTTCGAAAATGGCGCTATATGTTATAATAAGAACATGAGAATTGCAATTACTTCGGACTTGTATTATCCTATGACGAATGGCGTGGCGGTGTTTGCGCATAATTTGGCGAGAGGCTTAGCGAAACGGGGGCATGAAGTGCTGGTGATTTGTCCAAGCTTTAATGGTAAAAAGCATCGTACGAAACAGGATGGCGTGACGACGGTTTATTTGCGTTCGATTCGCTTTCCGTTTTATCCGGACCAAATTAATGAAGTGCCGAATGGTAAGGAGATTTTAGGTTTGCCGCTACCGAGATTGGCTTATCGGCATGGTTTGTGGATTACGGTGGAGCCTTATCCAGAAGTGAGGCGAGCGCTCGATAAATTTCAGCCGGATGTGATCCATAATCAAACGGCGGAGATGGTGGCGATTGCGGTGCGGCGCTATGCAAAGAAGAATGATGTGCCGCTAGTGAGTACGGGACATGCGTATCCAGATAATATTACGAGTCAGTTGCGGTTATTAAAGCCGATTAAAAAACCGCTAGATGTGGTGTTAAGAGCCTATATGGCGAGTTTTTTAAAACATTCAGAATATGCCACAATGCCGACTGAAATGGCGATTGATGACTTAGTGCCAAAAAAACGGAAGAAATTTAATGTGACGGTTGAGCCTTTGTCGAATGGTGTGGATTTGGCAAAATTTAGTCCGGGTAAAGTGCCAGAGAGGTTTTATCGCAAGTATCGTTTATCGTCGGATCGACCGATGGCCCTATATGTGGGGCGGGTGGATCCGGAAAAAAGTTTGAGTAATGTAGTGATGGCTTTTGCAGCGGTGTTAGATGAGGTGCCGGAAGCGATGTTGGTGATTGCGGGCGATGGGACTGATCGGCGGCATTTGCAAGATTTGGTTCAGTCGTTAGGAATTGAGAAGTCAGTGCGCTTTTTGGGACGGGTAATGCTGCCAGATACGGTGGAGTTATACCGCGCGGCGGACTTGTTTGTGACGGCAAGTGAGACAGAAACGCAGGGTATTGTGCTGATTGAAGCAGCGGCGACAGGCTTACCGCTTGTTGCGGTAGATGCTGGAGCGGTGCGTGAGTTATGCCAGCATAAGAAGAACGGGCTTCTGTGTCATCCGGGTGATGTTGACGAGATGGCGGACGCTATGGTGCGAATTTTGCGAGATCCTACTTTGCGTAATAAATATGGACGAAAGAGTATCGAGATTGCAAAGAAGCATGACTTGAATTATACCTTAAAACGTTTCGAAGAAATTTATCAGGAAGCGATTAAGCTGAAAGCTGAGCAAGAATAGCGGCAGCAGTTTCGAGCGGTTGTTCGTAATTGTGTAAATGACCGGTGTTTTTGAGAAAAACTGCCTTGGCATGCTGGTTCTTGGCGAGTTTTTGGGTAGATTTTTGTTTGATGAGACGGTCCTTTTCGCCGGCGATGAGCGTAGTTTGGGCCGGTAGTTTGAAGTCAGAGACGGCATGCCTAGTTGAGAAGAGGCTAGCTTTTACGATTTCGCGGGCACGGGGGGTGTGGTCGGTGCTACACAGATGGGTTTGTTGGAGGGCTTGACGAAAAAGCTGTCGATCGGGCGAGACGAAAAGATATTTGGTTGTGACGTAGTCGACTAAGCGTTTGGGCAGTAATACAGCAAAAATTGAGACAAGACTAATGAATTTTGGGGTACGTTCTGAAATGGGCGAAAGCAAGATGAGATGTTCGTTGATTGTATCTGGATAGCGATGGGCGGTAGCAGCGGCTACGAGTGAGCCCATGGAATGACCAATGAGAATAGGGCGCTCAAGGTGGTTTTGTTCGATATAACTTTTAACAAACTCGGCGTAGTGATCGGGGCCGTAGACGTTGAGAAATTCCGCACCAGCAAAAGGCGGCACTGATGGAACGTGGACGATATAGCCTGCTAATCGGAGTTGTTCGGCGATATTCTCTAAGCCTAAGGGTGAGCCGCGGAAACCATGCAATAAGATGATCGGTGGTTTCGAGTCTGCAGCGTTTGCCGGCTCTGGGTTGAAAACGTCTTTTGGCTCTGAAGTAGCAGTGTCTCGTGACGTTGGTTGATTGGTGACGCTAGTTTCTTCCGGCATCAGTTATCCTGAATTAGCGGTTTGTTAGGGCGTCCTTAATGCCTGTGCGATCGAAGCCTACGATGCGCTTCCCGTCGATTTCAGTGACTGGTACGACGTCAATATCTGGAAGATTGGAAGCATCAATCTCTTGGTAAGCGATTCCCTCTTGTTCGAGCCAATCCATGAGCGCATGACAATATGGACAAGTAGTTGTGGTATAGACTTTAATGATATTATCTTTTGTAGTTTGTTCGTTTGGCATAAGCCTTCCTCCTTCTATTTCTTAAGATCTTTAATGCTTAATTTTTTGGCAGCATCCATTTGAGGGTCGCGATTATGGTTGGTGTCGTCGTAGGTGAGTTCAACCTCGATGTCGGGCGTGATGCCTCCGTCACTGACACTTGTCCCTTGAGGAGTGTACCAGTGTGCGGTGGTAATTTTGAGCAAAGAGCCGTTCGGTAAGTCAAAGAGAGTTTGGACGACGCCTTTGCCGAAAGTGGTTTCGCCAAGAATTGTGGCTTTGTTATAATCCTTGAGCGCGCCAGCGACGATTTCCGAAGCGGAGGCCGTGCTACCATTAGTCAGAACGACGGTAGGAGTTGAACTGAGTTTGGCTTTGCCGCGGTTGGTTTTAGTGACTTCGGTAGTTTCACCGTGATTTTTTTGAACCAAGATAATGTCTTCATCGATCCAAAGTGAGAGGAGCTCTTTAGCAGCGGAGACGTAGCCACCAGTGTTATTGCGTAGGTCGAGGATGACCTTTTCGATTTTTTTATCTTTAAAATCATTTTCGACAATTTTTTGAACTAGGGTGCCAGTGTCAGTATCAAAGCGTGTGACAGTTAGAATAGCGGTAGTGTCGTCGTAATCGGCATAGGCAGAAACATTATTGATGGTTTCACGAGTGAGTTCGAACTCTTTTTCGTCTTCATCGCGGACGACGGTCACTTTAACTTTGGTGCCAGGGGTACCGCGTAGTTTGGAAGAAACAGTGTCAAGATCTTCTCCGAGCACATTTTCGTCATTGACCTTATAGATAATGTCGCCAGCTTTGATGCCAGCTTTGCGGGCAGGGTTGTCGGGGAGAGTACGGATGACACGGATATAGTTTTCGCGCAGAGCAATCTCGACGCCAATACCAGCACCGCTATCGCCGTGTAAGCTAGCTTCGAATTCCTTGGCGTCTTCAGCGTCCATATAGGCGGTGTATGGGTCACCGATGGCCTCAACGAGACCTTTTTTGGCGCCTTCGAGTAGAGCCGCTTTATCAATATCTCCGTCGTAGTTAGTGGATAATTCAGCATAAATCTCGTCAAGTGCTGACCAATCATTAGTCGGGACGTTAGAAAAGCCTAGATAAGGTAAAATGTAAGGTGATATCGTGGTCCAGCCGAAGCCGAGCAGAGCACCGATAACAAGCGTAATCGCGCCACCGACGATAGCACTGCCAAGATTAACCTTTTTTGCTTCCCACTTTGTTGTCATGGAACTATTTTAGCATGAAATGAGATCGAGTGTAAGGTTTTTATGCCAGTTAGTCAAAGTGAATATATCGATATGCCTGGGGATTAACTCGGTTACGAGCACCAAAGTCGCCAGGTAGCCCGCTTTTGGCGCTCAAGATGTTGTTATATTCCGTAAGGTTGATGGTCCCGTCGCTATTGACGCTTTCAACCCAAACAACATGCCCATATTCGCCTGCAGTACTGTAGCCGATAGTGTGTGGTGCGGGGGTATCATTTACGGTATAACCGCGACTAGCTGCGGATGCACCCCAGGATTTTGCATGTCCCCAGGAAGAAATATAGATGCCCCAATATTCTTTAGCTTTCCAGCCAGCATAGCTAGTACATTGACAAACATAGCCGCCAACGACAATATAGTTGGCATTATCGCGAGGGCAATTAGCAGCCCAAGGGTAGCTGTTGCGCCCGTCGCTAACAATACCACCAGTCTGGGTGCGACGGGTTTCTTCGGTGATGCGGTCGATCTCGCTCTGCATTTTAGCGCGTGCTTCGGCGGCATCTTTTTCATAAGCTGCGGTATCGTTTCTGTATTTGTTCATGAGCTCTTCTTGCTCATTGCGCTTTTCGGCGATTTGATTACGGTTAGATTCGTCGCTGGCGATGCGCCTGTCAACTTCTTTCTTTTGAGCCTCAAGTTCTTCTTTTAGTTTTTTGATCTCTTTAGTTGAAGAGGAAACTTGGGTTTCAACGCTAGTTTGACGGGATTTTTTTTCAGCAAAGTCGCCAATTGATTCGCTGCCGGCGAGCAAGACGATGACGTCAGACCCGTCTTTATCTTCACGATAAGATTTTTCGAGTAGCTTAGCTAACGCTACTTGCTGAAGATTGAGCTTTTCTTCGTTGGTAGTGATCCTGTCAGATAAATCATCCACTACGGCTTGGTTAGCGGAAATCTCGGCTTCTAGTGCGGATATTTCAGCGTTTAGCTGGTTTACTTCATCTTCAAGGGTTTGAGCGTTATTAGCGGCTTCTATAGCGTTACGTTGTGCTGATTCAGCTTTGTCTGCGGCCTCGCGACAGGCTTGGCTAGTACAATTTGGGTGGTAAGCATGAGTCGGTGCCTGTCTACTAAAGAATATATAGCTGCTTACACATACAGCTGCAACGAACAAGCAGGTAAACATGATTTTGCGTAAACCTATAGTTTTATGAAGCTTTTTGCTAACCATAACTAATATATATCACACTATAACGCTTATTTCAAATATTTTTGCATGGCGAGGCGAGCGGAAATGGAGCCGATTAACAATCCAATGCCGCATATTGCAAGATAGACTAGAACTAATGTGTTGGATTCGAGAATTTCGGTGACGGCCGAGACATCAATGCCGTAATTGGCGAGTTTGGGTGCGAGAAGATGGAAACCGGCATAGCCGAGCGTGGTCGCTAGGATACCGGAAATTAGGCCGCAAATTTGAGCTTCGACCAGGAAGGGTCCGCGGATGAAACTACCGTCGGCGCCAACGAGTTTCATCATATAGATTTCTTCACGGCGAGAGAAGATGGCCATGCGAATAGTGTTGAAGATCACTAGAATGGAGATAACGAGAAAAACAGCACCGAGCACAAGACCGCCATTTTTGGCGATGTTGGCCCAAGAGTTGATGGTGGCGATTTCGGCTTGGTTGACGTCGTAAGTTGGATTTTCTTCAGGATCAAGATTGGCTTGGAAGATTTCATTAGTTTCGACGAGATTGCGTACGCTAGAAAGGTCATTTGGATCGTAAACTTTAACGCGCATGGTGGGGTGCATGGTGTTTAGCATAAGTTCGTGCATAGCTTCGTCTTCGAGTGCTGACAGAAGTTCTTCGTTGTCTTGTCGGTCCTGGAGGAAAATTTCATACTCACCGGCGGCATCGGTAACATCGACGGTTTGTACATTGTTGGTTTGGCGCATGAGGGCTGCCATTTCGTCCATAGTTTCTTGACTAGTTTCAGGCGTGAAATAAATTGAGATGTCAATTTTTTCTTGCATGGTTTTGGCGGTGGCTGTGAGGATGAGGCTAGCGAGTACGGTAACCATCAAAATGATGAGTGTGACAGTCATAACTAGTGTGGCGGCAATCGAAAGCCAAATGTTACGCGTGAAGCTGACAGCACCGTACTTGACAATACGGCCAGTGGAGCGCAAACGGCTAGCGTTGCTGTTTTTTTCAAGCTTTTTGAGATGTTCCTTAGTGGTTTGACGATTGATGCGCGATTTGTTGATGGTTTTGCTTTTGGTCATGCTACCCTCTAATTAGATGATGCGTTTTGATTGATTTTTTGGTAGGATGGAAGGCTTGTTTGTGAGTCCAGGTGCAGGTTTGAGTTTGACAGTCTGACCGAGGCTGAGACTGCTGAGTTTCGGTGCGGCGCGAAGTGGCTTGTTGGCAGTGTACCATTGATTAGCGGATCCAGGTCGGAAAGATTTGTTGGCATTACGGTTGGCTTGTCTCATTTGTTGCTCTTTTTGAAGAGCTTGCATGCGGGCGCGGACTTGTTGCAGTTGTTGCATCTCGCGAACTTTGGAATTTTTGCTGCCAGGTTGTTGGATTTTGCGTGGAGTTTGGACTTTGGCAGCGCCAAGATCGGTCTTGATGGTCATGACAGGGTCGCTTTGCTCTTTCATAGCATTGACTTTTTCGAAGGCGAAATTCTGGGCAGCGGCGTCGCCGCGTTGCATACGCTTAATCAAGTCGTCTGGTTCACTGTCGAGTCGATAAACGCCGTGACATTTTTGATCGTCGACGATTCTGCCGGCTTTGAGCGTGACAACGCGTTTGCTCAAATTATTCACGATATTCTCATCGTGCGTAGTGACTAGTACGGTAGTGCCGAAATCGTTAATTCTCTGTAGTAATTCGATAATTTCTTGGCGTGTGAGTTTGTCGAGGTTGCCAGTCGGCTCGTCGGCGATGAGAATTTTGGGCTGTCTGGCGACGGAACGAGCAATACTGACACGTTGTTGTTCTCCACCAGAAAGGTGAGTAGGAAACTTGTGACTTTTTTCGGCTAAACCAACTAAATCGAGGACTTTTGGTACGGTTTTGGCGATTTCGCTGCTGCGCATGCCGGCAATTTCGAGCGCAAAAGCTACATTTTCGTAAACAGTACGAGTGGGCAGTAACTTATAATCTTGAAAAACTACACCGAGCCGTCGGCGGTAATGCGGGATGTGGCGCTTGCGCACGTAATCAAGATCGATGCCGCCGATGATGATTTTGCCAGAATCGGGTTGCTCTTCTTTGGTGATCATTTTAATCAAAGTTGATTTGCCAGCGCCGGATTTGCCGACCAAAAAAACGAACTCGCGCGGCTCGATATGCAAAGAAACATTGTCGAGCGCCGGCTCTTCGTCGCCAGGATAGGTCTTAGTGATGCGGTCGAGCAGAATCATATCAACATAATACCACAAGCGCAACGAAATAACAATAAATGTTTTAGTATTGGGCGGCTTGAATAATCAGAATTAATAGTAGTAAAATACAGAAGATGATAGATATGTTACGAATTTTGCGGAAGGCTTGTTCTGTGTAAGGTTTTTTGAAGATGAATTTTCGTAGTAGTAGCCAAACACCAAAAAGTGGCAAAGCGATGATGGATAGCAGTATTGCGACTTCAAATAACGCTGTTGGTGCGGTTAACGCACCAAGCATTGCTTTTGTTCCTGTTGGTATATTATTTGGTTGATGTTTGCCGGAGAAAAGTCCAGTAATAAAAATATAGACAAAGGTAGCTAGAATATAGCAGTCGGCGAGTGTAATTAGACTAATTTTTTGCCTGAGATTTTGGTTCTCACCTTCTTTGGATTTCATGGCGTTGCATTTCCCTCCAGATAAGCTTCGATAAAATCGTCGAGCTCTCCATCTAGCACGGCGTCGGGGTTTTTGCTTTCGTGTTTAGTGCGCGTGTCTTTGACTAATTTGTACGGCTGGAGAACGTAGTTGCGGATTTGTTGTCCCCATTTGGCGGATTCGCCGGCGCGGAGCTTGTCAATGCTTTCGGATTGTTGTTCTTGCTGCATCTGGGCGAGCTTGCCGCGTAAAATTTCCATAGCTTTGGCTTTGTTTTGGAGTTGTGAGCGCTCATTTTGGATGGCGACAACAGTGTTCGTTGGCAAGTGGGTGATTCTGACGGCGGAATTGGTAGTATTGACGCTTTGGCCACCATGACCGCCGGAATGATAAACATCAATGCGCAAATCTTTGTCGTCAATTTTTACTTCCTCTTCGTTTTCGATTACTGGCAAAATTTCGACTAACGCAAAACTAGTTTGACGCAAATTATCAGCGTTGAAAGGTGAGAGACGAACTAATCGATGGACGCCGTGTTCACTTTTCAATAAACCGTAAGCATTAGAACCATTGATTTCATAGACGGCGGTTTTGATGCCGGCTTCTTCGCCGCTGACTTTTTCTAGGCAAGTGGCTTGAAAATGATGATTTTCGGCCCAGCGTAGGTACATGCGCTCAAGCATGCTAGCCCAATCCATGGCCTCGATGCCGCCTACGCCAGCAGTGATGCGTAAAATGGCGTTATTATGATCGAATTTGCCATTGAATCGGAGAACTTGCTTGAGTTTTTGGAGTTCTTCGGCTATAATATTGACTTGTTCGGCGAGCTCGTCTTGGAGATCCTTGTCGCTAATAGCGAATAACTCACCAAGATCAGTAATTTGGGTTTTGAGTAATTTCCAAGGCTCAATTTCGTCGTTCAATCGGGCGAGTTGCTCGTTTTTTTGGCGGGCAATTTCGGGGTTTAGCCAAATTTCGGGTTCGGAAACTTCGGCCTCGAGTTGGCTGGCGGTAGAAATTTTTCGATCAATTTCGAGTTTTTGCCAGGCAGATTCGAGTTCGGCTCGAAGACTCTGTAGCTGAGCGTGAAGGTTCCCTGCCATTACTTTAGCTCCTGCACGAGTTTTTGGAATTGGGCACCACGGTCGTAAACGTTTTCGAACATATCAAAGCTAGCAGCGGCGGGCGACATGAGGACGACAGGATTTTTGCTTACGCTTTCCTGTTTTGAGGTCTCATTTCGTTGTTGGGCGATTTGCTCGGCAGTTTTTTGCGCTTCAAGTAAAGCCGATTTGAGTGATTCGACGAGTATAAACTGGGATTTTGGCAGGATCTTGGCTAGTTCGTGCCCAGATTCGCCAATCAGGATGGCTTTTGAAACGTATTTTTTGATTTGTCCAGCGATGTCGGGTAGATCGAGGTTGTTGGTTTTGTCGCGACCGCCAACGATATGGATGATAGGACGACCCTGAAAGGCTTCTAGAGCGACTAAAGTTGAAGGTAAAGTGGTGGAAAAATTATCATCGTAATAGTCAACTTGGTGAAGACTACGAATGAACTCGAGTCGATGTGGTAGGCTGTGAAAATCTTGAAGTGCAATACTGAGCTTATCGTAATATTCATCAACAAAATCAACTAATTTCATATCATAATAGCAGGCAGCGGCAAGGAGAGCGGCTTCGACATCTTCGCGATTGTGCTGACCGACCACTCGGAGATGGTCGAGCAGCTGATCGAGCTTTGCTCGATTGTTTTTAACTGGAAAAGCAATTTTCTGAGCAGCACTGTGTTCGGCGATTTTGACGGTTTCGGGATTGTACCGGTAGTAGATGCAGAAATCGGTGGGTTTTTGCCATTTCGTGATATTGGCTTTAGCATTGACATAATCCTGAAAATCGTCGTGAACATTGAGATGGTCAGGCTCGACCTTGAGGACGACGGCGATGTGGGGAGAAATTTCGAGGTCCCAGAGCTGAAAACTGCTCATTTCGTAGGCTACGACATCGTTCTCGGAAATTTGGTCCAAAACGTCGAGGGCAGGATTGCCGATATTGCCGACGAGCCAAACTTTTTGGCCGAGTTTGGCGAGAATGTCGCGCAGCATGGTGCAAGTTGTACCTTTGCCTTTGGTACCGGTGACGCCGATAATGGGACATGGGCAGTGAGCGAAGAAATATTTGGTCATGCTAGACCAGCCAGTTTGTGGATGGACGGAAGGGCTACGTAAAACTAAATCGAAATCAAAATCAGAAAGATTAAGTTTAGCGGCTTCGGTGGGTGCGAAATGGTCGAAGATTTCGATCTCGGCGTTCTTAGCGCTAAAATATTGTTCGGCGCTTTTTCCCTCTTTCCCATAACCTAGAATTGCAACTCGCATATATAATATATATTATAGCACGGTTTGGAGGTCTGGCAGTTCGGTAAATTTGAGTTTGGCGGCGAGTTCATTGATGAGGGCCTTCTCGACCGAGCCAACGGCGACCATGGCATGAATATCGCTACCGAGGAATTCTTGCGCTAGGGCGACCATGGTATCTTTTTTGATGTTCTGAATGAATTTAGGCATGTGGTCATATTTGGCGATGGTGCCGTTAGAGAAATAATTGTCGGAATAATAGTCGGAAATTTGGCTGACGGTTTGGGCGCCCATTTGGTAGCGGCCAGTAGCGTAAGATTTGGCAGCCTCAAGATCTTCGTCGCGGATTTCGCCATGGATAACTTTTTGGAGTTCGTCATGGATGAGATTGAATAGCTCGACAGCATTTTCGGCATTAACTTCGCCGTCGAAGTCCCAAGACGCGTCGTGCCAAGCGTTGTTGAGGTAGCTACCCATGTCGTAAACGAGACCTTTTTTGCGGGCCTGGCCAAAGATTCGACTGCTCATTGTGCCATTTAGGATATGGTTGAGACAATTCATGGCGTAAACTTCGAAGGGTTCTAGTTTGCGCGTGATCATCCAAGACATGCCAAAAGTAATATTGCTAGCATCTTTGCGGCGGATGAGAATGGGAGCGGCAGAGTGTAATTGATCTTCGGGAATATTGAAGCGTTTGCCGGGTTTGAGCCGCCAGCGGTTAAGAGCTTTAATGATTTTATGCTTACGACCGCGCAGATTGCCGGCGATGATAAAACGCATGTTGTGCGCGGTGTGAGTGCGGCGATAATGTTCACGGATGTCTTTGAGCTCGATATTGCTGATGGTCTTGAGGCGCTCGGGCAGAACGGCGATGTCTTCGCCGATGGCTTGCTGTAAGCGAGGCCAAAGTAGCCGGCCGTAATCGTTCATGTAGCCGGTAAGTTCGGCGCGGACGTTGCTTTTCTCGCTTTTTAGTTCGGTTTCGTTGAAGCGTGGTTCGGTGATGGAGAGTTGTTGGAGCGCCATGATGCGATCCCATTCGAAGTCAGCGCATTCGGTTTCGTAGCAAACAGAATAATCTGAAGTCCAAGCGTTGTGGTAAGCGCCGTTTTTAGTAAATTCGGTTTCGAAAGCCTGCTCATCGGGATATTTGGCGTTAGCACCAAAAGCTAAATGCTCAACGATATGGGCAATTTCGTAAACCTCGGGCTTTTTGGCGTAGCGCATACCAGCGCGGAACTGGATCTTGATGTTAGTGACACTTGCATTCGGAATGTCGATGAGCAGACCTTTTGCGCCGGAAGCCAGACTAATTTCTTCGGCTGAATGTTTTATCGTTGCTTCCCTTTCTTTTTATTTTGGCGTTCTTTCTTTTTTGATTTGCGCGCTTGGTTGCGTTTGGTGTTGGGGTGATGATTAGTTTTATGGCTGGTTGGATTAGCACTAGCATTAGCACTTGACCCACTCTTAAACTCGGCGTCGAGATTTTTTTCGCCAGCACTGACTTCATTGACGCCTTTTTCGGTAGCGCTCTCAGCCATTTTGGTGAGTTCAGACTCATATTCTTGACCGTCAGTGACGTCTTCTTCGATAGCTTCGCGCTTGGTGAGGCTGAGCAAAATCTTCAAAACTTCTTCGCGAAGATTCTTCTCTAGGCCTTCGAAGAGTTTTTGTGATTCGCTGCGATATTCGACAAGCGGATCGCGCTGCCCGACGCTGCGCCAGTGAATTCCCTCGCGGAGATGCTGCATGTTCTCGAGGTGTTGCATCCAGAGAGTGTCGAGGACTTTGAGATAGACTTCGCGCTCAACTTTGCGCATGATTTCTGCGTTAAATTCTTGCTCTTTTTTCTGATATCCCGCTTCGATTAGTTCGCGCGCAGCTTTGATGCGGTCTTTCTCTTTGCGGATTTTGCCAATGCGGTCAATCTCGGCTTCGTCAGCGTTAATCACGGCCTTAAAATCAGTGTTGAAATTTTTGTTGACGCGCGAGCTATCTTTAGCAAGATCTTCAGCGATGTTCTTTATTAGGCGTTTGATTTCGCTATGGATGCTTTCGCCGTCGAGAATTTTGCGGCGCATACCATAGACAACTTTGCGATGACGGTTGATGACGTTGTCGTATTGTACAACGTTTTTGCGAGAGTCAAAGTTGAAACCTTCGATGCGTTTTTGGGCGTTTTCGAGAGTTTTGGAGACGCTTTTGTTCTGGATGGGGGTGTCTTCGTCGACGCCTAAGCGACTCATGAGTGCGGCGATACGATCACCCTGGAAGACACGCATGAGATCGTCTTCGCAGCTGACAAAGAACTGCGTAGTGCCAGGGTCGCCTTGACGGCCACCGCGACCGCGGAGCTGGTTGTCAACGCGGCGCGAATTATGGCGTTCGGAACCAATTACAACGAGCCCGCCGAGTTCTTTGACGCCTTCGCCGAGTTTAATATCAGTACCGCGTCCAGCAAGGTTGGTAGCGAGAGTGACGGCGCCTTTTTGGCCGGCTTTTTCGATGATGGCGGCTTCTCGCTCGTTATTCTTGGCGTTTAGCAATTCGTATTTGATGCCTTGACTATCAAGATAGCGTGCGATCATTTCGTTTTTGGCAATGCTGGCGGAGCCTACGAGCACTGGTTGACCTTTATCATGATATTTTTTAATCTCAGTAGCAATGGCTTTGAGCTTACCGGCTTCGGTTTTGTAAATTAAGTCGTCTTTATCGACGCGCTGGATGGGACGGTTGGGCGGGATTTGGATGACGTCGAGTGAATAGATTTGCTGAAATTCTTCGGCTTCGGTAAAGGCGGTACCGGTCATGCCGGACAGCTTGTTATATAGTCGGAAAAAGTTCTGGAAGCTAATAGTAGCTAGCGTCATGCTTTCTTGTTTCACAGCGACGCCTTCCTTAGCTTCAATGGCTTGGTGTAGGCCTTCGTTGTAGCGGCGACCTTGCATGAGGCGTCCAGTGTGCTCGTCGACGATCACGACGTCGCCGCTGTTGGTGACAACGTAATCTTTGTCGCGCTCGAAGACGACTTGGGCGCGCAGGGCTTGTTCCATGTGGTAGACGAGGCGGGTATGCTTGGTCGAATAGAGATTTTTGACGCCAAGCATGGCTTGGACTTTTTCGACGCCTTTGTCAGTTAAGGTGACACTGCGGCGTTTTTCGTCGTAGATGTAATCTTCGGCGACGAGAGCGGCGGCAATTTTGGCAAATTGGTAGTAAGCGTCAGGATTATCGCCAGCGGGAGCGGAGATGATGAGCGGGGTGCGCGCTTCGTCGATCAGAATTGAGTCAACTTCGTCAACGATGGCATAGTTTAGCCCGCGTTGACGGAGAAATTTAGGTTCACTAACCATGTTGTCGCGCAGATAGTCGAAGCCAAACTCGTTGTTGGTGCCATAAGTAATATCGGCGGCATAGGCTTCTTTGCGGGTGGCTGGTTTGAGGTGGCGAAAACGCTCATCGTCGTACTCCTCATTGTCATATTCGGGATCATAGACGAAACTGGCTTGGTTGATGATGACGCCGACGCTGAGACCGAGAAAATGATAGACTGGAGCGTTCCAGCCAGCGTCGCGCTGGGCGAGATAATCGTTGACCGTGACGATATGGACACCTTTGCCAGTCAAGGCGTTGAGATAGGCTGGGAGCAAAGCGACGAGAGTCTTTCCTTCACCGGTTTTCATCTCGGCAACGTTGCCTTCATGGAGCACCATGCCGCCAATGAGCTGGACATCAAATGGACGGAGGCCGAGAATACGTTTCGATGCTTCGCGCGCGATGGCAAAAGCATCATTCAGGATAGCGTCGAGTTCTTTTTGCGAACCTTCTTTGAGGTGAGCTTTGAGCTGGTCGGTCTGGGCAGCGAGTTCTTGGTCGGACATGGCAGCATATTTTGGCTCTAACTTGCCGATTTCAATCGTTTTGTGATACATACGCTTCAAGGTTTTCTTCTGTGCATCGCCAAAGACACCTTGCAAAATTCGGGTTAGCAAAGTTTTATCGGCTAATTTGTCAGTCGGCTTTTTCTCTTTAGCTTTTCTTGAACTATTCTTTTGTTCCTTCATGATCGGTCGGTCTCCACAACTCTCACTCAATATTTCTCTTTATTATAGCATACTGCATGCAAAATAGATACTGGCTTTAAGCATATTACTATGGCTCTATAGTCTATCCACGCTTCACAAACAGGCTTTTGAGGCCCTTTTTGGAGAGATGCGGGGTGGATTCAAGCTTGAAACGGCGGATTTGGCCTTTGAGTTTGGCTTCGATAATGTCGATGCCGGCAAAAACATTAGAGCATTCGTCGCGGGTGGTGATGACTTTTCCGCCGGGGATCTCCATGGCAGCGGAAATCTCGTATTTGTTGCCGTGAGGATGGTCGACTTCGGAGACAATTACTTTCATGATGATGTCTTTTTTGTTGCCGCGGGGAAGAAAGCGGTCAAGCTTGCCGAGGCGCTTAGAAGTATATTTTTTGAAGCTGTCGGAAACTTTGTAATTATGTCCGCTAATGTCGATATTGTTAATCATATATTATAACCCTAAATTCCCGAGATTTCCCATCAGTGGTTTCATCTTATCGGTAGCAATTTCTTGGGCTTTGGCATAGCCGTCGCGCATACAATCTTCGATCCAGCGTTCAAGCTCATGAATGTCATCGAGATCAATTTTTTCGGGATCGATTTTGACATTTTTGATCTTGAGCTCGCCGGTGATCTGGACGGTGACAGCACCGTCGCCAGCTTCGACTTCAACAATTTCATTTTTGAGCGATTTTTGCGCCTTGCGGAGCTGGTTGAGAACTTTCATTTGGTCCATTGTGGCACCCATGGTTTATTCCTCACTTTCCTTTTCTTCGTTAACGTCTTCAATATTTTGTTGTTCCAAAAGCTCTGGATCAACGCTATACATATATATTCTATCAGAGTTGCTAGATTTTGGCGAGGTGATAATCTGGGTGATGTTGGCAGGTACGTCAGTGGTGTGGCCGAGGGTGGCGAAGTTGACTGGAAGTTCGGAGGTGGCGGGGAGTTGGTCGGCGACAGTGAGGAATTTTTGGTCAGCGAGGATTTGGTAGAAATTGTAGGCGGCTTGATGGTCAATGACGTAGAGTGTAGAGCCGGCAGGTAGATGATCGTAGATTAGTTCAACATCAGCGTTAAACTGGTCGGCCACCATGGGTGAATAGCGATAGCCATAGAGGAAGTGAGAGATGCCACCGTAAATCATGATGCCGAGGAAAATGCTAATTGGAAACAGGGCGGAGATACGAGCATAGGGGTTCTCGGGGAAAAGGTCGTACCATTTGTCGAGGATGTAGCGGAGACCGTGGGCGATCAGAATAGCAAGTGGTAGGAGAATGAGGATGGCAGATTCGGGGCTGAGGCCGGAGAGCACGATGGTGAAAATAATGAGGCAGCTGGCGATAGAGTTGCGGGAGGCAAAGAACCCTTTGGCTGTAGAGAGTAGACCGATGACGGCGAGTGCGACGGAAGCTAGACCGACGAAAGGCGAGAGGAAGGCGCTTTCGAGCGTGGTACTCCAGGAGAAGAAGGGTAAGAAGGCCGTTTGGAGATTGCTGAAGAAATCGGCAAGCTGAAAATCTTTAGCAAGGAGCAGCTCGCTGATGATGGGTGGGTTGATAATGGCGGCCATGATGAGCAGAGCGACGGCGACTAAGATGATAAAAGTGGTAATGACGAGCGGGATGATGGGTAAGGTTTTAATCGTGAAACGGAGATGAGGATGAAGGAAGGCGAAAAGAATGATGAAAACGGCAAGATAAATGAGGTGTGGGGTGAAAATTGAGGCGAGTAGGGCGAAGGCAAAAATGAAACAATAGAGCGGTTTAGGCTTAGTGACGCCCTGGATTTTGGAACCGAGCCAGAGTAGGAGAGTGGGCCAGAAGACGAGCATGATGAGCGGGGTGCCGGAGCCAGAGAGATAGAGGAAGGAAGCGGAAAGTACAGCTAGAATGGAGGCAAGTAGGGCGACATTGTTTTTGAACCAGCGGTTGAGTAATAAGACGAGCAAAATACCTAGCATGACGCCGATAATCATACTGGGAAGTTTGATAGAATAGATATTGAGACCAAAGATAAGGATGGAAAGTTTCTGAAGAACGTGATAGGGCAGGTCGACGACGTCACCAGAGAAAAGCGAACTGAGGTGGATATTATAAGAGGTGGTAGCTGAAACCATTTCGTCTTCAGAAAGGCCGGCGGGGGCGAGGAGGGGTAGGCCGAAGATGATGCCGAGAAAAGCAAGACCGAGCAAAAAGTAGCCAATCACAAAACGATGACGGTACAAAAAAAGTTTAGGAATAGCCGTTTTCTTCACATAAGTATTATAACATGGAGGGTAGAATGGCGTATATATTGACTTTTTGAGCGAAGTGTGCTATAATGGGGGTAAGGGCCCGGTTTTGGGTATATCTTTTGGCTTTTTCGACTACTCGTGCTCTTTGTCGAGCGACATGAAGCGAAGTAACTCGGGGTGGAAGTAGAGTTCGATTTTACCGACTGGGCCATGGCGGTGCTTGGCGAGGATGAGTTCGGTGATATTGGTGGGCACGAAATCGTCGTTGTTCTGTTTGTAATAGTCGGGGCGGTGGAGGAACATCACGAGGTCGGCGTCTTGCTCGATGGAACCGGATTCACGCAGGTCAGAGAGCACGGGACGCGGGTCGTCGCGGCCAGTGACGCCGCGTGAAAGCTGGGCGAGGGCGATGACGGGGATTTCCAGTTCCCTGGCGAGAGTTTTGAGGCCGCGGGAGATTTCGGTGACCTCTTGGACACGGTTGCCGGCGTAGCGGTCGGAGCCTTGGAGTAGCTGGAGATAGTCGACGATCACCATGCAAATATTGTGGTCGTGGGCGGCACGCCGAGCTTTGTTGCGTAGCTCGAGTACGGTCATGGAGCTAGTGTCGTCGATGAAGAGCGGCACTTCGTTCATGTCGCCGAGCGCGTCGCCGATTTTAGCGAAATCTTCATCGGAGACATTACCAGTGCGGATTTTCCAGTTGTCGACGCCAGAAACGTCGGAAACCATACGGTCAACGATTTCGGAATTGGCCATCTCCATTGAGAAGAAGAGCACACCGCGCTTGTCACCGTTATGAGTCGCGACGTTGTAGGCGAGGTTTTGGGCGAAAGTGGTCTTACCCATGGCAGGGCGGGCACCGATAATGATGAGGTCGCCTTTTTGGAGGCCGGCAGTCTTTTTGTCGAGGTCACGAAAGCCAGTTTTGAGGCCGCGGGTGGCACCCTTGTTCTTGTGTAGCTCTTCGATGCGATCGTAGGCGTCGAGGAGGAGGGTTTCAAGCGCAACGTATTCGGATTTGACGGCTTTATCGGAAACTTCAAAGAGGCTTTTTTCGGCGGCACCGACGAGGTCTTCGATGCTAGAACTGCCGTCGTAGGCGGCATCAGCAATATGGGTGCCGGCTTCGATCAAGTGGCGGCGCATGGCGGCATTAGAAACTAAGTCGACATAAGCACCAATGTGCGAGGCGGTGGGGACAAAATTGGTGAGATCAGTAAGGTAAGGGCGACCACCGATCTCTTTGAGCTGATTGTTGCTTTTGAGCTCGGAAGTTAGGGTAAGTAGATCGATTGGACGATGTTTATTGTAGAGACTGGCCATGTTCTGAAAAATGATTTCATGGCGTTTTTCGTAGAAATCATGAGGCTTGAGGCGCTCAAGGACGTTTGGGAAGGAGACATCCGAAAGCAGTAAGGCGCCGAGGAGCGATTTCTCGGCTTCAATGTCTTGGGGCGGTATGCGGCCCGCGGTGGGTTGTTCTTTTTCCATCAATAAACCTCCTAAACGGAGGTAAATGCTCTGATTGATATTTTCTTTGACTAGAACGGTAGATCGCCGTTTACCTCCTGTATGTTCCCCATTATATCAGAAATTTGGGAAAGTGTAGCGTCTTTTGACGCGGGCTCGCTGCCGAGATCGTGGATTTGCAGAGTGAAACCGCTGGGCAAGAAACTCATCAGCAGATCGCGGTTACCAGGTTTTTCGAGGATATTTTTGGTGAATTTTTGCTGGGGATAGAGGTGCAGACAACTACCAGAGACTTTGAAACGGGTCTTGGCAAGCTGGCTGGCGACGGCGGAATTGGCGTCTTGGATGGCGGATTGGAAGCTTTCCCAACTAAAATCGCCGGTTTGAGGAGCTTCTGGGGTGGTTTCTGGTGTATTTTTGGGCGTTTTGAGTGTTTTTTCGGCTGGAGTAGGGTCTGACGGCACTTTTTTGGAAGAGGCGGTTCCTGGCGAAACTGGGGGCTCCACAAGTGAAATAGGCGTTTTTTGTGCCTTTTCGGCAGGTTTTTTAGCGGGGATTTCGGGGTTTTGGGGTGTTTTCGAGGCTGCTAAGGGGGTGCTAGCGACTTGGGGCTGTGGGACGGCGGTTTGGATACTTGATGGCGCTACGGGGTCTCCCAGGAAGGCCAGCAGGAATTTGGCTTCTGGAAAAGGTGGTTTGACCTCAGGCAGGCGCGCAAGAAGCGGTAGGAGCGCCGGAGTAGGTTTCGCCATGATAGCGGCAACAAGCTCGCTAGTGATAATTTCGGGCTGTAGCCCACTATTTAAGAGGTCGTGGATAAGATTGGTCATAGTCCCCTGGTCTTGCTCGGTATAAGCCGTGAGCAGCCGTTCTATCAGAGCTTGTTCGGGTAAACCGAGGGCGGCATTCAAAATTTCGGCGGTGATTTCGTCGGAGGTGAGGGTAGCGATCTGGTCAAGGAGACTGAGTGAGTCGCGAAAAGAACCACCACCGCGTTGAACTACGATCGCGAGTGCGTCGTCGGTGATTTTAATTCCCTCTTGGTCGGCGATTTTGCGGAGGTGTTTTTGCATGATATCGGGGCTGGCGAGCTGAAAAGTGTGAACTTGAGCACGCGAAGAAATCGTGATGGGGACTTTGTGGGCGTCGGTAGTGGCCATGATGAAGACAACGTGCTCAGGCGGCTCCTCGAGCGTCTTGAGTAAGGCGTTGGCGGCAGATTTAGTCAGCATGTGGATTTCGTCGATGATGTAGACTTTGTACTTGCCCTTGGTGGGGGCGATGACAGATTTTTCGCGTAGTTCGCGAATGTTGTCGACGCCAGTGTTGGAGGCGGCATCGATTTCGATGATGTCGAGATAGCTGTCTTCGACTTGGTATTCAAAATCGTTGATCGCGTGGGCAAGGATGCGGGCGACGGAGGTTTTGCCGGTGCCGCGGGGTCCGATAAAGAGATAAGCATGGGAAATCTTGCCCTGTTTCAGTGAATTTTCAAGCGTAGAAGTGACGCCAGATTGTCCGACCACGTCGGAGAGTTTGGTGGGGCGATATTTACGATAGAGGGCTCGGGATGCTGTCATTTTTTAGAGCGCCGCCTCGACGGCAGCCCAAGCAGCGCGGTCGTTGTTGGCGGGGATAATGGCGGAGACTTGGCTGCCTTCGCGCAGATGGAAGTAAGTCACCGAGGCGTAGAGTACTTCATATTCGCGACCGCCGACTTCGATGTAGTATTTATCGTCGTGGTGAACTAGAGTACCAATGACGGCTTTGCGTTCGACTGGGCCGATTTGCTTATAGAGGAAACGACCTTCGGGGGTAATAGTGAGCTTCAAGATGTCGCCCTCGATCAGTTTGGACTTCGAAGCGTAGTTTGCGGGCACCGGATAGTTCTTGCCGTCGGGGCCGATCATGATTTGGCCATCAAAAACACCTTCAATAATCTTGCCTTCGGGGCTATCGACTACGGTTTCGCGGGGAGCGGTGATCGCTTCTCCGTCGCCCAAGACTGAGATTAGAAGCTCCTTGGCTGCAGCTAGGTTGGTTTCAGCCTCCTGAATCAGACCGCGTAGTCGTTTAATTTGTTTTTCTGGTAATTCAGACATCACCTCGCATCCAGTCTGTTTAACTTTTGTACTAATACTATACTACTTGACGGACGTCAAAATGTCAAGGCGGGAAATTCGGTTGGTTTTCCACTGAAAAAACAGAAGTATGAGCGAAATCGTTGTAAAAATAACAAACTTAAGCAGTATGAGAAATGTGCGTTGTGGCTTGACGGATGGGGCGGTTGGTTTGGTTTTCTGGTTCATGTTTTGTGCTGAAGGCAATAGTGTAATACAGACTATACCGTAGTTTTGATTGCGGGTATTTAACTAGTTTTTCTAGTTCGTCTTCTGTGCTAGACCCGGCGTTTTCGCATCCCGTCGTTACGGGTGCGAGCCGCCTTTTCCTCGCTCGTGGCGCTGCGGATGGTCTAGCATCAGAAGCGAACTTAGAAAAACTAAGTAAAGACATAAGTAAAACTAGGTATAGTTCTGTATTACAATAATTCTTCTGCCACAAAAGCGAATCAGAAAACTAAACATCTAGTAATCTCCTATATATCTAACTCGTGGCGGGAATATGTATCCCGGCTATGGTGCTTTGCGAGTTGCTGGCATCGATGGTTATTATTGGGCGTCAACTGCCTTGTCGCGCGATAATAATACGTACTATATCAATTTTGAGAGCGCTAGTCTATATCCAGTGGATAGTGGTGGCCGCTGGAACGGCTTTACGGTTGGGAGAAGTGGGTCGAATTTGGATTGATAATCTGGACCGCAAAGCCAAGCCAGCGAGTGCTGTTGCTCGACAGGTAGACGTTAGTGCTATAGAAAAGGAGGAGGTACGCATAGAGCTCAGACGGATCGGCGGCAGTAGCCCAGTAGTAGCCACCGTAGCCCGCTCGCCACAAAGACCCAATTTCAAGATTTACACTCCCGCCACGAGTTAGATATATAGGAGATTTTGAGAAGTTTGGGATTGAGAGGTGCTTGAGTGTTGAGTCGTAAAAATATCGGACCTCGGTTTACTCTGAGTAGAGATTCCCTGGTCCGATATTCGGTGGTTAACTTATTAGCTTGCGGGTAAGTTATGAAATAACTTAGGCCAATTCGACAGTAGCGCCAGCTTCTTCGAGGCTCTTCTTCATCGCTTCGGCTTCGTCTTTCTTGACTTTTTCCTTGACGGTGGCTGGAGCGCCATCGACGATAGCTTTGGCTTCACCAAGGCCGAGGCCGGTGATTTCCTTGACAGCCTTGATCACGGCGATCTTCTGACCACCAGCGTCTTTCAGGACGACGTCGAATTCAGATTTGCCTTCGTCGGCAGCAGCGGCACCTTCAGCAGGAGCAGCGGCGACGGCAACGGCAGCCGCAGCTGGCTCGATGCCATATTCATCTTTCAAGAGGTTTTTGAGTTCGTTGACTTCGAGAATAGTCATGTTGACTAGCTCTTCGGCTAGTTTCTTAATATCTGTAGCCATGTTATTATCCTTTGCTAATAAATTTAATATCTTGGTGAGGACAACTCATACTTACTCAAGAAACCCATTCGCACGCCCGTCTTTACGGGGTGCTCACTCAGCGACTTCAGCTTGAAGTCGCTTTTAGTTTCTTGCGCTAAATATGAGTTGTCCTCGCGAGAGATTGATTTATTAGCAAGGGCTAATAAATCAACCGGGTTGCTGTTAGGCAGCTTTGGCTTCGAGGCCAGACAAAATGTCGGAAAGACCGTTGCTGAGGCCGGAAATTGTGTCGGTCGCTGGCGAAAGCAGCTGCGCCACAACTTGGGCGATGAGCTCGTTCTTCGACGGCATCTTGGCGAGTGTAGTAATCTCGGTCTGGTCCATCGCCTTGCCTTCGCCGCTGAAACCACCAGCCAGCTCGAGGGCGGGGTGGGTCTTAGCGAACTCGGCGAGCACCTTAGCGGGAGCCACTTCGTCGTTGTCGGAAATCGCATAGATTAGCTGGCCGACGAGACCAGTGGTGTCGGCGTCTTTGTAGACGGCGATTTCGTTCATCGCGACGCGCACGAGGCGGTTTTTGACGACCTTGATCTTAACGCCGGCTTCGCGCGCAGCTTTGCGGAGTTCTTCGAGATCAGCTACGCTCAGTCCTTGATAGCGGGCATAAGCGGTAAGCTTAGCATCCGAGAGTAATGTTGTCAAATCAGCAACCAAAGTATCCTTTTTTGCTTTTGAAATTGCCATAAAAAGTTCCTTAGGTAGTTAAATTTTATCAAAATGGTCAAATCGCATAATGTGCCGATTAGGGCTTAGAATGCTTAAAATAGGCTTTCAAGTGCCCAGAATGGACGAAAAACGCGATTTTGGCCAATTTTTTGATGAATTTGGCAAGCTAATAAGTTGTTAATTAACGTTACCAAAATGAGAGATTTTCCCTAGAGATTTCCTCGGTAGCATGATTAAGAGGCGTTTTTAGCGGTTTTAGTGCCAAATCTTGGTCATACGGCGCTTTTCAGCAAACCTGACCGGAATCAGCCTAGAAACCCGCCTCCGCTACGGTCTTCGGTAACTGGTTCTATTCTAGCAAAAAAATGTCAAAAGTCAATGATTGGAGGCGATTTTGGGTGGTTTTGGCGTTTTGGGCGGTTTTCGGGTGGTTTTGGTGTCTTGGTGGCAAGATGTGATTTTTCAGCGTTAAAGTTCGATGTTCTAGCGAGCGGCAGATTTGATTAGTTTAGCATGGAGGACGATTTTGGTGTGCTCATCCTGACAAGTAGAGAGAGTAATGATGTGGTCAGAAGTATCAACGGTGGTGTGAAAATCGTAGACGTTGCGGGCGGTAATGGTGTCGAGAAAATCTTGGAACATACGCGGTTCGGGGAAGTTGGTCTGGATGTAGTCGTTGGAATCGGCGAGGCGGTAGATGCTAAAAACTTGCCAAATTTGGTTGGCGGTGGGGCTAGAAGTGCGGAGCAAGAGATGATCTGGGTCGCTTTGCCAAGTTTTGGTGAAGATATTTTTCAGACTGCCGAACATGGAACCGTCTTGACGGCCGTGAGCATAGATGATGGTGTTGTAGTCATAGGTTTCGGAGTTCTCGAAAGTTTGATTGCGGTGGTCAAGGAAGACCCAGCCGGCACTATTTCCAGTGCGGCTAAAACTGTGGTTCAGATAGTAAGAGTTGTCGGTATGTTGAACGACCGGATAGTTGATATTGGTGCCGGGGAGATGGAGCCAAGCGATGGTCTCGGGGTTTTGCTGTTGGAGCTGGGTGAAATCAGCAGCTAGATAGTCGGTATTCTGGAAATCCCAGTAGGGGTTAAAAACGTCTTCCTCAGAGTCCGCGCCGTTATTGGTGGGTCCAGAGGAAGACGGAACTGAGCCGAGCGTCGTAGTGGCGAGGATTTGGTCAGTTTCTTGTTGGATGTTCCAAGAGTCGAAGAGCCAGAAAGTCAGCGTGATAAGGGCGAAAAGGAAGATACTGGCGGCGAGACAGACGAGAACGAGGCAGATTCTTTGGGCAGTTTGATGAGGAGCGGTTGAGTCTGGGCTAACTCTCTGAGCGGTACGACGAGGCATGAGAGGGCGGGTTAGTGCTTAGCGAATTTGCGATAAGCGAGTAGGCTGCCAGTGATTAGCAAGGCAGAAGCACCGAGTACGGCGAGATAAACACTAGCTTGGTCGAGAGTGTTGGGGTTAGTTTCGGTGACGGCGTTGTTAGTGCCGTAGACGGCGTATTCGGAAAGATGGCTAGTGGTGAAGCTGACGAAGCCGTTTTCATAGGTAGTGTCGAAAGTCTCGGCGACTTTACCATCTTCGAGGTAGGCGATGCGGTAGAATTTGTAATCTCCAGAAACTGGGATGTAGATGGTAAATTTGCCGTTTTCCATCGGGATGAGTTGATTGTTGTGATAGAAGGAGAAGTCGTAGGCGGCGACGTAATTATAATGTGCTAGAGCAGTGTCTTTGCGATCGAGCGCAGTGACACGGAAGTCATAGGTCGAGTCGATGGCGGGATCGGCATAGATGGTGAAGTTGCCATTGGCAAAAATGTCAGTTTTGTTGTCGGTCGGGGTGGATGGCGTGACGCTGGTGGCGCCAGAGTTGATGGCGGCGATGGCGTCATAGGTATTGCCAGATTGGATGAGCTGGATAAGCTTAGCCTTGGTGTCGTTGGTAAGAGCCCCGAGCGATGCAACGTCTTGGCCGGCAAAAACGAACGGGGTAGTGCTGCCATGGGCAATATTGTAGAAGTCCATCAGACGTTCTGCGAGGGCGTAGTTGGCGTTGCTGGAAGGAGTTGGATTGTTGCCACGATCGAGTAGGAAACTCTTGACGACGAATTTGTCGCTATAATTTGGCAAGAGTTCGTTCGCGACGAATTGGAGAAAATTTTTGCAGTTGAGGCAGCCATCGAGGCGGAAGAGATAAATGATAGTCTTGCCAGTATCGGTGTCGGTGTAGTTTTTGATGTCATAAGTAATACCTTCGGCATCTAGGGCCTCGGATAAGGTTTCGACTTGGTAAGTGCTGAGATCAATAGGCGCACCGGCAGCGGAAGCGTGGCCGAGCGGAACTAAGATTGACAAAAGCACTGCAGAAACTGCGGCTAGGAATTTTTTCATAAAATTCTCCAATTAACTAATTTACTTCAGTGTATCAAGTTGAGACTAGAAAAACAAGAGGTAATTATGAAACCCAAAGCGCCCGCCGAGGCGAGCGCTGACTGCAGTCGAAGTGGCTGCTTAATTATAGATATTTTCGACCAAGATTGATGGGCCTTGGGAAGTGGTGAGATAAATCGACTTCACGAAAGCACCTTTGATCGAGGCTGGACGCTGGCTTTTTAGAGAGTTCAGGAAAGTCTCAGCGTTCTCGAGGAGCTTAGCGTGGTCGAAGCTGGTCTTGCCGAGGCCGATGTGGACGATGGCTTGTTTGTCGACACGATATTCGACTTTACCAGCTTTAGCTTCCTTGACGGCCTTTTCGAGGTCAACGGTCACGGTGCCAGCCTTAGGATTCGGCATGAGACCTTTCGGACCGAGCAAACGCGCAAATTTACCAAGCTTTGGCATGTAGGCTGGAGTGGCGATCAAGACATCGAAATCGAGCTCGCCCTTCTCTAGGCGGTGCAAGAACTCTTCATCTTCGGCGATGTCAGCGCCGGCAGCAGCGGCCTTTTTCGCTTCATCGAGCGGCGCAAAGACGGCGACACGGACGGTTTTGCCGTTGCCGTGTGGCAAGACGACGGTTGAGCGGATATTTTGATCGGCTTGGCGCGGGTCAACTCCGAGGCGAACATGCGCTTCGACGGTAGCGTCGAACTTGGCTGGGTTGGTTTCAGTAGCGAGCTTGAGCGCGTCGGCCAAGCTGTAGGCTTTGCCCTTTTCGATCAATTTAGCTTTTTCTTGGTATTTCTTGCCACGGCGCTCGATTTTTGGTCGAGTGATGGGTGCGGCGCCGCGAGGTTTGTCGCCAGCTTCGGCGAGAGCTTTATTCTCGGCCTTGCGAGCTTGGCGTTCCTCTTCGGCTTTGACTTCTTCAATGTGTTTCTTGGACTTTTTGCCAGATTTGGCGTAAGTTTCGGTAGTTTCAGCTTCTGCTTTAGTCTCGCTAGTGTTGTTCTCGGCGACTTCTGTGGTTGCACTTTCGTCGACTGAGGCCGTATTTTCAAGATTTTCGGTGTTTTCCACCGGAGCAGTGTTTTCTTCTGCCATGATTCCCTTTCTGTGGTCAGCGAAACCGGAATTTCGAGTTTCTCCCACGGATTTAACTAATATATTATATATTATAGCAAAAAGTTTGTGAAAAGCAAGGCCCCGCATTTTTGCGGGGCCTAACAAGTTGATAATGGTTTTATCTTGGTTTAGTCTTCGACTTCGACGCCCATTGAACGTGCAGTGCCAGCGACTACTTTCACGGCGCCATCAAGATCGATCGCGTTGAGCTGATCCATCTTAGTCTTGGCAATTTCTTCGAGATCGGCGCGAGAGATTTTGCCAACTTTTTCGGTATTGGGACGGCCGCTGCCTTTTTGGATCTTGATCTTCTCGCGAATCAGGTCGTCGACTGGCTGGCCGAGACAAACCCAGTCAAACGTGCGATCTTCGTAGACTTTGATATGAACGATGACGTTCTTACCCATGAAATCTTTGGTTTTTTCGTTGAAGGGGTTGATGAAATCCATCATGTTAAGACCCCATTGACCGAGCGTCGAGCCGACTGGAGGTCCAGCGGTGGCTTTGCCTCCGGGAATGCGGAGTTTGAGGTTGCCGATAACTTTCTTTGCCATAATTAGTATTTCCCTTTCTGCGCGGCAGAAGCCCGGCAGAATGATTATAGATTATTAGTGATAATCGTGCGTAACGGTTTTATTGTAGCACGAGAGGTTGATTTCCGCAAGTTTAGGATTTGTGGTATTTTTGCCAGGATTTGTCAGTCTTGTTGAGCTTCGTTAGGGTTTGCTGGCTTTCGTTGAGCTTTGTTAGGATTTGCGCCCAAACAGGCGACCGAAAAGCCCGGGTTTGTTGGTTGACGCGGTGTTGGAAGCTTGAGAATTAGCTTGCGAGCTTGGTTGTTGAGCTATTGATTGGTTCCCTGCTTGATGTGGGTCTTGCAGATATTCATAGCGGGCGGCGACTTCGGGTGACATGTAGTGTAGGCTATCTTCGAGTGGGGTTTCGGAAGCGGGCGTGGAGAGCGGGGCTTCGGAGAGTGGCGTGCTGCCAGCGGGTGGAGTTTGGCCGGGCTCGAGGGTGATGCGGCGGCGCATGAATTCGCCTTCGTCGCCAATATCCTCGACGGGGCCAAAAACGATGGCGTTAGCGCGCTCGGGGTGTGAGGCTTCCTGGTTGGTTTGATGGCGTCCGGCGATGGATTGTTGGGCCATTTCGGCGGCCATGGCGTCAGCACGTAATTCGCCAAAGGCTTCATGGTATTCTTGGCGTTTGCCATAAACTTTGTGCTGGAAATCTTGGAGCGCATCAGCGTAAGACTTAGCCTTCTGAGAGGAATTGCCACGGCGAATCTGGTCCATGAACTGTTCAGCGGCTGGCCCAAATTCGACTGGTGTAGGATAGGCAGCGAAAAAATCCTGAAGATCATCAGGGCTTGTTGATTGCCACTGATCAAAGCCACGATGACTAAAATTAGCCAAGATGCGCCTAGTATGTTTCGTATCAAGTGAGTTCAGAACTTGGGCGGATTTTTCGCCATGTACGCCGATAGGCAGGGCGAGATGCCGCAGAACATCCGACTCGTAATTTGGTGTAATTTGGCCATTGTTGAAAAGGTTGTAAACTTGCTGTCGATTGGCTGGCGAAAGTTTTCGGGGGGGGGGTTGTATTATGAGAATCTAGAGCTCCAGTGCCGTCGAGGATGGCACGCATAAGTTTGTCTTTTTGGCGAAGGCGTCTTTGGCGCTCTTTTTCGGAGAAGTTAGCTGCGGCGTTTTGGGCAGCAGATTCGGGAGTCTGGACGAGCATAGCGTCAGCCCGATGTACAGCTGCGGCTTGTGGATTAAATCCGACGGCGCCACCAAGATCGTCCCAAGCACTGGGATGATCTGGGGTAGATTGGTTTTCGGGAGGGGTTGGGCGATTGAATTGGTTATGGTTCATGTAGTGATTATAACATAACCTAGTCTCCTATATATCTAACTTCGTGACTATTGTCACTCTCTGCCTGCGTCGCTCAGAAGAAAAATGCAAGCATTTTTCTTCATTCGCTATCCTCGGCATTTCGTGGCGGGAATATTGACATGTTTGCGGGCTCCTTGCGTCATGGAGGATATTCCGGATTTGTTTGGTCAAGTACTTCATCTATGTCTGACTTTGCTGCGGCGTTCCTTAATTTTTATAGTCTCAATATTTTCTCATCTGATTATGACGCTCGCTCTTATGGCTTTACGGTCGGGGCTGTTTTCTGATGAACTTAGAATTATCTATGAGCTTTGATGGACCGCAAAGCCATACCAACGAAAATCAAGAAATGTGGGATAAATTTTGTTGTCATTGAAGAATAAGTCAAATGTAAAACGGTTGCTGCTATGTGCGGTAGCTGACCAAAAATAAGTGTCCGAATTTGCGGAACGTAGCGCGCCATCAAGTTCAGCAATATACCCGCTACGAGTTAGATATATAGAAAATTTTGAGATGGTTAAAAATTGAAGCTGAGGGGTTTAACTATGGATTATAGATGTTATAATGGGGCGCATGATAAAACAAAAAGTTAAAGTGGCTGGAAGATTGACTACTAACGGTGTTTTGTTGGAGCTGCATGAGTACGCGACGATTAATGTGTTGCTGGCGGATGGCCACGATGTTGAGCTAATTCAAAAATCGCGAACTCCCCATTCAAAATCGGCAGATATCTTGATGGAGGGATCGATATGGGAAATGAAGTCTCCAACTGGGAGAACCTTGCGTGCGATTGAACGTATTTTATATCGTGCCACACATCAAGCTCGAAATGTCGTAATAGATTTGCGACGTACAAAACTAGCAGACGAACAGTTGATAATATTTTTGAAGAAGAAGTTTGAAGATTTACGCTCATTACGTATTCTATGGATTGTCCTGAAAGATTCGACGATTATAAAGATGCGGAAATAATATTGTGTTATTGTGAATAATGTGCTAATATAAAGTTATTGAGAGCGTCCTCGTGTGCATTGCTTGAGGCTTAGCTCTCTTTTTTGGTCTTCGAATCGGGACCAGTATACTAAACTAAGCATCTCAGAATCTTCTATATATCTAACTTCGTGACTATCGTCACTCTCTGCCTGCGTCGCTCAAAAGAAAAATGCAAGCATTCCCGTTTCTCCTATATATCTAACTCGTGGCGGGAATCTAAATTCAGAGTCTGGCTCTTTGAGGTTCGCGGGTATCGGTAATAACTATTGGTCTGGTGTAGCTTATACGATTAGCACTCGAGTTTATCTTCTTGGTTCTAGCGCTACGATTATTTATCCATCAGACAGTGATGCTAGCCGTTGGTTTGGCTTTGCGGGGCGGAGTATTTTGAGTGGATGGACCGTCAAGCCAAACCAGTGCGGATCATAGCTCGACGGAACGGCGTTAACGCTATTAAAATTAAAGTAGTACATATAGAATTCAGTCGAATAGGCGGATGATGTCCCATAGTCGCCAGCGCTCCCCACATACCTCACAGAACCAGTTAACACAGTAGTATGTCCGCCACGAGTTAGATATATAGGAGAAACGGAGAGTTTTAGCCTGCGCATCCTCAAAAAAGTGTAAGTGAACTTGACTTTTTTGACGAGGTGTGGTATAATGGAGGGATAGGGGTGTGTTTTTTGAGAAAAATAGGACTACGGAATGAGCCGATTTTCTCGGCACCTTAAAAATGAGAGAGGATGGTGATATGATTGAAATCACAAAAGGAGCTATTTTTTGGGCTGCTGGCGGAGCTGCAGACGCTGGATGTCTCGGTGAGTGAATGGCTGAAGCCGACGAATTATGCGGCGGCGAAAGAGCAATTTCTTGAGGGGGCGCGCTGCTTGGGGCGGATGACGCACGGGGCGAACGATAGCATGGCACCGACGCGGCCAAGTTTTAAATACGGAGACTTGGACCGGGCGCAGATTAAGCAGAATCTGGAGCGGTGTCGTCGTTTGAGCCACGATGTGGTGCATTTGGAATATGGCGCCGACGAGCGCGATCTACTGGTTTGGTTGCTGGATAATATATATCATAAGTGGCGACTACTCGAAGCGGCGAGCGATCTTGATTGCTTCGAGGAACTCGATAATACGATTTCGCGACAATCAGTCGAAAACCGTTTTCGGCGTTATAACGCAAAGGTCTACGGCGAGCCGGATGAGCAGACGTTTCTCAGACTATTGAATTATCAGCTGACGAGTTTGCCGGAGGCTCAGGAGCGCAATGATTGGGAAGTACGGTTAGAACTGGAGCTGCGCTTGGCGGATTTGGAACTACTTGAAGGCTGCGATTTGCACTTAGCAAGCGATAAACTCTTGCTGTTTGTGCCGATGAGTTCGACCGTGAATGCTTTCACGACGCTACTGAAAATCTGGCAACGGCCGCTATTGAAGCACTTGCGAGAACGTAAGGAAGTCTACTCGGCGGATGAAGTGGCGCAGCTCTTGGCGCGGATTCTGGATGAGGAATATCCGGAGTCGAGGTTTCAGGTGATGGTGGACTTTGACGGAGCGATTTTTAGCGTCAACCAGCTGACTAGACAGATAAAAGTGCCGGCCAAGCGTGCGAAAGGACCGTTTACCTTCGAAGTGCTGCAAAGTTTGGTGCTTGGACATGAATGGGCGCATATTGCACGGAGTTTACCGTACGAAAAAGCATTGATTCCGATGCTGGGTACGGGCATGTCAGGCTACTTGGAATTTGAAGAGGGCGTGACGAGTTGTGTGGAAAAAGCCTTGAACGGTAAACGTGGCGCGCAGGCATTGACCGGGTTTGATCGTTATGTAAACATTGGCTTGGCGACTTTCGGGCAGCGAAATTTCCGCGAAGTGTTTGAAATTCGCTGGCGGATGTTGTACTTAGCGGAAACCGATCGGACGCTCACACAGCGCGAGCGACGCGAAAAAGCGGAAGAATTGGCTTTTTCGCAGACTATGCGAGCTTTTCGCGGTACGGGATATCTGCCAAACTATAAAGATTTGGTTTACTATAACGGGTCAGTGAAAGTTTGGCAATATATTCAGCAAATGGGCGGAAACTATGAGTGCTTAATGCACGAGTTGTTCGAGATGGGGAAAATTGATCCCACGAATGAGCAACATTTGCTGGCGTTAGCGCTAGAGGAGAAGTGGCAAGCGGCTGAGGCGACGGAAGCTGCTAGGGCGGCTGAGATTACTGAAGCTTGATTCTCCTGGATTGATGGGTAGAATCGTATGAGCATCCGGGTGTTAAAGGGTCTAGCTATGCTAGACCCTGCTTGCGTTTTATGGTGAATTAGTTGATGCTCTAGAGTTGTTTGACCTGGAGAGCGTCGAGTTCGACGGGCGTTTCGCGGCCGAACATGGAGACCATGACTTTGAGCTTGCCTTTGCCGGTGTCGATCTCGGAGATGGCACCGTCGAAGCCTTTGAATGGGCCGTCGATGATCGAAACGACTTCGCCGATTTCGTAGTGTACGGAATATTTCGGGTCTTCGACACCCATGCGCTTTTTGATCTTGGCGATTTCCTTTTCAGAGACTGGGGTCGGTTGGGTGCCATTACCAATGAAGCCGGTGACGCCTGGGGTGTTGCGAACGATGTACCAAGTTTCGTCCGACAAGCTCATTTCAACCAGCACGTAGCCTTGGAAAATTTTGCGGTCAACGACTTTGCGCTTACCGTTTTTGATTTCGATTTGTTTTTCTTTGGGGACTAGAGCGCCAAAAATCTTACCCTTGAATTCAGGGCTGTCTAAGCGCTGGTTGATACTGTCGGCGACTTTGTCTTCGTAGCCGCTGTAGGTACTGATGGTGTACCAAGCGCGGGTGTCGTCATAACGGTTTACTGCCATAAAATCTCCTCTCTTTTGGCTGAATTGTTATGTTATTGTTGACCTAATAAAATGTTGAAAATGAAGGTAAATAAGCTGTCGATTAGGATGATGAACACGATGAAAATAGCGCAATAAATGAGTACGGCGAAGGTCATTTTCCAGGTGTTACCACGGCTAGGCCAGCGGACAAGCCGGAGCTCACGCCAGGAATCACGCAGGTAGCGGCCAATTGCGACGAACGGGCGAGCCAAGAGAAAAACTTCGCGGAGCGGTTTCTCGGTGTTGTCGCGGGATTTTTCAGGTTTATGCTTCCCTTCTGCTTTTCGGGCTTTGTGTCGTTTAGTTTTGGCTAGCTCGGTGGGTTGTGCGGAAACTTGGGCGGTTTTCGCGGGTGAGCTAGGTTTGGCTGTGATCTTGGTAATGTGCGCATTTTGTGCTGAACTAGATTGCTGTGATTTGGATGATTTGTGCTTCGCCATGGTGGTTGCTCGATTAAATAATTAACAAAAAAAGTCTGATACCAGACTGTCAAGTTTATTGTAGCATAGGTGAGGAAAAATGGGAAGAGAAAAAGGGATTTTGGCGAAAAAATGCGCGACGGGGGTTCCGCAATTTGGTAAATGTGGTATAATTGGATGGAAATATGTGGCGATGCAAATAATTCCGTCGAGGTATGGATGTAGCGTCGAGCGTGTTTTCGTGTGTTGGGGATTCGCCAAGTGGTAAGGCACCGGGTTCTGGTCCCGGCATTCGGGGGTTCGAATCCCTCATCCCCAGCCATTACAAAATCCGAACCTTTTGGTTCGGTTTTTGTAATGTTGGGAAAGATAGGTATTGTGACAAAGTGGGTTCGTTATCCGCCCGGTCGCGTCAGCGACGACGGCGCGGATTGACCTTCCCTCATCCCCAGCCATAATAATGCTTTTTAGTTTTGGTTTTTACTATGGTCGGTTAAGATTGCCTAATATTGGATTTTTTAGTATAATAAAGTAAAGTTAAACTGGTGCGTGCCAGGTAGGAGAGAATATGGCGAATATGAAGCAAACAGAGCAGCAAGACACAATTATGGATGATCGAGCGTTGTTGCTCGCGACAAACCATCGGTATTTTGTGAGGCAAGTGGTGGCTGCAGTATGTGAATTGCTGCTAGTTGGCCTAATATGTGCAGCTTTCTTTGCGCTTTGTCTTGCTATTACGTCGGGTACGTCGACGGGCGGTAATCTGATCGTTGTGATGCTATTAGTGCTGGCTTCTTTGGGATACCTAGCACTCTTTATTTGGGAAGTTAGAAAAATTATCACCTTACACCATAAAGTGACGCAAGTGGAGGATGCTTGTATCTTTTCGATTGATGGTGAAGAGTGGGAGTCAGTGCATCAGGCAGCGAATAAGAATTAAAATATTTCCGAATCTCCTATATATCTGACTCGTGGCGGGTATATAGACTTAGATACTGGTTCTTCGAAAGACATGGGCTATACTGGTTACTACTGGGCGAAAACTGCCTACCTATCCGAGTCCTATACATACTATTTTAATTTTGGTAGCATAAGCATCATTCTGTCTGCCAACCGTTATCGCTGGGGCGGCTTTACGGTCCATCACAGCTAGCTTGCATCTACCCTACAAAATCTTACCTCTACCTCACAAAATCTAACGTCTATTCTGTGAAATTTTACCTTCAGTATCAAAAATCTTGTGATTTTTTGTTTACAAAGATCCACCCCTGTTATCTTATCGATTTTGAGGTCTAGAAAAAGTTTACCGTCGGATGTTATAAACTTGTCGTTGATTGCTATAAGTTTACCTTGAGCTTTGGTGTTTTTACCTATTAGCCGACGAAGTTCGCGGAGGATATTATGCTGGACCGCAAAGCCATACCAACGGTCGCTGATGCCTGACGGGTCGACATCAGCATTATCGAAATTGAGAGCGTATGCATAGAGTTCGGACGGGTAGGCGGACAAACCCCAGTAGTAGCCGACGAGGCCAGTATATCTCAAGGCACCGGTCGTCATAGCGACATATCCGCCACGAAATGCCGAGGATAGCGAACGAAGAAAAATGTTTTGCATTTTTCTTCTGAGCGGCGCAGGCAGAGAGTGACGATAGTCACGAAGTTAGATATATAGGAGATTAGTAGAAGTTTTACATTTCGGGGTGAGGCGTTTCGTTGATGTGGGCTTGGCGAGTGAGCTCGGTGGGCGTGATGCGGCTACGGTTTAGGTGATCGCGAAGAGCAATAACTTCGGTGGCGGTAAAATAGGTGGAAATGGATTTGGTAAAGCTAGATAAGGTGGAGCGTAGGGTGAGTTGTGTGCATACATGACTTCGCGCGGGTAAATTTGTAATGGATTTTAGGACGGTGTTTTGGCCGAAGACGATGAAAGAAAAGAACGGGGCAGGTTTTGGCGAACTATTGGTAGTATTTTCGCTAGCTAAAGTAGCGGCGAGGGCGGAGATATGGAGCTGATTTTGGCGGATAGGGTTATAAAAACGATGTTTTTCGCGACCAAAATTGAGACTTTCGGTCCAATAGCGATCGAGGCTGCGGCCGTAGATCCAGCCAGAAAAATCTTTTGATTCGAAGACAAAAATTCCTTGTTCGTTGATGGCTAAGCAGTCGATTTGAGTGAGCGCAGCGCCGGTGATGACATTTGTGCGGCTGAAGCGAGCTCCGTAGGCGGCGGATTTAGTAGTGGCGTTGAAATCTAGTTTGGGGAGATAGTAGTCGGCGAAGATATTTTCAGGGGCGAAGAACTGTTCGAGGCTGTGCACGAGTCGAATTTCGGCGGGTGTGAGCTGGACGGGGTAGGGTGAGACGACTTTGGTGCCGCGAATTTTGTAGGTTTCTGTAGGCATGGGTGTAAAGCGAAACATTGAAAGGCTTTAAGCTTTTTAGCTCGAAGCCTAAGTTTCCACAGTGGTTATTTATGTTTGCTACTGGTTTTAGTGCTGCTACTGGCCGTGCGGACTGATTTTGATTTGGTAGATTTTCCAGCAGTTTTAGCCACGGATTTAGATGTCTTGGCAGATTTGTTCGCTTTTTTAGCGGTTGTGGCAGATTTTGTGGCGGAGCGGCTAGCGGAGGCTTTGGCTGGAGTCATATTCATGCTGAGATAACGGCGCAGGGAGAAGTAGATGGCAAAGGAAGCGGAGAAGAGGAGCAGAACTGCCATGACGAAGCCCTGCGAGAGGATAACTTCAGCGAAGCCTTGGTTGAAGAGGGTAGCGGCGGCGTCGCTGACGATGCCAGTGTTCGGAACGTAAGCGAATTCACCGAGAGGGTTAAGGAAGAGCATGGAAGCATCACCGATGATGTTGGACGGTGGATAAATGCGGATTGGTGTGTCAGGCTCGGGCGTTGGGGTGGGTTGCTCTGGCGTAGGATTAGGATTGTCTGGCGTTTCGGGAGTGGGGTCGGGCACGATTGGGACGGGATCCTTAGTATAGGTGACAATATGTTCGATGTCTTCGTGCGCCACGGTGCCAGAAACGGTGCTTTGGTCTGGCGTGTAGCCGTCGATATTAGGTGAATCGACGCTGTATTCTTCGTCAGGCGAGAATTCGCCAGTATATTCGTCGGCAATTTCGTTCCCTTCTTCGTCAACGTATTTGATATGGACGAGATGGGTTTCAGGGATTGGATCGTCGAGGTTGGGGCGGCCAGTATAGGTAACGGTATCATAATCATAAGTAACGCCAGCGACGCCATTCATGGTGGTATAGAAGTTGACTTGTTGATCCATTTGACCAGAGAGCTCGGAGGTTTCGGTGAAGTAGCGGAAGTACATGGTGTCGCCAGAGGTGCCAGCGGGAGTTAGGCTAATAGTAGTGCCGAGGTTAAACCCACTGGTGTCGTTGGAGGGGGCGGTGATGTCAATTTCTTGCCAGGAAGTTGGATCGTCTGGGGTAGTAGAATAGTAGAGAGTTTTGACAGTGAGCGGGACATAACCATCAATGTGGTGCTTTTCGGTGGTTTGGTCGTTACGAACCTCGTTAGTATCCTCGCTGACGTAGGCGGCAAGACGCTTGACATCGAGCGGGTTCTCGGGGTCGCGATTAGTGATGCTAGCAATGTTTTGGACAAGATTGCTTTCGGTGTTGCCGACTTTGCCGACGATGGTGGACGTGAGATTGCTGTCGGCAGAAATTGGCCAGTTCATGTTAGAGATTGCAATGCGAGTGTTAGACTCGCTAGTGCTGCGTTCGGCATAGAAGAAGTCAAGGTTGACGACGTCGCCGGGTTTGAAATTAGTAGCGATAGTGTTGGTGACGGTAGTACGGCGGCATTTATTTTCGAGCTGGTTGTTGTAAACACTATCGCCGACCTTGCGCGGATCTGGCAGGCTTTGGCGACAGGCTTGATCGGTATTGACGTTATTGACGGTGGAGATAACATTGCCGTTTTGGTCAATTTTGAAATTGCCCTCGGTATCCATGTGCAGACCGCCGAGATCGAGCACGAGCTGACCATTCAGAAAAACCCAAACGTCGTCGTCGCCACTAAACCAAAATTGCTCGCTGCCGTCGGCGCTGATTTTCATCGGAATCCGCATGTGTGCGGTGAAATGGAAGTTGTGGCCAGTTTTGGTAGCAGGATCATCTTTGGAAAAGTTTACATCATCAAGCGGGAAAGTTCCCTTGCTGCCATATTCGTAGGAATTTTGGCCAGTGCGATGGAAAGTTACTTCGCGGTTGTATTTTTTGGAAAGCTGTTTGCCATTTGCATCAGTGGTTTCGTGGAACCAACGGTAAAAATTGTCGGTAGGCTGGACGGGATTATTACCGATGACGTTGGCGGTGAAGACATCGTGATAAGCGTTCCAAGCGTCAGTGCTAGTATTATAGGTCGGGACGGGCAGACCGTCAGCACCGAGTTGGTTGCGAACAATGCCGGGGATGATACCTTTGGCGTAGAGTTGACAGAGGCTCCATTCGAATTGACGATTAGGATTACTGCAGTCGTCTTCGCGTTGGTCCCAATAAGTGATTGGGACAGTAATAGTGTCAGGATTGCCGAGCGAGGCAGCTTTCCAGCTAGCGGGGATACCGTTTTCGTTCTGGACGGTTTCGAGCGACATAGCGCGAACGAGTGACGAAATTGCGACAATGGTTAATATTAAGAATGAGGCGCACGCAGTGAATCGTGCAATTGAGCAGATGCGATGTTTCATGAGTTTTTGCTTATATTTTTCCCTTGCCATGATTTTAATTAGCCAAATTATTTTTAGTATTTAATATTTAGACTAATTATATATTATGGTTGTGGTTTTTTCAAGTTATTCATTGATATAGGTTAAGATCGCTCATAGGTGATTAAGTGGCTGTGCTGATGGGTGCCATCTTGAACTTTAATATAATTGTTTTGTTTTAAAAAATTATACATTCGCGACATTTCGGCTTCGCCTTGGTAGTCCTCGCGCTCTTCAATAACGATAATTTTGGGTAAAGTCTGTTCGAGATTGGCAAAATACTCGTCGAGAAAAGTTGGATTGATTAGACCGATCGGGAATTGATAGGAATATTTTGAGGCTGGTAGACGGTTTGTAAAAATGTAGAGTGAATCCATGTTGCCATAAACAGAAATGCGATCTTCAGGTGTGGTAGAAGAGTTGATATAGTTAATGGTAGATTGAACGGCGGGAGGAATTTGTGGTAGGTCTTGGTCGCGGCAATATTCGCCGGCTTTTTGGAGTTCGCCGAGCCAAGTGGGCGCAATGAGCCAGGCTGTGAAAATTAGCATGAGGAAGACATTGGTGTTATAAATAGGGCTAGTGGGTTGGTTTTGGGTGTTGCTAGACGAAGATATGGCGAGTTGTCCGAAAAGATAAGCAAGGGGCGGGACGATGACGGGGGCGAGGGTAATACCGTAGTGATTGTAAGTTTGGCCAGACATAGCGATGAGCAGTAAAGAGAGGATGAAGTAGGTAGCATAGATGAGAAAGGCGGCGTGAGATTGAAGGTAGGATCGAATGGGGTGTGCTGCTGGAGATTCTTTGGTGTCGGTTTCTAATTCTGGGGTTGGTTGGCGAAGACAGAGCCAGGCGGCAATAAGTAAAGCGATGACTGTTAAAGTGTGTCCGCAAAAATAGATGAAGGTGATCCAACGGCTGGCGAGGAGGTTTTCGGGTGCGGCGTTGGAGGAATATTGTAGATTGAAGAGGAAGTATTGGTCAATAAAGGCGGTGAAAGCGCCACATGCGATGAGCCAAATGAAAATTGGCAGGATGACGAGGAGAAAACCGAGGCAAAAATAGAGGAAAAACTGGCGGAGTGCGAGCCAATTTTTTCGGGCGATGAGCGTGAAGAAGATGACAGGGCAAAAGACTAGCCAGAGCGCAATCATATTGAGGCGGAGAAGGCAAACGCTTGCGAGACAGGCGCCACAGATGATCCAGCCGAGGCGAGTGCCCTTCTCTTTTTGGAAGGCAGAGAGGAAGAAATAAGTCGCAATGGCGATGAAAAGTGCGGCATATTCTTCAGTAAAATCACCGCCTTCGAAGTAGAAAAGTAAGAGCGCACCGCCAGCTAGCATAGCAACGAGAGCGGGAATTTTCTTACAAAAGAGGCGTGCGGTTTTGCAAAACATGAGGAAGGTAATAAATAAGACGACGATTTCAATTAGCCAGAGGCCTTTGGAAAAGTGGATGTTCATGCCGATGAAGTTGATGAGGTAGAGGAGCGGGCCCTTGTGATCGAAGGTGTCGACGTATGGCATGCCGCCGTTTTGCATGGTATAGGCGACGGTCTGGAAGACCCAACGATCAACGCCTTCGGTGTCGTAGCGCCAGAGGTTGACTGGAGTGTTGAGTGAAGCGACGAAGGCGGCAATGGCGATAACGAGAAAAACGAGAAAATTAGTGAGAAGGTGATACTTGGAGCAAAAATGTTTAAATTTTTGAGGTAAAGTTACGCTTTGCGCGCTGGGAGTAGGGTTCTTAGTGGATTTTGCGGTAGAGGGCTTTTGGCTATTTGGCATGATTGATAGGCTCCTTAAAATTATGAAAATCGCTTAAAGCTTTCCAGCCGATTTTGGTGATTTTGGGAATATTAATGGAATTAGCACCGGCTTGGCGGGGTTTGAAAGAGACGACTTGGAAGCTGATTTTGTTATCACCGCGGGCGAAAAAGGCGGTCAAGATAATGTTAGGTAAGTTATAATCGGCGGGGATTTCGGGCATGTATTTTTGGAGGGCGGCGGCCTTCATGAGGCGGAAGGGGGCGTTAGCATCGGGAACGTTGACGTTGAAGTAATGATTAAGCAAACGGCAGACAACTTTTTCGACGTAAGCGCGAGCTTTGCCGTCGCCGCGAACTTGGCGATGTCCGAAGATGGCGTCATAATGGGCGCGTTGACGCCAAAAACTGGTAAATTCGGCCGGGTTGGTCTGCCCGTCGGAATCAGTCTGGAAAATGTAGTCGGCGCCGGACTTGATGGCGTGGTTGTAGAGCGCAATAACTTTCGGGCCGTGCTGTTTGTCGGTGTTGGTTAAAATTTCGAGTTGAGAATATTTGGTTTGTAGATTGACGAGAATTTGGTGCGTATGGTCAGTGCTACCACTGTCGGCAACCGTAAGTCTAGACTTACTACTCCCTAGCTTGAGTAGGGAGTAGTACTCGGAAATAACTGCTTCAATGTTAGCTTCTTCATTGTAGGCAGGCATGACGATATAGAGGGTGTCTTTTTCTTCCATAATTCCCTGGTTAAACTCTTTCTGGTTTTTATTATAGCGGATATTTCTATTTATGCGAGGGGCAAATAGAGGGTTAGGTTAAAAATTGATAGTGGGCGTAGATAATATTGTCTGGGGTGGATTAGGGATTGTGAACGACGCAATTATGAGCTATAATGTGATAGCAATAAGACAAACATTTAAAGGAGGTGGTACAATTGCCGAAAGCAATTGTGAAGAAAGGTACTTTAACAAGAGAGGAACTACGTGGAAAGACGTTTGAGTTTATCTCTCCAGATGAAGTAATGCACGGCTGCGGTTTTATGCAGCAGGATCGATTGAAAGATTCTCAGTATTACATCGCTATACATTATAAGTATGTTGACAGCGGTACTCCAGAGTACAAGGTCCAGGCAGTTTACGCCAAGATGAAGTATTTTTGGGCTCATGATCCAGAAGCTGGAGTTGAAGAATGGCAGCGAGAGCAGATCGTCGCAGCGCTGGATCGGATTTGGCCGGAGGCACAGAAAATTTTGCGGGAACAGCCAGCGACAACTGAGATTATGCTCGACTACGGATATAGGTCGCTGTTTATATTGCCGTATGTATTGAGAGGGGCAAATGCGATGGCTCTAGCGATTGCATATGGTATGGCATTCGACATTCTTGGTAATTTTCGCTGGGTGCCACTGGAGGATCTTGCTTGTTTCCATATTATATGGGAAGCAATTTGCGTCGGTGTACGCCGAAGAGGCGCAAACGAAGTGGAAAAAGCGATCGCGACAGCTTATTGCGTGAACGGGGCGTGGGATTTAGCTTTGCTGGGGGCGGGCGTAATGGCACCGTGGTTATTGCAGAAAAATGTGCCACTTAAGAAATTGACGCAGAATTGCCATATCTCTGCAGTTGATGTGGACCCGCGTTGTGCTAATGAATGGTTGCCGCTGGTGGCTGGTGCGGAGAATGTACAGAAAATCGATGATAGACATACGCGAATTCCGAGATATAACGTCGATTTCTATACGAGGAATATAATCGAATTTTGTCAGGCGGAAGAAAACCAGGGGCGCTTTATGGGTGTACACACGATGGGGGTATTCTCGTACTATCGGAGGTATCCAGAAAAAGCGCTAGAGTTAATGACGCAGATAGAGCGTACCGTCAGAGACGACGGCTATCACTTGATGGATCTGCAGCTCAAGACGACACAGTCGATACGCAATAGTTTGACGTTTTGGTCGAGTCCGGCTTTAAAACAGGACGAGAACTTTGACGAAGCGTGTGATTTTGCCCGTTGGCTAGGTGATAAGACTGGTACGGTTCTTAAAGTGGTAGGTTGCGATGTCGAACTGGAGGAACCCTCAACGGCAGTTTTCTGCTACACGAAGCCAAAAATCTATGTTCCTGTGGCTACTGCAGTTTAGTGTCTGTAGCTTAGTTCCGATTTTGTACACCCCGGTCTTTGCGCCGGGGTGTCGACGTGTAAAACGCTATTGTGCTTTTTAGAAAAGTTATGCTATACTTTGAATAAGAATTAGGAGGTTATATGAACTTAATATCGATCTTGTTGATCACGACGGCAGTGCTTTGTTTGCTGACTGGCTTTTTGTCGTTGGTCGGTTCTTCGAAAAATGAGCGTGGGCGTATGGCGTGGTTCTTCGCAATGTCGCTTGGTTGTGCGATGTGGACGGCCGGAATCGGCGTTTTTAGAGTATTGCCGTTGACGTCTGGGGAGACTTTGACTTGGGCGTTGTACGGGATTTACATTAGTTCCCTGTTTCTCGCAGTGGCGACGTTGGGCTATGCGGCGTGGCGCTATACAATCGGTAAAGTGTTAGTAATTCTTTGCACGATTGGTGGGATATTCCTCGCGGCTGTGTTTCTTCATGATCCGGGGTTATTGTACACGGATATTACTTTGAGTAACGCTGGTAATTCGGTCAATCTTTATTGGGGATGGTATTATATTGCGTACTGTCTGTTTTATATAATAACAGATAGTGGTTTTGTCGTAGCGCAATTTTTGAATGCAAAGCGTGAGCGTAGAGTAAACGCACGTAAGGGTAATTATTTGTTGTTCTTTGGCTTTTTGGCGGCTGGTTCACTTGCGGTGATTTTTGATTTGATTATCCCGCCCTATGATTATTCGTTGATTTGGATTGGGCCACTGTCGTTGAGCGTGGTGATGATTATGTTCTTTTATGCAACTTTGAAATATCATCTGATCCGGATGTCGTCGCGTTGGCTACAGGTTTTTGCTTATGGCGTGATTGCGTCAATCGGTGTGATTATATATATGCTGACGTTCTACCTAATCTTTACCTCGCTTTTCAAGGCTTCAGAGCCTTCAGCCTCAGTGTTGGTGTTAAACTTCTTAATGATTGTGATTATTCTAATGTTAATGCCAGTGATTAACGAGATTAGTTCTTCAATTAAATCGATGATTTCGGTGGGGCAAGTTGATATTGGTTATGTGATCAAAAAGTTGAATCGTTTAGCGTCGAAGAAGATTGATTTGTATGAGTTGGCGGGCTTTTTGGCGGATCATCTACATTTCACCTATGTTGGGTTTATCATTAATGGGCATCTTTATGGCTCAAAAACGCTTTCGATGTCGCGTGATGAGATTGAACAAATTGTGAAAATGAAGTCGACTAGTCAGAAGGGTGCTTGGCAAGTGCCGACCAAGACAGTACAGAAGACGCTAGACGAAATGAATTTGAAGGCAGTAGCGGAGCTTTATAATGCGAAAGGCAAGCCGTTTGGGCAAATTATCGTCGGAAAGCCGCTGGGTAAGGCAACGATGGAGCATCGGGATTTGGTACAGCTAGAAATGATTATCAACCTAGTGGCATCAGTGATTGATTCAAGCAAGCATCTGCGTGCTTAGAATAACGGGCTAAATGAAAGTAGAAGTGAAAGTGAAGGAGTTGGAGCGAGATAAGCGATGACGGCGAGACTACTTAGACAAACTAAGATGGTGATGCTTTTGTCGCTAAACGCGGTGGCGATCTTGATTGTGGGGGTGATGATTTTTAGCGCGATCAATTTGAATGGCGGGATTGATTTCAAGGTGGTTTCGGAGCGGAGTGATACGATTAACGATTCGCTGGAAGAATTAGGTTTGGTGGCGCCGGCGCTGGATGAACTAGCGGCGCCGGTCGTAGTGGTGTCGGGCAACAATACGACGACGCTGGATGGCGGCGGGAAGGCGAATTCGCATATCGTGACTGGTTCGAGTTCAGCGAGTAGCGGTGGGATTAGCAAAGATCCGGTGCCGAATGGTCAACTCTGGAATGAGGATGCGATTACAATTTATCAAACGGCGGATTTTGACATCTGTGTGGGTGGTGGCATGACGGGATTAGGCGAGATGTATTGGCAGACTAGTAATACAAATGTGATTGCGGGGTTTTATGGTACGGCGCGAACGTGGCTGGGGTATAACGCAGAAAGTTGTCGCTATCCAGCAATTGTGGGAACAGGAACAGTAGAGATTACGGCGGGTACTTATGATGGCTCGCGGCACGATAAATTGACAGTGACAGTAATTGCACCGCCGGTTGAACAGTGGAAGCGAGATGTTTTGGCGTTAGTGAATCAAGAGCGAGCGAAGAATGGTTTGGGAGCGTTGGAATGGGGCTCGACCTGTGAGGAGGCGGCAAATGTCCGGGCGCGTGAGATTATGAGTGTTTATTCGCACACGCGCCCGGACGGCTCTTCGTGGTCCACCGCCTGTCCAATCCCGAGCTCGGGTGGGATGAGCGGCGAAAACTTGAATGCGGGCAACGCAGCAGTATCGCCAGAAACCGTGGTGGCGTCGTGGATGAACTCACCCGAGCACCGGGCGAATATCTTGAACGGAGATTTTAAGAAAGTCGCGATTGGCTTTGTCTTCGACCCGAGTTCGCAATATAAGACCTACTGGAGTCAGTATTTCTCGACGTACTAGTTGCGAGATGATGGTGAGTATTTAGCTATGGCTCGTCTGAGATGTTATCCTAGTTGGACTCGACTGTTTCGATGCTTTGAGCTTCGTTTGTGGTTTCGTTAACAGTTTTGCCTGTGGCCTCCTCAGTAGCTTCTTCAGTGAGCGTTTCGCCGGTGACGGCAGCTTCGATCATTTCGCCGAGTCCAGCGTTGGCGAGATGTGAAGTGGAGCGGGTGAGGACGACGACAACGTAACTTCGGCCGTTGATTTTGGTGCCATCTTCGGAGGTAGTCATGGGAAATTCGACGATGGCAGCATCGTTATAAATATCCCAACCGCCGCCAACAGCTGACCAGCCAACTTTGTTATAAACTTTAGCGGTGGTGAAGCCACTAGGTAGGCCTTGGCGAAAGTCGCCAGCTTCGGCAGGTGGCTGGTTGAGGGTGGAATCTTGCCACTTAGTCCAAGATTCGTCGTTCCAGCCATCGTGAGTATAGTATTTCTTTAAAAGTTCGGTGACGTCATGCGCGGAAGTCATGAGGGCGTCGGATTTGGTGTTGGTGAGGCCAAAATCGGTAATCATTTGCGCGACACGAGCAGAGCGGACGGGGTCGTCAAGCATGGCTTCGGCGCAAGGATTATGTGAAACGCGCATCATGAGATCGAGGCACTCGCCGAGAGTCTTATCGCCGAGATAGAGCTCGTTCGGGTCGTCGTTCCCTGCGCTAATTTCGCGGTAGGCGTCGTAAGCGTAGAAAAGTTTATAGACGGAGGCTGGCAACATTTGGACATCAGCATTGTAGCTAGCGGCGACCTGATCGTTGTTCAGGTCGTAAACCATAACTGCTACCTTGCCATGATTATATTCCGTGAGCCAGGCGTCGACGACAGGTTGTAGGTCAATGAATTCGGGGTCTAGAATAACTTCAGGTTCGGCTGGTTCGGTGGTTGCAACTTTTTCGGCGTGTGGTTCGCTAGTTCGGAAAAATTTGAAGCCAACGAAGATGCCGACACCTAAGACTAGGAGAATGATAAATCCGATGAGGAGTTTTTTGTGTGAACTTTTCATACAGTATATTATATTGCGGTTTGGGATTTTAGGCAAATAAGTTTACGGTGGGTTTGCTTGATGGACGTCGAAATTTGACGGCTGTGCGAAGGGCAACAGCTAGAATTGCAGCCTCGTGTGACGAGGCTGCAATATGATTATTTTGACATTTGATCTTTGCTATTCGATAATTTGTTCGGCAATAACGGTCAGGCGATGGGTAGCGTCTTGATTGGGGAGTGGTTCGCCAGCACAGGTCATTAAGACTAAGGTCGGGACTTCGCTGGCACTCAGCAAGTCAGCCATGTCGATTTCAGCTTTAGGCACGGTTTCGATCGAGCGGGTGATATAAGTTGTGCCGTTGTAGACAATTTCTTGACCGTTTTGGAGCTGGTTGAGATTGTTGAAAATCGAGGAAGAATGACCGATGAGTAGGGTTTTGTTCTCGTGTTGGCTGTAACTGCCGGCGATGCGATCGGGTGCGGTAAGCTGATGGTCGACTAGCTCGAGCGGCTCGACGGGCGTGGTGAGATGGACGCTGGCGATGCTGAGCTCAGGCCAGTCAGCATGGTTGATGGAAATAGCTGGCTGAACACCGATGAAAAGGTAGACTGGCAGCATGACCATGAAGAATAAGGCCGTGAAGACGCGCACAGTACGCTTCGACCAATGGAACGGGTTGAGATTTTCGAGACGCATGGCTCGAATAGACAAATTTGTTCCCTGAATCGCCGGGCTGAGATGGCGATTCATTTGTCTAGATAGCCCAAAATAGTGGCTACGCATTATTTTATTTACCTCCAATACACTCTCTGTTTGGGTCTATTATAGCACAAGTATAATAAATGTGAAGAGTTTTTTTGAAAATTTGGATAAAATTTTGGTGGAAATCGTGAAATTCGGACAAAATTTTGATAATGGCTGAAAAATTCGGGCGAAATTTTGTTGGTGATTGGAAAATTCGGGCGAATTTTCAGCAAAAGTTGGAGAATTCGTCCGAAATTTGGAGCCTATAGGTTGACTGGTTCCCCGTTCAGAACGGCGGTAATGTAATTATGGGCAGCTTCAACAGTGGCTTGGTCGGGCATCATGACATAGAGCGGTTGATTCCCCATTGAGTAAGTGACTTCGCGGGCGTCGGAACCGTTGAGGTTATATTCATAAACTTGCCAATTCGGCATATCTTGAAGTTGGAGACGAATAAGATTAGAAATTTCGTCTTTGCCGAGGTTGGTTTCGAGTGAACTTGAGAGATCATTCAAGATTTCAGAATACTTCGTGAGAAGGACGGTGGAGTGTGAGACTTTGTCGATAATGGCTTTTAGAACGGCTTGTTGATTCTGAACGCGGTGACGATCGCCAGTGGCGTAGGATTTGCGTTCGCGAGCGAAAGCGAGGGCGGTGGCGCCGTCCATATGAACGTTCCCTTCGGGTATGGTGATGGCGCGATTGGTCCAAGGCACGAATTTTTGATCGGAATAAACGTCGATACCGCCAATAGTGTCAACCAGGTTGACGACAGTGGAGAAATTAACCTTGACGTAATAATTAATCTTCACGTTGAGTAGATTGCTAATGGTGTTTGCGGACATTTGGACGCCATAGATGCCGGCGTGGGTGAGTTTGTCGCGTGGGCCGGTGGTACCGTGAAGTTGGACATAGTAGTCGCGCGGGATAGAAGTGAGGAGGATGGTGTGGGTCTTAGGATTGACGGTGGCGAGCATGTTGACGTCGCTGCGGCTACGGTCGGAAATACCGCCATAAGCGTCGGCGCCGCTGATGAAGATGGTGAAGGGCTCGGTGACGACGTCGATGTTGGTTTGGGTTTCAGGTTCAATGGCGACGCTGACTTCGATGGTATAGAGGATGCGAGCATTGTTTGAGAAAGTTTCGTCGTCCTCTTCGAGCATGGCTTTGTAGGTGGCGCTGAGGAAAATGGCGTCGGTTTGACCTTTGAGTAGGTGACTGGCGAGGTCAGAAACGGCGTCAACTGTGCTGAGATTGGTCGAAACGGCGGAGTTCAGCTGCTGGAGTGCGGAAGTATAGATGTCAGTTTTTTCGTCGAAGGTTTGGATGGACTTGTGTTCAAGATCTTTGATGTCTTGGAATTCGGAATCGTTCTGAACGACAACGTAGTAATGTTCGGTGAGGGTGTTTTGGGGTTTAAGGTTACTGAGGAAATTGGAGGTCTGAAGAAAATAGCTACTAATGACACAATATATCATGCTGAGAATGATGGAAATTAGCGCAAATGGTATTTTGAGGGTTTTCCTAGTGTGCTTGCGCCAGGTGAGAATGATACAAGGTGAGGTTAGTACTGTAATGATAATGGTAGCGATGATGAAATAGTGTGTTGGTAAAATGTTGAGTTGAATGAGCGTGCCGAGTAATAAGATATAGCTAGCACTTAGTATAGCAGTGATGATTTTGCCGACGATGAGAAGACTGGATGAGTTTGCTTGTGTCTGCTTTGAGGGGTTTGGTTTGAGATTTTGTGTAGTCATATGGTTTCCTTATAAATTATTATGGTTGTTATGTTCTGTTATGTAAAATGTCAAGTTGATCCTCGGGCTTGATAAAAAATCTTATGGACATATTTTCGATTAAGACCTAGATAGACGGTACTACCGAGTATTATTTGAACGATGATGCAGATAATTTGGTTTGTGATTAACGTAGGAATAAAGATGATTATACTAAACATCACTAAAGCAGTGGAGAAAAAGCGAATCGTGGGACGTAGGACTAGCTGGAATTTTAAATCTTTGTGGCACAAGAATGATTGTGAAAGCGTGATGAATGCTTCTGCATAAATCGTACCGATAGCGGCTCCAATTCCTCCAAGGTGCGGGATTAGGGCGAAATTGATAAGAAAATTTAGGATTGCTGCAATGATGGTTGTATAAATATAGATACTATCTTTCTCATTCGGAATGAGCCATTGAGTTCTAATGACGTTTGCCCAGGCTGTGAAAGGAATGGCCAAAGATAGGAAGCTGGCAATTGCGGCGGTTGGAGCGTACGCGTTGCCCAGAAATAAAGTGATGAAATTTTGGCTAATAGCGATGAGTCCAAAACAGCAGGGGAGCGCTAGAAAGCAGAATAATTCGAGCGATTGGCGAATATATTTTTTAATACTGGGAATTTGCTGGTTTGCGACTAGATTGGAGATTCGAGGCATCATGACGGTGCCTACGGCGGTAATAATTCCGACTGGGAGGTTGATAATTTTTTCAGCATATTCGTAGAATGCGACTTCATCAACAGAATACATTGCCCCGAGCATAATTTTATCCATAATGCGATAGATTGAATAAGAAATAACTGGTACGAAGAGGATGATAATACCCTTAAAATGGGAAAATATTTTGCGCAAGTTGATGTTTGCGAGTTTGAGATTGACGTATTTAGGAATGTTGGCCCAAAGTATGAGCTGGCTGATAAGTGTGGAGCTGGCCATGATGAGGGTATAAATATTGAGGTCGTCTGCGCTATGTACGAGAGCCAGGATAAGGCCGAAAGATATAATTTTGACAACGATGCTACGCGTGGTGGTTTTCTTGAATTTTTCTAAGCCAAAGTATAGCCAACTCACATCGAACAAGACTGATATCAAGAAAATGGTTTCGACTAAACTTATTGCTCGGTATTCTGCGAGGAGCAAACAATACAATAAGTAAACTGAAATTGCAACAACGGAGAGGATGGCTTGGACGGTATAAATCGACAGGAATTCTGTGGCTAGACGCGCTTTGCTTCTTTGGACTTTGGCGATGCGACGATTCCCGTAGTTGTTAATACCCAGCATGGCAAAAAGCACGAAATAATTAACAATGGAGTAGGTATAGGCATAAATACCGTTGTTTTCGACACCCAAGATGCGTGAAATATATGGGATGGTGAGTAGTGGTAGCAAGACATTAAAAAGCTGGAGCGTGATGTTATAAAAAAGGTTTTGTTTTAGCTTGCTAGTCATTTTGTTTTAGCGCTCCAAATAGAAAGTTTTGCGATAGATTTTGAAGTTCGGGCAGATTCTTGTCGTATGTTTCGTAGTCGGTTTCTTGGAGGTAGTCAAAATTCGGATCGAAATTGGTCGAAATGAGTCGTTCGGTAATGCCTAGTTGCTCGATGAGTGTTTTGACGCGGTCGTCGTCGCCATACATATCACCATTCTTGATGGTCCAAAACTTTTTACGGAAGATAGTGGAAAAAATTGTACCGTGGAAGGAAGTAGTGATGACAAGTTCTGCATTTTTGATGAGTGAAAGATAGACGCCGGGGTTCTGTTTTTTGGGTAGGTAAAAACTAGAAAGATTCATATGTTTCAGATAATAACTGCGAGGACTCCAAGCAATCACTTGAAGGCGGTATTTTTGAGCGATTTGCTTGACTAGTTGGTTGATTTTTGGGTTATAACTTGGGGAATAGTAATAAATATAAGGTTTGGTGATTTCCTGATCGTATGATTCTCGGATTGATTCGTAGTCGTTTTGTGACAGCAGCAAAGTAGGATCAAGCACGGCTGGTACATCTTTGTCGATCATTTCTTTAAGCCACTTTTGGCCGTTCTTTTCGCGGATGCTGATTGTATTGTAAGCGTTGAGATAATGTTGATATTTTTGATATTCGTTTCTTTCGGTATATTTGATGATATTTTTGGAACCGAAGCTCGGTGCATAAGCAATTTTTTTGCCGTATTTAACAAAGTTGAGGAAGTATGCGTCGTCACTGTCGTCGATAGTGATATTCCAAATTTGGTCGCTGCCGCTGATATATGTGTCGTAGGGGAAACTACATGCTTTTAGCTCGGAACTAGTGCTGAATCTCCTTGCTGAGAGTTTAAGATTCTTCTCGATAAAATCTTGATAGTTTTGGTAAGTATCTTTAAGAATTTTCTGATGCGGGAGCAGGACAAGATTTTTGATAAGGTTTTTGATGGAATTATTTTTGAAAGAAGTTTGATAAAATTCCTGTTGCCCGGGTGTAGAAAAATCAATAATTTCGTTTTGGTAGCCATGCTTTAGTAAAAAGTTTTGCAGAGCATATGACTGCATGAATGACCCGCAGTTATGAGAAGCGTGGAATGTAATGATACCGATTTTTGATGAATGTTTCGTTGCCTTCATATTATGTCCCTATCTGTTGATTTTTTGGTAGTGAAAGTGCATTTGAGCCTGAATAGTAGATAAACTAGGTGATATGCGTGATACTGTAGGAGGCGTAGTATAATGAGCTTCGTTCGGGGAAAGTATGCTGAGACATGGCGGTATTGCTGGAGCGCTTGTTGATAGTCAGAGTTTTCAGTAAGAGCTTGGAATTCAGAACGTTGATATTTTTGATTATAGCTATAGCGTTTGAAGAATTCGAGCCAAGCGTTAACGCGACTGAATAAAAGTATTTTGGAAGACTCTATCGGATATTGTTCCAAGTAGCCTTTAAGCGTTTTTTGGAATGTCGTGTCTGATGCGATGAAGTTAGAATTGAAACTTTGAGTAGCGGAGATAGTTTGTGGGGTATAATTATAAAAAGTATGCGAAACGAAGCAAGGGCTTTTGGCATGAAAATTATATTGGAGATTGAAAAGTAAATCTTCTCCGTTGATAATTTGTTCTGAAAAAACGATGTGGTGTTCGTCGATGATAGATTTTTTGTAAAGTTTTGACCAAACGGTGCTCATGTGGTTCGAGGAATTTATGCCGCAAATTGCTAGGATAATATCTTCGTTGGTTTGGGGGTGACTTTGGCTGTCTGAAAAAATGATAAAATCGCTAGTTCGATGTTTTTGACAAGCTCCGATGACCACTTTGCACCAGTTTTGCGCTAGAGTGTCATCAGCATCGACAAAACAAATATATTCACCTTTTGCCTGTGCCAAACCGAAATTGCGTGCGGAAGAGACGCCGTGATGAATTTGAGAAAAGATGCGGAGCTCGGGATGTATTTTTTGGTATTGGTGGATGATTTTTGTCGTGCTGTCGGTTGACCCATCGTCGATAACGAGGACCTCAAAATCTAAGGGGGTAGTTAGTGCGTCGAAGATGCTGCGTAAACATGCAGAAATGGGTTGCTCAGCATTGTATGCGGGGATAATAATGCTTAGTCTCATACGATTCTCCTAATAGAGTGCTTCAAGTTTTTGAGACAGCTAATGGCGGGATAAAAATTTTTATATAGGGAAAGTTTAAATGCGATTTTGTAGTCCGAGTCATAGTAGTTTTGTAACTCTTGCTTTGTCTTGCTGATGAAGCTTTCGAGATATGCTTTTTCCTGTGCTAAACCTCTATTTTTGAATTTATTTATGCTATTTCGATGCTTATAGGCGATCTGTAAACTTTCGATTAAATATGGTTTTTTGACAATTGGATCAGATATTTTAGTGATAATACGTTCGAGTGCTTTGATCTCGTCGATTTTCTGGCTTGAGTATGCTGTGTTAGTAGCGCTGTCGTGATTTTGAGTGTAGTTATATAGGGGTTGGTTGGTGACGGAAACCTTGGGGTGCTTATTGGCGATATCAATATTAAATAAAAAGTCTTCGCAGATAGAAATTTGAGGAGTAAAGGTGGCTTGTCCGATAAATTCCTTTGAAAACATTTTATTGGCAACAAAACCCTTAATTTCGTAAAGAAGACTTGAGAGATATTCATTATCGGTAAGTGTTCTCGACTGTACTTTTAACGGGCGTTGGATGTAGTTTTTATAGACGTAGTTTACATTGCAAGCGGAAATATCTGTTTGGTTTTGTATATTTAGATCGTAGAGAATTTTGATAAAGTCCGGCTCAATTGTGTCGTCGGCGTCAACGAAGCAAATAAATTTTCCTTGACTTTTACTAAGGGCGAGATTTCTTGCGGTTGAAACTCCAGCATGTTTTTGACTGTATATATCCATTTTTTGGTTGCTTTGAGCATCTTTAAGGATTGAGAGTGTGTTGTCGGCGGAGCCGTCGTCGACTACGATAATTTGTATTGGCTTGTCAAAAGTTTGCTGCGCAAGACTCGCAAGGCAATTTTTGATGGTCGACTCTGCGTTGTAGGCGGCAACTATAACTGTAACGTCAATCATTTTTCTCTCCCCAGCTTTCGATGATGCTACTGTAATCCCTCACGACATTATTGTCATGAAGAATGAAAGAATTTGTAAAGTATGTGCCGAAAATTAGTAATATAATACTGCTGAAAGCGAAGTAATATGATTTTTTTAGTTTAATTACATTGCGAAGCATGTAGAGATTATAAGGAATGGATAAAATTTGAACGTAATCGATAATTTGTTCGACACGATAAGATTGCGGTAGGATAAAGGAAGCAATGCAGACGATGACAGACAAGGTTTGGATTTTGAGATAAAACGCGCAGAGCTGGTCTTTTTTGGAAGTTTTGTAATAGTTGAAGAGATAGAAACAAAATAGAAAAATATTGATAATAAGCATACTCCAGAGCGGATCGACGAAATTTTTTGTGCCATTGAAATAGTTGATGTATGGAGTACTAGATAGTAAGGCTTGGGCTATTACCGGAATGAGAGGTAGAGCAATGATACTGATACCGATGGCGCAGAGTAGATGTTTAGGCTTGAAATTGATTGAGTAGAGTGGATAGAAAACGGCAAAAATGAGTACACTACGATGTATGAGTGTAGCTAGAAATAAGAAGCCAAAGAAATGGAAGAATTTGCGCGTAGGAATGTATTTTAGGGCATACAATACAATTGCGACGGCGGCATAGCTTCGCATACCGTTCATTGATAGCAAAAATGCTCCTGAAAGAAAGAAGATGACAATACTGTAGTTGACTTTCTTCGATTGTTGGAAGATTGCCACATAAGTAAAACCGATGATGATGATGGCGCAGATAGAAAATAGAATGATGGGGTCAGTGCAGATTTTTGATAAAATGAAAACGAGTGCACTGAAGCCGATTTCGTACTTTACGAGCAAAAATTCCCAGATATCAAAGCGGTCTCCATATAGGGCAATGCTAGTATAAGCGGAACCGTAGTTTTTCCAAGTGTCTATGCCTACATTATAACTTCGCAGCGCGGCAAGTAGGATGAATGGGGCCATAGAAAGGATGATTGCTAGAATACGAGCTCTCTTTGTTTGGCTTTTTGCGGCAATGCTAGCACAAACTAACGATATAATGAGACAGACAAAATAGATTAGCATTTTTCGTATCTCCCACTTTGATTGAGCATTTCAAAATATTTTGTTTGAAGAAGACTTACGGTTTGATCTATGTTGTATGATGTTTTGAGTATCGTTTTGTAGCTAGTGTTGCGGTTATCTTGACTAGTACTAAGCATTTCTTTAGCCCATTTTGGTTTGGAAAACTTGGTGATTGGTAGGTAGATTATGTTCTCAGCTATTTTGACGGCGGGGGAGATTTTATTTGATAGAATACATTTAACACCAGAGGTTTGAGCTTCAATGGCTGTGACTGGAATGCCTTCGAATAAAGATGGTAGGATAAAAATATCAATACCACAATAAAATTCGGCGGTATTTTTGATGGTGCCCAAGAAAATGACGCTGTCTGTGAGTTGTTTTTCTGCAACGTATTCTTTGATTTGTGGTTCAAGCTTCCCTGTTCCGGCTAGCAACAAACTGACATTGGAATTTTTACTGTGGGCAATTTCGAATGCATCGATAATATATTTATGATTCTTTTGCTTATCGAAACGTCCGATATGGCCGATGGCGGTCTTTTTTTGTAGATTGTATTGCTTGCGAAACTTATTGCGCTTTTGGGTGGAGAATTTGAAACTCTTAACATCTATGGCGTTGGGAACAATCGTAAAAGGTTGAGAGCCGAAGAGATATTTTCCGGCTTCCTCTGAACAAGCGTAATCGTGGGTTGAAACGTATTTGACGAGTTGGATGAGGGAGGCCTTCAACATACCTTTAGGAGTGTGTTCTACTTTCGTATTGTGACTGTGGGAGATTCGCACCTTTACGCCGTTGTGAATTGCTACCAAAAAATGAATAAAACCGATGCTATTCATGTGGCAGTGGACAATTTTGTATTCTGGGTGTTTTTTGTAAAAATGATTGAGTTCTCGAATATATTTGAATAGTTTGTGGTCTTCACGAAGACTGAAACGGTAGATTTTCCCGCCCAATTGTCTAATTTCTGCGTCAAAAAATTGTGGTTTTTTGTAATGAGTAAGAAAATCAAAGTGAATTTTTTGACGATCGACTTTGCGATAGACATTCATGATAAATGTTTCTAGACCGCCTGCTTGCATGTTTGGTACGATTTGCAAGACTTTGATGGGTAAGCTAAGCTCTGGGGATGGTTTTTTGCGAAGCAAGCGTTTATATATAACCGTGCGTAGATTATTTGGCAATAGACAAACAAAAACATGTGGCAACGAGCTAATGATAAAATCTTTGCGTGTGAAGAAACCGTTTCTGACTTGTTCTTTTTTGAACTTGAGAATGGAGGTGAGGTATTTGAAGCCGCCACGGCGCTTGTAGAAATTTTGGTCAATGCGCATGAAAGTGAGCGGCTCCTGGATATTGTAGAATTTGGCACCATTCTGGAGCATGCGGATATATAAGTCATAATCTTCGCAGAGATAGCACGCACGATAATTTCCAGCTTTTTCGACGGCGGATTTTTTATATAATAGCGAGGGGTGACGAAGTGGACAACGGCGCTTGGCAAAGGCTAGGATATCTTTGGGCTGTTCTGGTAGCTCAACTTTAGCAACGGGATGTTCAATGTCATTTTCGAATTCGAGAACATTGGAGCCAACTAAAGCTAGTTTAGGATGTCTTTGAAAAACTTCGAATTGTTGCTCGATGCGCGTAGGCACAGAATAATCATCGGCGTCCATGCGGGCAATGTATTCATTAGTGCAATTTTCGATACCACGGTTAAGCGCAGGGCCGAGAGTTTGGTTCTTCGGTAACTTGACGATTTTGAACGAGTTGGGGTGAGATTTTTCAAATTTGGCGATGGTGCGTTTTAGATTATTTGGAATTGGGCCATCTTCAACAATAACAAATTCGGCGGGTGGGATAGTTTGTTCTAATATACTCGTGATGGCGATTTTGAGCCATTCGGGCCTATCGTTTTGGTAAACGCTCATGAGCACACTGTATGATGGGAAATTCGAAGTTTTTTTCATCTTGCCCCCTCTTGCGTGATGACTTTGACAATGGTTCTCGTAAAGCACTTCAAGTCGAGTAGGATGGAGGCGTGCTCGCAATAGTATAATTCGAGTTCTTGGCGTTTGGCGTTGCTGGTACAACTGCGACCGTTGCAAGCCCACCAACCGGTGAGGCCGGGGCGCAGGCTGAGTAGGAGTTGCTGGTCAGCTCCGTAGGCTTCAACTTCGGGACGTGTGATGGGGCGCGGGCCGATGAGCGACATGTGACCAAGGATGATATCGATGATTTGTGGAAGTTCGTCGATCGAGCTGCGACGGAGAAGTTTGCCGACTTTGGTGATGCGCGGATCGTCAGCTAGTTTGTGATCGGAATGCCATTCGTAGTGGAAAGTAGGGTCGCGGAGTAACTCGGCGAGCAAATCGTCGGAATTCCGTACCATGGTACGGAATTTATGGAGCATAAATTCCTTTCCGTTTTTACCAAGTCTTTTGTGGGAATAAAAAATTGGCGCAAAGTCGCCGGTGCAGACGTAGAGAATTTTGACGATGACCGCCGTGAGGCCGAGTAGCGGTAAAGCGAGGATGGCTACGAACAAATCAAAAGCACGCTTGGCAATGAAGAAAACTTGCTTATGGACGGTTTTTCTTTTATAAGTATTGATGCTTTCGGCGGTGATTGTGATCTGATTATTCATACAAACAAAAAATCCTCAGAGAGGGTTCTTAATTAACTCTGTTTGTATTATATCATGAAGAACGTGTTCTGGGAAGAGTATTTTTGACTTTTTGTAAAATAGAATACACTTGTGCTTGACTATTTGGATTGAATTTGGTTATGGTTAGGAAAAAATGTAATAGATTTGTGCTATGACCAGGATTTTCGGAATGGATTTTGGTTAGGATTAGGATTTTTAGCTGTTTGATCTTTGAAGGCTGCGGCGGCCGAGCCGCCAAGCGAGTTGATAAGTTGCAGCGACGAGTAGACCAATGGCGGCGCCGAGTGTGTCGATAAAAACGTCAAAAAATTGCCCAGTGCGACCGTCGACGAAAGTTTGGTGATACTCGTCGAGCAAGGCGAAGATGAAGCAGAAAATAAGCACACTGAGCGAAAGTAGGAAATAGTGACGATGCTCGAAGATGACGACGCCGATAGTGATGAGTAGAATGGCTAGGACGAGATAAACTGAAGCATGGATAACTTTGCGGAGCGGGGCGTTGATCAAGCGAGTAGCCTTGGCAAGATTTTCGGGGTCGGGGTGAGAATTGGTGATTTCGTAAGCGTTGGTGAGGGTGAGAATTCGGCTGATACTATGCTCGACTATGCTAGAGCTGCTGCTATTGGAGCTTTCGGAAGTCATGCTGGAGAGTTTGAAAATTAGACAGCACCAAGCTACGGCACAGAACAAGATCACGAAAAGTGCGATAGCTTTGGATTTGGTGAGTTTTGGGACGTTAATTTTCATGACAATATATTATATATGGTGGTTTATAGATCAGTGCGGTGCTCGAGGGCGGCGGAAAGGGTGATTTGGTCGGCGTAAGACAGATCGACGCCAAGCGGTAGACCGCGAGCGAGGCGAGTAATTTTCACGTCAGGATGCTTTTCGTGGAGCATCTTTTGAAGTAGGAGAGCGGTTGATTCACCTTCGACCGACGGGTTGGTGGCGATAATGATTTCTTTTACTCCGTCAGGCTCGATACGGTCTAAGAGTTCTTTGATATGAAGCTGGTCAGGCGTGATGCCGTCAATGGGCGAAATTGCGCCGCCGAGGACATGGTAGGTGCCGTGGAATTGTTTGGTTTGTTCGAGAGCATAGATGTCGAGCGGCTCTTCGACTACAAGGATGGTTGACTTGTCGCGTGTCGGGTCGGTGTAGAGCAGCGAAATTTCTTCGTTATAATCAATCAGAGCAAAGGTGACTGGGCAAGATTTGACGCCGAGATGCAAATTATTCAAAGCGTCAGCGATTTCAGTGCTGAGTTTGGCATTGTTTTTGAATAAATAGTAAGCATAGCGCTCAGCAGTGCGCGCGCCAACTCCAGGCAAGTAGCCTAGGGCGTCAATTGCATCTTGTAGAGCTTTTGGCAACATAGTAATAGTTTAACAGAAGTTTAAGACTTCTCCAACTGCTTTCTAGATAAAAATATGTCCAAACTTTTGGTTTGGACATATTTGCCGTTTTTGCAAAACTTAGCGCTTGGAGAACTGCTCTTTCTTGCGGGCAGAGCGTAGACCATATTTCTTGCGCTCCTTTTCGCGCGGGTCGCGCTTCAAGAAGCCGGCCTTCTTCAAAACTGGGCGTAAGTCGGCCATTTCAGTAGTGATAGCTTTAGAAATGGCGAGCTTGATTGCGTCGACTTGGCCAGCTAGGCCGCCACCTTTGACTTTGATGGTGACATCGTAGTCGTTTTGCTTTTCGGCGAGGGCAAGCGGGTCAGTGATTTCGGCAAGGTAAGTTTTGTTGCCGGAAAGATACTCGAGAGCATCTTTGTCGTTGATCGTGATGTTCCCTTTGCCCTTGTAGAGGCGGGCGCGAGCGGTTGCGGATTTGCGGCGTCCGAGTCCGTAGAGATAAGAATCCTTGGTTGCCATTATTTAATCTCCGTCTTGATTTCTTTGGGGGTCTGGGCGGTATGAGCGTGCTCAGCACCGTCGAAAACCCGGAGTCTAGCGAGTCGACCAGCTGCTAGTTTGTTTTTTGGCAACATACCTTTGACGGCATGTTCGATTGCTACGCGAGGGTTCTTCTCGATAACCTCTTCGAGCTTCAGCTCGGTCAAGCCACCAGGAAAACCACTGTGGCGGTAGTACATCTTGTCGGTCATCTTGTCGCCAGTGACTTGGATGTTTTTAGCGTTGATGACAACGACATAATCACCGTTGTCGACGTGGGGAGTGTAAGTAGTTTTACTCTTCCCCATCAGCTTATCAGCGATAGCGACGGCGAGTTTGCCGAGTGGCATGGTGCCGGCGTCGATAATCCACCATTCGCGCGCGATGTCGGCCGGTTTTTGGCTGTAAGTTTTTGCGACACCTTTCATTATTTCTTCTCCTTCTTCGCTGCGGCAGGAGCGTCTAGATTAATATTGTCGACAAAGCTAATGGTAGCCATTTCGGCATTATCACCACGACGGAAACCGGCGCGCTCAATCCGGAGATAACCGGAATCGCGCTTGATTTGGGGGGCGATAACGTCCATTAGCAAGTCTGCAGTTTTAATATCATCAAGACGAGAGATGAGCAGGCGACGGTTCGCCAGACCACCTTTTTTCGCGATGGTGATATCTTTCTCAGCTTCACGACGGATTTCTTTAGCACGTGCTAGAGTAGTCGTGATCTCGAGATTTTCGATCAGAGCTTTGATTAACCCACGCCGTAAAGCTCGTCGTTGATCGGTTTCACGGCCGAATTTGCGGCCTTTGTATCCGTGACGATGCATTATAACAACTCCGTTAGTTTGTCCTTCACCTCGTCAAGGGCTTTTTGACCGAAACCTTTGAGATCTTTGAGATCGATTTCAGAAAGAGCGACGAGATCGCGGACGGTTTTAATATTATTGTTGACTAGGGCATTAGCTGTGCGAGCAGAAAGACCAAGTTCTTCGATCGGCAGGTTAAGACCAGAATCTTCAGTCTCGGTTTCAACGCCAGGCGCTGGAGCGCTTTCGACGGTAGTGCCGCCTGCGAGTGCGGTATATTGATTAACCAAAATTGCATTAGCTTCCTCGAAGGCTTCTTCTGGGGTAATAGTGCCATCAGTGGTTACCGTGATGTTGAGCTGTTGCAAATTGGTGTCTTGGCCAACACGAGTGTTCTCGACGTTGAAACGCACGCGTAGCACGGGGCTAAAGACGGCGTCGAGCGCAATCATGTCGCTGTGCAAACGGTTTTCGCTGGAGTTTTCGATTGACCAGTAGCCACGGCCGTTTTCGATGACGAAGTTCATCTTGAGGACGTAGTTAGGATCGTCGATGTGGCAGATGATTTGGTCAGGGTTGCCGAGTTCGACGTCAGCTGGGAGCTTGATGTCTTTGGCAAGTACAGCACTTTCGGAATCAGTGTTGCTGCCTTTGACTTCGAGCGTAGCCTCAACCGGTTCATCGGAATGTGATTTGAGCCGAATATTTTTGAGGTTAAGCATGATGTCGACCACATCTTCACGGACGCCTGGAACTGCAGTATATTCATGCGAAATTCCGTCAATACTGAAGGCAGTGATGGCGGCGCCTTTGATGCTCGAAAGCAGGACGCGACGAATCGAGTTGCCAAGAGTATTACCGTAACCGTGGAATAGCGGTCGGATCACGAATTCAGCACTGTTGTCACCCAGTTGGTTGACTTCGGCCAAATTTGCTTCGTGAATAACTTTTGTCGTCATTAGTTCCTCCTTAACGTGAGTAGTACTCAACGATTAGTTGTTCATTAATACCAGCTTCAGCTTCTTCGCGCTTTGGCAAGCCGGTGATTTCGATTTTCATTTTCTTCGGATCGGATTTTTGCCAACTCAGAGGGGTGGTAGACGCGCTACTGACAATATTGTCGAGATTCTTGAAATATTCGGATTTTTGCGATTTTGGTCGCACTTCTAGTATATCGCCGACTTTCAAGCGGATGCTTGGAATGTCGATGCGGCGGCCATTGAGCAGGAAGTGTCCATGCGAGACCAGCTGCCGAGCTTGGCGACGAGTAGTCGCGAAGCCAGCGCGGTAAACAGCGTTGTCAGCGCGGCGCTCCAAGAATTGGAGCAGGTTTTCGCCGGTCAGACCGTCGGCGCGAGCGGCTTCTTTCATCAGTTTAGCAAATTGCTTCTCAAGCAAGCCGTAAAGACGGCGCACTTTTTGCTTTTCGCGGAGCTGTGTGAGGTAGAGACTACCACCACGGACGCGCATGTCGGCATGTTCACCTGGAATGCCGGACTTTTTGGCCATCACTTTGTGGGCTTTAGGCGCAAGCGCATAGCCTTCGCGACGGCTTTGTTTTACGATTGGAGAGGTATCTCGTGCCATTACGGTTTCCTTTCTCCCTTAGGTCGTACACCGCCGTGTGCGATTGGGGTTACATCTGTGATACTATCAATACGAATACCGACGTTCGATACGGCGCGGATGGCGCTGTCGCGACCAAGGCCGATACCGCTAACGAAAACGTCAACGCTGTTCAAGCCGTGCTCGCGCTTCGCTAGCTCAAGAGCTTTTTCGGCGGCAATTTGGGCGGCATAAGCGGTACCTTTCTTGCTACCACGAAAACCGTTGGCGCCAGCTGATGAAGCGGTCAGGGCTCCACCATTCTTGTCGGTGACGGTAATGATTGTATTGTTGAAAGTGGCTTGGACATGTACTTGGCCGGCGTTCACGACGCGCTTGCCTTTCTTGCCTTTCACCTTCTTTGGAGCGACTGCTTCGGTTTGTTCGGTAGTCGCTACTGTAGTTTTTTCCTTCTCTTCTGTCATAGCTACTCCTTAAGTCTTGCTCGCTGCTTTAGGTTGTGCCCCACCGACGGCGATCGCTCTACCCTTACGCGTGCGTGCGTTCGTACGAGTACGCTGGCCATTGACTGGCAAACCAGCCTTATGACGAATACCTTTGTAGGAATTAATGTCTTTAAGACGTTTGATATTGTTAGTGACGAGGCGCTTGAGATCTCCTTCAACCATGTATTTGTTGCTAATGAGATCGTTGATTTTTTGAATTTCAGCCTCAGTGAGATCTTTCACCCGAGTGGTAGGCTCAATTTTGGCCTCCGCAAGGATGGCTT